>JBEBHO010000037.1:0-58255 GCA_040081095.1 Nitrospira sp.
GAACTTGCGGAGCCTCTCAAAGAGCGACTGAAACCCGGCCCGGTCTTGGAGCTGCTTACTCTGCTCGATAATCTGCAGCAGCAGAATAGCTTCCCGGTGAGTAAAATCGTCGAGGCAGAGAGGGTCCATACTCACCTCCAAGTGGAACGCGATCGCTAGTGTACCGAACCCTCTTCCTAAATCACAAGGGGAGACACACAAGCCCTCTGGCTCATGAGCGACTGCCGTCCTTCTCAGACTCTGCCGCCCACGCCGCCCCTACCCGCCGCGCGTCGATCTTCACCAAGCGACTTAAATAACTCCCCATATTAATCTGTTCCCCTCGCGCTTTCCGTTCCCGCACCTCACCAATCCGGCGCCAGATAAACGCATGAGGCACAGTCCCAATCGCCCGTTTCCACCACTTTTCCCACACCACCGGATCTTTCCGACGGCCGGATAACTCCATCACTTCATGTAAGAGACGGAGGGCAGCGGTCGGATCTTCCCCTGAAGCCTGCGCGTCGACGTTGACAACATCCGGCAACCCGCTCAAGAATGGATCTATCACCGTCGCTTCTCGATCCACCCGCCCACTCGATTCACCTAATTCGTACTTCGCTTTCAACTCCGCATACTGCGATTCCGTCTTCCACCAAGCCGCACCCGCATCCCACACCAAGACAAAATCTTTCTTCCCGTCCGTCTCAATCGGCACAACCTCACACCGCTGTAAAAACTCGCGCGCCGTCAGTTCACTATGGGCCTCGGCAAACTGTTCAATCACCCGCGATCGAGACGAATAGCGACTCAACTGCCAAAATCCCACGAGATCTGAGTATCGTTGCTCCGCATGACCCTTGCCCAAATAAAACAGATTATGCAGGAGTTGATGGAGGAGCTTTGATAAAGAACCTCGCATCCCTGCGAACAACGAGTGATCAATCACAAAGCAATTACCGTTCAATAAACTCTCGCGGTACCAGGGGGCCAATTCAATTTCGTATTTATCCGCCAGCTGACCAGTCCCGTTGACTTGCCCCGGCACGACCACCGTCCCAAAGATCTTGAATGCGATGCCTCTCTTGGTCCGAAGACGTGTCTTGCCTCCAGTCTCTTCCAGCGATCGATCAGATTCGATCTCATCCAAACTCGTTTTACTCCGTCCCGCCGCGATCATTGTTCCGGCCATCCGTAAAAAGAAGCGATCCACTTCGGCATACGCCCGGCCAGAGGATTCTTTCCCGGCATAGTGCAAGATCTCCGCACCTGAGATCTTGACCACTCTCGGCAACGTCTTCTCACGCCCCAGCTCTGCTAATGCCCATCGCTCAAACCCTCGGAACAGCTCCAAATCAACAGAGTTCGGTAACCCCAAATTCCCACTCGCATAGATCACCAGCGGAATCTTCCGCAATTCACCGCGGAAGAACACCTCCCGAACCACTTCCTTTTCTCGCAACCCTTCCCCGGATTTCTTGCGTTTGACTTCCCAGAGTGGAATTGACCCAAGAATATGTTCGGCTAACAACAAGACGGGAGCCGTGAGGAGCGCTTCACGTGGCAGGAGTTCGGTTGATCGGAGGGCTGGGCTTTGTTCCGAAGGCATCATACAATCAGCGTGCTCTGTCGTAACGTAGAGTATTCTTTCGTTAAGTCTTTAACGTACAGATCCAGAAATGACGATCACATCTATTAGAAATTCAGCCACTTACACGCACAATCCGTTCGGTCAACCGTCGTCCCTTCGGTCAACGCTCGGCCTGATTCGGTCAACCGTCGCCCAAATCTTCGGTCAAGTATCGGGCCTTTCGGCCAAGTATCGCGTCGGCTTCGGTCAACTCTCGTCCCCCTGTGGATAACTCCCTATCCTCTATGGCTCACCCACTGCCAGGGGTGGTATCCCCACTCCCATTCCTGGAAATCTCTTATCTGTCTCTCTTTCAATACACATCAAAACACAAAACAATCGAATGTTTTCTCGCCGCGTCCGATCTTTGACCGAAAGTTTCTCCCCAGATCAGTCTTCTCTGAAAAGTTATCCTCGGACCCGACCGATACTTTTCACCCGCTCAACCGCGAGTTCGAGCTGACGAAGAATCTCTGGAACATCTTGCGGGCGATTCGTCTGGAACCGGATACTCATTCGAAAGCCTTTATCGCCACGATCTTCAAAGTGGACGGCTTGGGCTCCACGATTGATCCGGGGAGTCCGGCCAATCTCCGTCCGGAGTCGATCCACGGACCACCGTTCCGCAAGGAGATCGCGCACGACACGTGCCAATCGATCCGGTTGATCCTTCAGCGGCAACAACTCAGCCGCATGTGAGAGACCCAAACCGGTCTCTGGCGCCAAGACTCGTTCTAAGATTGAGGCCGGAAGCCCCAAGACTCGCACGGCATGTTTGATTTGAGAGACCGAGATCCCCAGACGCCGAGCAAGTTCTTCTTGCTCCAAGTGAAACGTTTTGAGCGTCTTATCATAGGCCCGCGCCAGCTCCAGTGGCCCTAAATTGACTCGCTGTAAATTCTCCACCAGCGCGTTTAAGGCCGCTTCCTCATCCGTGACCTGACGGACAAGACCAAGAATCGAGGTCTGGCCGGCTTGCTTACTGGCCCGCCACCGACGCTCACCGGCCACCAACTCAAAGAGCCCAGATGCCAACGGACGCACTAAGATCGGCTGCAACAGGCCGGAGGACCGCACGGAATCAGCCAATTCGACGTCCGCTTCTTCGTGCACTTGGACGCGTGGTTGATACGGACTCGGCACAATCCGGTCGATCGGAATCTCTTGAACGCCATCGGCCATCGGTTGGCTCTGTGATGGATGTGGCGCCACGATCGCAGTCGGAGGAGGCAAGGCCGGAGCCACGACCGCTGTCCCCGCGGCCTCTGCCGTCGTCTCTGCGCTGACCGATGGGTCAGGCTCCGGGGATGGATTGAGCGGAACGGAAATCACACGCGTAATCGGTGGTTGGCGATGCTGCTGAATCACCGGGGCCACCAATTCACTTAAATCCTCATCGTGACTGGCATCAGTAAAGACACTATTGACCCGTGCCCGCACCAGGTCCTGCAGCTTGCGACTCTCTTTACTCCCGCCCGAACTCGAGGGATCCGACACCGGCGCCGGCGTCGATTTCGGCTTCGATCGATCCGTCTGACCCGTTTTCTGTCCACTCATAGTCCGCTCCTATCCCACAAGAGAAGGTTCTGCTTGATTGGACGTGCTCATCTTTTGAGCCAGCGCAAGGTCCCGTTCTTCGATCCTGGCCATGACTTCCTCTGCCAACTGCATATAATGACGGGCCGCTGTGCTTTTCCGATCGCTTTGGAGCAACGTCTGTTTCGCAATTTCCGCCTTTTTCACCGCGGCACTCAACGCAATCGTGGTCTGAAAGACATCTCCGCCGTACTTATCCTGCAGCTCGACATGCACCTGCTTACAAAGGGTCTGCCGTTTGTCGTGTTTCGTCAGCACGATCCCGAGCAATTCCAGATCCGCATGATACGGCGCTTTCATAAATTTCCGCTGTGACGTCTTGACCAACGTGACTAGCTTCAACAGATCGTCAATGCCGTCGAAGGAATACCCGCTCCCGGACTCCATCGGGGCAATCAAATAGTCCGAGGCACCCAAGGCGTTCATCATTAATTGCCCCATAGACGGTGGGGTATCAATAATGACATAACGAAACGGCGCAACTGCTTCGGGCGTCAATTTGGAATAGAGTTGGAAGATTGGGTTCTCATACTCACCGGGCACCGTCAGAATGCTCTCAACAGGAGCCAATTTGAGACTCGACGGGATGATAAACAAGCGCGGGACAGACGTCCGATGGATTACATCCGCGACGGTTTTGTTGGGATCAATGAGTAATTCACGAACCGTCGGCATGATCCCATCAGGAATGCCCAATGACTTTGACGAAGACCGTTGCGCATCCAGATCGATCAGGAGGATCTTTTCATTCTCCCCAATCAATCGGGTCATCGCTTCAGCTAAATTGACAGACGTGGTCGTTTTGCCCACTCCCCCTTTTTGGAGGCCGATACATAATCGATTCCGCCGGGGTAACGTCATAGGAACCTCCTCACATATAATCAATGAATGAGATCCGGATCAGGCGATCACATTTATCAATGCCGAACAGTGAAATCCGCGCCAATTGAAAGCCATCCAGACTTCCCACCTCTGACACGACCATTCCTTGTCGTACTTCGAAATCCTCGCTCTCCCGGAGCCTGCTCAATTCTTTCATCGCTGCTGGACCATTGTGGAGCTGGGGACAGACACCCTTCCAGATCTCTGGAGTAGGTGCACCATCAATACAAGACAGGATCTTGCAGTTACGACGGGGATGCACTTGGGGATGAACCACTAACATGATTCGCTATTACTGTCAACGTCTAGTTTGTAGAATAGCCATTCAACGGGAGACATAGCTCATAACCTATCAATCTGACTCACCTTTCACAGGAGACATACCGCCTACAAATGGCGCTCTTGTAGGATGACATCAGCAGCACCTACTAGAAGAGATCCCGTCAAGATAGCCACCAGAGCCACTCTTGCCCAACCTATTGCCGCTCTCTCCTCCCACTCCCCCAATCAACTCGTTGATCCCCGCACTCCACAGTCCCCCATCTCCAAGTTCGACATCGAACTTGAGAAACATTAAAACATATGCACAGACGTTTTCAGAATCTTCATACAGCACGCCAATTCAATATAGATTCGTGAAATTGGCACTCAATTAAATCTAAAGCGGTGAGGATCATTCAGATGTTTCTCAGGTTCGACATCGAACTTAACGGCAGTGAAGATATGGTCACTGAGTATTATCAGTGAATTCAAATCATTTGGTTAGCGGAGAACTTTTCGAGGCAAGTTGCAAATAATAGATATTTCAATGAGGGAAATGGAATATCTTTGGTGGCTAAGAATTATTAATCAGGTTCGATGTCGAACTTAGAAGAAAGGAAATTCTGGCTCGATCGATCTTACAGACCGAATCTGAAGGTTCTGGAGGTTCGGGTCTGAGAATGTAGACGCACAATTCAGACTTAGGATGGTTGAACTCGACCCATGTGGCAGAAATTCAGAGGAAGGCAGTGACATAGCCCTAGCGCGTTGAATCGGATCAGTCAAAAACTTGATTTCCAGTAATAGGCTTGGTCATCAAGATAAGAGCTGCTTATGATAATAGGAAACTGATAGAGGGGAATGCCATCTAAAAGATATTACGATTGGGATAGGTGAAGCGAATGTACTGAAACATTTTTTCGCGTAACACCTCAAGCAGCACACATTGCTGAATCTCCTTTTTGCTGAGCGACACGCCTAAATCTCGACATTTGAGATGAATGCGATCATGAATCCCCTTGAGCTCCTCTTTGGAGAGTGACTGATAATGAAATTCCAACTTCTCACGATCCTTCGGCTTCAACTCCGCAAGACGGCTTTCAATCGAAGACGGAGACGCTGACACTTGTAGCTTGGATCGTTGACGGCCACCCTCCTGTAAGGGGATACGAAACGTATACCAGCGAATTTGATAGTGAGCCGGGGAGTGGGGACCTCCTGACGACACGACATTCACTAGGTCAACTTCCGGACTACTCAGCCTCTTAATGGCCCGCATCACCGTATCTTTACTAAACCCCGTTTTCTCAGACAGCGAGCGCACTGTTATTCGCACTCGATCCCCACCGCGTGCCAACGTCTCTCGCACCAGTTGTAAAAAGAGGCGCTGCTCGGCCGCGGAAAGACCCGTCAGCCCTCCATCCAGATATCGATGTAGAACAGCAATGTAATCAAGCGGGCTATCACAGGCCGCACGTACCAACTCAATCGGAACCATCCGACTCACCGGTTCGGTAGGGCCATTAAAGTCATCGATTTCAATAGAAGTCATTGTTTCACAAGAAAAAATGGTGGGATGGGTAGCCGCACCGCTTTGTCCGAGATTATTGCTATGGTAGCAACTATGGGACATAATAGCAATGAGAAAATCCGGCACGATATGAAGGCATCAGGGATTGTGTCCTTCTCGGATGCCTTGACCTTTGATCAGGAAGCGGGTAGGGTGGCGGTGGGTAGGGGAGAGACCGGGGAAATCGGGTCGAAATGAAATCGCCTCGTGGTGTGTTGAGTAGCTTGGTGAGGAGAGATGCCCGATAGAGGGCTCTCCATTATATAGAGATGGAGAGAGGACCAAGAAAGGACGGAGGACGATGGAGCTCGTGCCGCTGACCCCTGACAGAGAGCTGACGAGTCGAGACGCCTCCAGTGCCTTGGTGCCGTTAGTGACAACCGCGCTTCGACGGATCGGGGGAGAGTTGCCGCCGGTCTGTTTGGCGCTGTCGTCCTCCACGTTGATTGGCCTGCGCGTCTACCTCGACGAGTTTGCGCGGCAGCTCACGCAACGGAAGCCGGGGTCCACCACGGCCCGGACCTATTTCAAACGCGGCCGCTTCTTCATTGGGTGGTTGGAGCAGGGGAGGGATCCGCGCGTCAGGCGTCTGGATCGGACTTGTCTCGATGCCTATCGCGTCTACCTCGATCAGCGCTTTTCCAACCTCCGCACGAAGAATGGCTATCTGACGGCCATCCGCCAGTTTCTGAATTGGCTCGTGCCGCTGCATCCGGGGTTGGTGAACCCTGCCGACTTTGTCCAGGGCTGGACCTGCAGTCGGCAGCACACACGCCGGCATCTGCCGGTGGAGGATGCGAAAGCATTGCTCGCGGCATTGGAGACGGATCCTCGAAAGACAAACGAGCAACGCGCCCGCAACGTCGCGATGGCCTATCTCATGCTCAAGACCGGACTCCGCACGATCGAAGTGAGCCGGGCGTGCATTGAACATCTGCAGGAACTGGTGCCGGGAGAGAAATGGCGGCTGTGGGTGCATGGGAAGGGGCGAGGGTCGGCCGATGAGTCCGTGCAGGTGCTGAAGGAAGTCTATGACCGGATCCAGGCGTACCTCGCGCTTCGAGAAGGTCCATTACCAGGGAGTGCTCCGCTCTTTGCCACGACGGCCTGTTATGATCGCGGGGGGAACGTGATGACGGAGGCGGGGAAGCGGCTCTCCACGCGGGCCATTCATCGCATCATCACGGAAGGGCTGCTCTTGGCCGGGGTGAAGAAACCCGGGATTGTGGTGCATAGTTTGCGACACTCGACCCCCACCTTTGCGCTGCTCAATGATGCGAATCCGACGCGCGTGCAGAAGATGATGCGGCACCAGCACTATGCAACGACGGAAATCTATGTGGAAGAAGTGCAGCGGTTGTTGGAAGGGGCGGAGGAGGCGGTCACGCAGATCTAGTGGCCAAAAGACATCTCTTTCCCCGAGAGCCCGTCGCGATGACGCCCCTCACCGGCCGCACACCTGTGCTGTTCCAAGATAGGCAATGGAGATCACATGACAGCCATCTGCGATTTCTGCTCAGGCCCTTCTCCCACGGTCCGGTATCACACCCATCCGTTTGGCCTGACCACACCCGACCAGGTCTTTGGCGATACGCCGGTGTACAACATTGACGGGCTCAATCATGTAGCCACCGAGGATCTCCATCCAGACTACGGAATTGGCGCCATGATGAGTCCCGAGTGGCTGGCCTGTGAGGCGTGCAGTCGGTGGATCGATGCGCGCGATTTGACCGGGCTCCTGTCCCATTGCCTCACCCAATTTCGAACGGCCGGCCTGTTGGCCGATCCCTGCCTAAATGATGAAATGACCACGGCCTACCATCAACTGTTTCGAGCCTTCTTCCACTACCTCCAGTATTGCGAGCCGTGGCCTCCGTCGGCCTAGCCGGCTGTACCGATAGCTGTCCGGATGCCCCCAGGTAGCCGACACAAGAGAAGTGCTCGGATGGATCCTCAGTTTTGGCAGTGGGGTTCAAGTCCTGAAGCCTGCCCATCTTGGGTTCACTTGCAAAAAGGGAAAATGCTGTACGTTAAGTACGGTGTAGTGCTTTACAAATCAATGGCTTAACGTGCGGGTCAAGGGCGGACTTCTGCTCTTAACAAAGTGCCGCGTAAGTCATTGATTGTGCGAGGTAGCAGCAGTCTTAGCGTACAATATTCTCCAATTCGTCAAGCGACCCCAGGCAGAGCGGAAGAGGGGAATTCCTTGAATACAGGGTCCAAGGCGGTATGCTCAGGAAACCCAAGGGGAGGTGACAGATGAGCAAAGGTTTGCCGATCTATGCTGGAATTGGCCACATCGTGGAGGGATGGCTGGGCCCGGCAATCCAAGCAGCGCCGGTGTATCGGCAGCAGTTTGCCTCGGCGGTGCAAATGATTCAGCGGTGCATCCATGGTCTGAAACGGATGCATCCCGCGGGTGACTTGGCACGGCTGGAAGTCTACTTGGGTCGAGCGACCCGCGCGACGTTGCAGCAACGTTGGGCGAGCCACGCGAAACGCAAAGGCCATGAGTTTGGCGCCATTGCATTCCGGTGCGATCCGAACATCGTGGAGTGCCTAGAAGATGTGGCGATCAAGATCCTCAAGAAACTCGACGTCAATCACGCGCTCTGTGTGGGCAATGCCAATGTTTTCCCTGGCAGTGTGGGCCGTAGGCGAGACGAGGAAGCCCTGGTCTATATGACGTGGCGAACCTTGCCGAAGCGCTGCCGGGTTGGTCGCCCGTCGCCGACGGAAGTGGGAACAATTGCATCAGAAGTGCACCGGGAGACCCCGCATAAGGGCCAGATCACACGCGGACAAATACTCCGCGGCATGCGAATTGTCAGATGCCGCTCGACATCCAGAAAGTTGTGTTGGTGGACGCCCGCCTACAAGTGAGCGGAGATTCCCACTCAGCCCCTCTGTACTATTCACTCCGACTCTGACAGCCCGCGATCGACGCCATGGGGGTTACCGACGTCGCGTGGTCCTGCGGCGCGGTGGTGGCATCAGCCCACTGATCTTAAGCAATGTGGCGGCTATCCGCACCAGGATGTGGGTGGCCCCGTCGGGCGCCTGCTCGAAGGTCATCCAGATCGGGGCGGCGAAGCCTCCGGCCATGGCCGCGCTCCAGAGCATCAGGATATTGATCACGGAATAGGGCGTGCCATTGTGTCGCAGCGGACGGGTGATCTTGCCGGCCGCATGCTCGGCGCTCCACGGCTTCATCCAGGTTCTGACGCCTTGCTCAAGGTCGGCTACGATCCGGTCGGTGACGCGGGTATAAACGTCCTGCCGCGTGATCCCGTCGCTGTGATTGTTGTCGTTGCTGGTGCAGGTTTTCATGGTGTCCTCCTTGTTCGAAGTTGATGTTGGCTCTCTCACGAGCGGGGGAGAGCTAACTCAACCCGGCAGGGAACAAGGAGGACGGAGCGGGGGGGCCGGCTGGGCGTGCCGGAGGGGCCAGATCGCACAGGAATAACCGTGACAGAGCCATTTTTGCTCTGGCGCGGCCTGTGCGGCCCCGCAGGCTGAAAAGCCCGCCTGGCCCGCCGCGCATGAACGCCAGCCGCAGAAGGCAATTGATGGTAATTAAGGGGCAGGACTATCGTGAGAAGTCCTGTTCGTGAAAAAGACCGTGCTCTTGATAAATCAAGTGGTGTAATGTGGTGCAGATTTGAGAGGCAGGAGTGCTATGGCAAAGGCAAAGAGCGGAAAGAAAATAGAGGCTAGGGCGCGGGGAGCCCGTGCGACGCGGGCATCTGTGAGCTTCCCAAGCAATGTTTACGGAAGTCTCGGAGCGATAGCACGAAAGAAGAAGGTCTCTCTGGCGTGGGTGGTAAGAGACGCTGCGGAAAAATACATCGCGGAAGAAGCGAATGAGGGAAGGGCGGAACAATTATCCGAAGGAACAGTGCGGCAGAACGAGAGAAATTTGCGTGAGTCCTCATGAAACTGATTAAAAACACAGGTGGCGAGCGCGTTATCGATGAACTACGGGGCACCATTGCTCCTCTGTCGTCACTTGATATGGCTTCTCCTGCATTTTCCATCTTTGCTTTTGCAGAGTTGCGCGATCTTCTTGAAAAGCTCGAGTCTTGCCGAATGATGATCCCCGCAACCGATGGATATGATCTTGGGCTGACCGGCTCGGAGACAGACCGTGCTTTTCGGAATCGCCTTCAACTTCGCTGGCTCGCCCGCGAATGCGCATCCTGGGTAGCAAAGAAGGTGGAGCTACGCGGTGCTCCGGCCCTGCTGCCCCAATCCATTCTCATCGCGGGCAAACCGGATTCGGAGCGACATCGGGTTATTACAGGGAACTGTGCCTTCACAACGGATGGGCTGGGTATCACTCCAGGGAATCAATTCAGTCTGATCCAGTGCTCAGAAAAACCCGAGGAGTCCGCCATTCTCGGATCCTGGTTCACGAGTCTCTGGAACAGTCTACCTGCATCCGAAGAACAGAAAGCGGGATTCCTGTTACGGCTCCACCAACTGGCTGAAGCGAAGCCGCCTTCTTTGGTCTACTACTCGACCCTTTTTCAGATTTTCAAAGACCTTGGTGACGAGCTTGATGAGGAACGGATCATCAAATCCGCCACCGGCATCCGAAACACGACTGTCTGGAAGAAGCTGTACAAGTTTCAGCGGGACGGGGTTGTCGGAGCTATCGATAAGCTGGAGCGTCTAGGGGGCTGCATCATTGCCGATAGTGTCGGTCTGGGAAAAACATTCGAGGCGCTTGCCATCATCAAATACTACGAGCTTCGTAATGATCGCGTGCTGGTACTGGCTCCAAAGCGCCTCCGTGATAACTGGACGCTCTATAAGGCCAATGACCGGCGCAACTTTCTCGCCTCCGACCGATTCAATTACGATGTGCTGAACCACACCGATCTCTCCCGCGACGGCGGAACCTCCGGCGACATCGATCTATCCCACGTCAATTGGGGCAATTACGACCTTGTGGTCATCGACGAATCTCACAACTTCCGAAACAAAGCCACACACAACACGCGCGAAACGCGCTACGACCGGCTCATGCGGCGCATCATCAAAGATGGCGTGAAGACGCGGGTTCTCATGCTTTCCGCCACGCCTGTGAACAACCGCCTGGCTGATCTCAAGAATCAGATCGCCTTCGTTACTGAAGGGGATGATAGAGCGCTCGATGCCCACGGAATTGCCAGCATCGAGACAACGGTGCGGCAGGCACAGCTTCAGTTCAATCGCTGGCTTGCCCTCGAAGATGCCGAGCGGAAGCCGGCGCAGCTCTTGGAGATGCTCGGTTTCGATTACTTCAAATTGCTCGATCTGTTGACGATCGCACGCTCCCGTAAACATGTTGAAAAATACTATGGCACTCAGGAAACAGGCCGCTTTCCAGAGCGGCTGAAGCCCATCAACATCAAGCCGGACGTGGATCTTGCCGGTGAGTTCCGTTCCATCCGCGATATCAACAACGAAATCCGGCGGCTTACGCTTGCTGCCTACGCGCCGCTGCGTTATGTGCTGCCACACAAGCAGGCGGCCTATGATGCCAAATACAGCACGCAGATTCGCGGTGGCGAGAGTTTCTTCCGGCAGGTGGATCGTGAGGAAAGTCTTGTGCACCTGCTCCGGGTGAACGTCCTGAAGCGTATGGAAAGTGCAGTTACTTCTTTTGCTCTTACGATCAAACGGCAGCTGGCCGATGTTGAAGCCACCCTGAATAAAATTGAGGCCCATGCCGAAGAGGTTGAGGAAATCAACATCGAGGACGTGGATGCGGATGACCCGGCTTTTGAGAGCCTGCTCGTCGGGCGCAAGGTCAAGGTGTTATTGCAGGACGTGGATCGGGTCCGTTGGCGGCAGGATCTCATTGAAGACCGAAATCGGCTTGCGATGCTCCTTTCGGCGGCAAAACAGGTGGGCGCAGCGCGTGACGCGAAGCTCCGGGCACTGCGGGATGTTATTGAACGCAAATGCCGACAGCCGATGAACGGCGGAAACCGGAAGGTCATCGTCTTCACAGCCTTTGCCGACACGGCCCGGTATCTCTATCAAGAGCTTTCCGGATGGGCACAGAAAGAACTCGGCATCCACTCGGCATTTGTAAGCGGTGCAGGTCATAATGAGACGACACTGCCTAAGCTTCGGAAAGACTTTACGAGCATCCTGACGGCTTTCTCGCCGCGATCCAAAGAGCGTCCCGATGATCTTGCTGCAGAAGGTGAAATCGATCTGCTGATCGCCACCGACTGTATCAGCGAGGGGCAGAATCTGCAGGACTGCGACACGGTGATCAATTACGACATTCACTGGAACCCGGTGCGGATCATACAGCGTTTTGGCCGCATTGACCGTATCGGTTCGGTTAACGAACGCATCCAGTTGATTAACTTTTGGCCAAACATGGAGTTGGAGGAATACATCAACCTCGAACAGCGCGTCAGCGGGCGCATGGTGCTACTCGACATATCCGCGACGGGCGAGGAAAACATCATTGAGCATCAATCGGGCGACCAGATGAATGATCTGGAATATCGCCGCAAGCAGCTCTTGAAGCTCCAGGATGCAGTTATCGACCTTGAAGACTTGAGCAGTGGCGTCTCCATCGCCGACCTTACGCTGAATGACTTCCGTATTGATCTCGCAGGCTTCCTAAAAGATCATGCAGGTACACTGGAGAAGCTGCCATATGGCACATTTGCCGTTGCGACCGCACAGAACAGCGGGGAATTCGCGATCCCGCCGGGCATCATTTTCTGCCTTCGGGCAGTGGGAGAGGCGGCGCTTAAAGCCATGGAGCCGGGCTACCCGCTTGCGCCGCACTACGTCGTCCATGTGGGCAACGACGGTGCCGTTTTGCTTCCATTTACCCAGACTAAGCAAATACTCGACCGCCTGAAGCGTCTTTGCATTGGGTGCGACCTGCCCGACGCCGGAGCATGTGATCGTTTCGACAAGATGACCAAGAACGGCAAGGACATGAGTGCTGCCCAGGAATTGCTTGGCAGCGCTGTTGCCTCGGTTGTCGGGAAAAAAGAGGAGCGTGCCATTGCCAGCTTGTTTACGCCGGGTGGCACGCACGCGATGAAAGGTGAATTCCAGGGTATCAACGATTTTGAGGTGGTGGCGTTCCTGGTTGTGCTCTCGGAGGCAACAAACGAATGAGGTTTGCCCCAGTTATCGATGCTCTGGTCTTGCCCGCAGAGGCACGCGTTGATCAGCGGGTGCCTAAGAAGCTTCTCACGGAACACGGCGCACCAACGGCTGCCGACAAGCGACAGATTCTGGAGGGTATCGAGGAATTGATGTGGGTGGCCGCGCTCAAACCCACAAACATTGCCGTCCCTGCCTTTCGGGACGATGTGCGGGAGTATCTGGAGATTGCCGTCCTCACCGCGACCTTTCGTGCGGGCTCAAAGCCAACCAGACTGATCGAACTAATCCACCGGGCTATTCCCTATCCGGTTGTACTTTTGTCCGGAGAGGGGAACGCCGTCAGCCTCTCTCTGGCGCATAAGCGTTGGTCACAGGGAGAGGGGGGTGCGGTGGTGCTTGAGGATCTAAGACGGACAGCCTCGTTTGATCCCAAGAAACCAGCGGCAGAAAAAGCTCTTTTCATTTCCAGCCTTGCGATTTCAGCCTTGCCAAACCGCGACTTATTTGCCCTTTATCAAGGGTGGATCGACCGCGTGGCCGCATTGGAAGCGGCTCAAATTACGGGAACATTCACCCAGCCGGACTCTGATGATCGTGCCCTGGTGCTGCGTGAGGGGCTGGATGAGCGCACTCGTCTACAACGTGAGCTAGCCACATTACGTGTTCAGGCCAAAAAGGAAAGGCAGATGAATCGACTGGTGCAACTAAACCTTGAAATCAAACGGCTGGAAGCTAAAGTAGCCGCAACAGAACAAATGCTCTGAGGGACCAAAAGATGAAGAAGCTCACCGCCGAAGATATGGAAACGAAATCCCCGGACATCGTCGCGGGCAATATCGAGCATCTGAAAACCATGTTCCCTGAAGCCTTCACCGAGGGAAAGATCGAGTTTGAGGTGCTCAAGCAGCTCCTGGGTGGTGCTATTGACGAGCGGGAGGAAAAATACGGCCTGAACTGGCACGGCAAGCGCCGCGCCCGACAGATCGCCCTGACGCCCTCCACCGGCACGCTGCGGCCATGTCCAGAGGACAGCGCCGACTGGGATACGACGCAAAACCTTATGATCGAGGGCGACAACCTTGAGGTCCTCAAGCTCCTTCAGAAAAGCTACAGCGGGAAGGTGAAGCTCATCTACATTGACCCGCCCTACAACACCGGCAAAGACTTCGTCTATCCCGATAATTTCCAGGACAACATCAAAAACTATCTGGAACTGACCGGGCAGATTGAGGGGGGAAAGAAGATCAGCAGCAACACCGAGACGAGCGGACGGTTCCACACCGAGTGGCTCAACATGATGTATCCAAGGCTCAAGTTGGCCCGTAATTTACTGCAAGAAGACGGGGTTATTTTCATCAGCATCGACGACGGGGAGTTGCCCGGATTACGGCTGGTCGCGAATGATGTGTTTGGTGAGGAGAATTTTCTTGCCTGTTTCGTCTGGAAAAGCCGTCAGAATAAGGATAATCGCACTGTCACTGGAGCATCTGTCGATCACGAATATATAGTGTGTTACGGCAATTCAATCCGAGGTGCTGGTCGTGATGTAAGTCAGTATTCCAATCCAGATGGTGACCCGCGTGGCGATTGGGCTAGTGCTAACATGGTCGGAATCGCTACCGCCGACCGACGGCCAAACCTCCACTACGACCTTATCAATCCTGAAACTGATCTAAATTATGGCTGCCCTGATATGGGCTGGAGATATGACCGTAGCACCATGGGACGGCTAATTACTGAGCAGCGCATTCTTTGGCCGTCTAGTCCTGATGGTCGACCACGTCGAAAAGCTTTCTTAAGCGAGTTCGAATCCGACTTCACAGGTTTCTCTACGATCGTGGGGGAGGGTGTGTTTACGAAGGACGGAACAGCGGATGTTGACGGCCTATTCGATGCTAGGATTTTTAGCTTCCCGAAGCCAGTACGGCTTATTTCTAGCCTCGTGGAGCAAGGTGCCTATGATGGCGATATTGTTATGGATTTCTTTGCGGGTTCCGGCACCACCGGCCATGCCGTGATGGCTCAAAACGCAGCCGATGGCGGCAACCGCCGTTACATTCTTGTGCAGCTTCCCGAACCACTTGACCCGGAAAACAAGGATCAAAAAACCGCTGCCGACTTCTGCGACAAATTGGGTAAGCCTCGTACCATCGCTGAGCTGACCAAAGAGCGCCTGCGACGCGCCGCACAAAAAATCAAGGCTGAAAACCCGATGTTTGCGGGCGACCTCGGCTTCCGCGTGTTCAAGCTGGATTCCAGCAACATCCGAGCGTGGGAACCGAACCGCGACGACCTGCCCAAAACATTGGAAGACTCCGCCGAACATCTGAAGACCGGGCGTAGCGAGACCGATATTCTGTTTGAACTGCTGCTCAAGCTTGGCCTTGATCTGACGGTGCCGATTGAAGATAAGAAAATCGCAGGGAAGGCTGTCCAGAGCATTGGCGCGGGCACGCTCATGGTCTGCCTGTCTGACAAGATCAGCAACAACGAAGTTGAGCCGCTCGCCCTTGGAATCATGGCCTGGCATAAAGAACTGGCTCCAGCGGGTGAGACAAGCATCGTGTTCCGCGACAGCGCATTTACCGACGATGTTGCGAAGACTAATCTCACCGCCATTCTCCAGCAACATGGGCTGGAGAATGTGCGCAGCCTGTAAGTGGAAAAAGAATGAAGCTTCACTTTGAACCGAATCTGGACTATCAGCACACCGCCATCGAGTCGGTGTGCGACCTCTTCCGTGGGCAGGAGATTTGCCGGACCGAGTTTACGGTTACGCGTGATGCACTCTCAACGCAACAGGCCATGGCATTTGCCCAAAATGACCTTGGGATCGGGAACCGGTTGCATCTGTTGGACGATGAGATCCTGGGAAACCTCTGCGACATTCAGATCCGCAACGGTTTGAAACCATCATCTTCGCTGGCATCAGGCGATTTCACCGTGGAGATGGAGACGGGTACAGGGAAAACCTATGTCTATTTGCGTACCATTTTTGAGCTCAACAGACGGTACGGCTTCACGAAGTTCGTCATCGTGGTTCCGTCCGTGGCGATAAAGGAAGGTGTGTACAAGACTCTTCAGATGACCGAAGAGCACTTTCGCGCTCTCTACGCCAATACGCCTTTCGATTTCTTCATCTACGACTCCAGCAAGCTTGGGCAGGTGCGCAACTTCGCCACAAGCCCGCACATCCAGATCATGGTGGTGACGGTCGGTGCTATCAATAAAAAGGACGTAAACAATCTCTACAAGGACAGTGAGAAGACGGGCGGAGAAAAGCCCATCGATCTTATCAAATCCACGCAGCCTATCCTGATCGTGGATGAGCCCCAGAGCGTCGACGGCGGCCTCGAAGGGCGAGGCAAAGAGGCGCTTAGTGCTATGAATCCGCTCTGCACTCTTCGGTACTCCGCCACCCATGCAGACAAGCACCACATGGTCTATCGCCTCGATGCTGTGGACGCCTATGAACGCAAGCTAGTCAAACAGATTGAGGTGGCCTCCCTTGAAGTGGAGGGCGGCCATAACAAGGGCTATGTGAAGCTGATTTCGACGAGTAACAAGAAGGGTACGTTCAGCGCCAAGGTCGAAGTGGACGTGCAGCGAGGTACCAACGTGAGCCGGGAGACGGTCACGGTGAAACCCGGCGATGATTTGCAACAGATTACAAACCGAGCCGTGTATGCCGACTACCTAGTGCAAAACATCGGCTGCAAAGCTGGCGGCGAGTATCTGGAACTGAGCAACCAGGAAAAGCCATTGCATCTCGGTGAGGCCATTGGTGATGTAGATGGTGATGCCCTTAAGCGGCTTATGATCCGCCGCACCATCGAAGAACATCTGGACAAGGAACTGCGCTTGCGGCCACAGGGCATCAAGGTATTGAGCCTGTTCTTCATTGATTCGGTTGAGCATTACCGCAGTTATACGGCTGACGGTGCACCAGTGAAGGGCAAATATGCGCTTATGTTCGAAGATGAATACCGGAAGGCAGCGGCCAAGCCAAAGTATCGGACGCTCTTCAATGAAGTAGATCTAGAGTCCGACGCTGCCGAAGTCCATGACGGCTATTTCTCAATAGATAAGAAGGGAGCATGGACGGACACGGCTGAGAATAATCAAGGCAATCGAGACAATGCCGAGCGTGCCTATAACCTCATTATGAAGGACAAAGAGAAGCTCCTGAGCTTTGAGACGAAACTGAAGTTTATTTTCTCCCATTCCGCGCTGCGCGAGGGATGGGATAACCCGAACGTCTTTCAGATCTGTGCCATTCGTGAGATTGGAACTGAGCGCGAGCGTCGGCAGACGATTGGTCGTGGTTTGCGGATATGTGTCAACTCGTCTACAGGTGAACGAGTTCGCGGCTTCGACGTGAATACATTAACGGTTATCGCCACCGAGAGCTATGAACAGTTCGCCGAAAATCTACAGAAAGAAATCGAGGCCGACACCGGTATCCGGTTTGGCATCGTCGAGAAACATCAATTTGCCGCCATCCGGGTGACGGACGGAGCCGGGAGAACCACGTCGCTGGGCGTGACACAATCGGAAGCGATCTGGAATCACCTCAAGGAAGCGGGTTACGTAGATGCGAAGGGCAAAGTGCAGGATCATTTAAAGAAAGCCCTGAAGGAGGGCACGCTGGAGCTTCCAGATGCCTTCAAAGCACAACTTCAGCAGGTGAAGGATGTTCTCCGGAAACTCGCCGGGAGGCTGGATATCAAGAACGCCGATGATCGGAAACCAATCAAGACCCGGCAGGCAGTGTTGCACAGCGAGGAGTTTCAGGCGCTCTGGAATCGTATTAAACACAAGACCACATACCGGGTGCAATTTGATAACGAGAAGCTGAAAAGCGAGTGTGCAAAGGCAATCGGGGACTGTCCGCCTATTACCAAGACCCGCGTTCAAATCCGTAAGGCTGACCTTGCCATCGGTCGAGGTGGCGTCTCTTCTGAAGAAACTGCCGCCGCTGCACCCATCACAATCGAGGAAACAGATATTGAACTACCCGACCTGCTGACCGATCTTCAGGACAAAACACAGCTCACGCGGCGCAGCCTTGTGCGCATTTTGATCGACAGTGGGCGGCTCGATGACTTCAAACGGAACCCGCAACAGTTTATTGAGCTGACGGCCGAATCCATCAACCGGACGAAACGCCTAGCTTTGGTCGATGGGATCAAGTATCAGCGCATAGGGGACGAATACTATTACGCCCAAGAACTCTTTGAGCAGGAGGAGTTAACGGGATACCTCAAGAACATGTTGGCGGCCAACAAATCAGTTTACGAGCATATTGTGTATGACTCGTCCGGCGTAGAACGAACCTTTGCCGAAGAACTGGAAAAGAATGAAGCTGTGAAGGTCTACGCGAAGTTGCCCGGCTGGTTCAAAGTGCCGACACCATTGGGCACCTATAACCCAGACTGGGCCGTGTTGGTTGAGAAGGACGGTGCGGAGTGCCTTTATTTCGTGGTTGAAACCAAGAGCAGTCTCTTTACCGACGACCTACGGGACAAGGAAAGCGCGAAGATCGCTTGTGGTAAGGCGCACTTCAAGGCACTGGCCGTCGGCGACAACCCAGCAGAGTTTATTACGGCCAGAAATGTTGATGACTTAATGGCCAAGTGTTAGCGATAGGAGCTTTCGCGGCTCGAGGACAGTGGGCAGTTATTTCTTCTGCCGGTTATAGGGCGACTGGTTGGTCGGCTTCAAGGAAATATCTTCCTGGCTAGCTTTCTGCTGGACAGCATCAGGTGTGCGTCCGAGCTTCAAACCCATTACCCGCGTCGGGGTGTTTTCCTTCGCGAGCTGTTTAAGTTGTTTAACGTCGCCAGGGGTCCAGCTCTTGCCATGATTTTTTGGTTCCTTGGCCATGTGTCGATCCTCCTAGGTTAGCGACTTCTCAATGAAGTAATTTTTGTATGATAACTCCGTTTATCATGCAGAACAAGAAGCTGGTTTAGGGGGCGGTGGTAAGGAAGCATGGTCATGGCTTTAGGAGAGCCTTACGACGTTTCTGCGTTTGGTCACGGCGATGGATAAGTTTTTTGGAAAACGCTCGTAGCGCCTCAATGTCGGCGAGCAACTCATCAGGGGCAGGTCGATCGTGACTCAAGGCCTTGGATTTGTCGTGACCTGTCATCCAATTACTGGCTTTTGACATGTGGAGATCGACGTCATGGACGTCGGTATCTTCTATCTCCACTTCTATTAGTTTAAGTGTCTGCACGCTGTTGCGATATCGGCACACGACGCTGTAGAACAGGTCGTCCTCAACGCAAGATTCCCAGGCTTCGCGCAACAACCCGTATATGTAGGCTGCCTCTTTATTGTAGTCAGGCTTATTGTCGTCATACAGAGATTTTATCTTGTGCACCAGTTGATCGAGGTGATGGGCTCGTTGGTTGACTTTTAAGGCATACCAAGGCGCCCCATCCGTGGTGATACCAGCCGTTTTAGCATCACGACGGAGTGTGTGAACGGTGAGAGCAACGGGAGTACCGGCCTTGGCCAGAACCTCTGAAGCATCCTGAAGTTCCATGAGGAAGGCAATATTGTGGGTGAATACTATAACCTGACGTGTCAACCCTTCGCGTGCAAGACGCGCGGCGATCTTCGACGTAAACTCATGATCCAGTGAGGAGACCGGATCGTCGAACACAATCGCATTGGCATGCTTTGCTAGTTGAAGTTCCGCAAGAAACCCAGCGATGGCAATAACACGCGCTTCGCCTTCGCTGAGGACTTGAGACAGGCGGGTTTTGCCGAGGGATGTGACACCGTCGAGCAACATCTCGTGGGCTGTTTCTCCGCCTGCTCCTGTTGGCTTCACGGAAATGGACACGCGCGTCGAGCCAAGCGCGCTTAATTCATCTCGGAAGGCGTTTAGAAGGTCCGGGGTCAGGTTCTTACGAATCAGCGCCGTACCGTATCTTGTAATCTCTTGGGTACGAAGAGTGGCCGCGGCCCGACTGAGGTCACCGTTGCGTCTGGCGTTGATGACGAATTTGGTTATGTCTGGTTTCCGCAGACTGAGCGCCCTACGGGATTTGAATTCAGCGACCTTCAGTATGAGCTTTTTGTACTCATCAGGTTTCGCTGCGTTCGTAATGTCAGCTGTCCTTTGAGTGAGTACCTGGGCTAGAGCTTGGAGGAGGGTCTGAGGCGAAGCAGGCCAAGGTGGCAACAGCATTGCTTTATCCGAAGATTCACCTTCCTTGAGCAATGTAAGCCCGGCTGCTTTGCGGGCGGCAATTCCTGTGTGGCACAATCGGAGAGCCTCTCCTGCCTCTACGTCCAAAGTAGTTATCTCGTCGCAGACTGATTCGAGGGCCGTCTCAGATAGCGGCGCCAAACCTTCTAACTTTTCGCGGAGTAAACTGAGCGCGCTGCGTTTGGCCGTGAGGACCGTGCTGGTGGCATCCTCCATGAAGTTCTTGAAGCGTGTAAAACGTGCCACGGCCTCTGCGCTAAGCGGTTGCTGGCAGAGCACGCAGACCGCGTCGGTTGTCTTGGGGAATGGTTCGCCAGGATAAGCAAGTTCCTCAGAATACTGTTTCGCCGCTTTATACAGAATTTCCCATTGATCTGTAGATGCAATCCCCGGGAGTGGTTCAGGCGTTTGCCGGGCTGCTACGGCAGTCGCATATGCAAGTTGAGCAGCGGCTAACTCAGCCAAAACGTTCCGGATCGCTTCATTCGTGATGGCCGCAGAATCGGAGAGAAGTGCTGCGGCCGTGGTGGCTGCGGCGTTAACGTGTCCCTTTATTTTATCGAGGCGGGCTATTTCTTGGGTTGATTTTGTGGGGTCTGAGGAACGAGCCAGCTCTTCTTTGGCAGTCAGTTCCTCATGATCCTGAGGAGTCCAGATCGTCGCCGAGTTGATGTCGTCGTCTTTGGTAGTCTCTGAAAGCGATGCGAGGAAGAGGGCCGATGGAGTTCCCTCCGCCACCGCTGAATCCTGGACAGGCTCAAGTGCCGTCATTTCTGCTTCCAGATCATCCTTAATTCTCTGTACGAGATCGGCCATTTTTTGAAAAACGTCTGCTCCATAAGGAAGATAAGAAATCTCGTTGCGAGCATCCGTAATCACCCGGGCGCAGCGACCGTCGAACACACTGATATTGGTCAGGAGCGGATCAGGTGCAGCACCCTGGATCCAGGGTATATCCTTCGAAGCGCCGTTCTGTTTGATCTTGAGGGTAGCGGTTGGTGAACCACTCGGGGCTGCAGCGAACACATTCGGAAGAATATGGTCTTCTTTGTCGCGAGCTTGGCAGGCCAACTTAAGAATGCGGGCGTAACCGGACTTGCCGGTGCCATTACCACCGTACACGACAGTGACCCCGGTCTCGGCAAAGGGTTGTGTTTGGCCGGGCTTGATGATGTTGACGTTGCGGACATCGTCCATTGAGACCAGTTTGATCGCGACCGTGGTTCCTGGGACACCTGAAAATGTGCCCACAGAGGGAGGCGTAGGCTTGACCTTGTCGGGATCTGGCGCGAGCTTCAAGTGTGCTTTGGCGAGAGCTAATATCTCTGCATAATCCTCAGGGCTAAGTGGGTGCTCACCAGCTACGAGGAGACGCCGGACAGCGTCACCCTGCCAGGCAGGCAAGGTATTAGCCCACTTAATTACGTCGTCAATGGTAGCCATCTGCCGCGATCACTCCTGAGCCTGGGGGGAGGCATCTTCTTCTGAATCTTCGGTAGACGCCGTGACAGATAAGCCATGAAGGAGAACGGGGGACATAGGTTTCTTGGTTTTGACACCCAAGCTGCGAATCCGTTCGCCGATGGAAAGAACATTGCCCTTTCCAGTTGAGAACCGTTTCATGGCATCGTTATGGGCGGTTAGCGCGCCCGTGATCTTCTCGGCAACGGCATTCAAATCCCCAAGGCTGGTGCTAACTTTGTCGCACAAATCGCCGGCGAGGCGGGCAATTTCCTGAGCATTTTGGCCCTGTAATTCATAGCGCCAGATTGAGGCAACCGTTCTCATCGTCATAAGAAGTGTTGGGGGACCAACCAGAATGACGCGACGATCCCACGCATAAGTGAATAGCTCGGGCTCCGTGGTCAGGGCGGCGGCTAAGGCACCCTCGATCGGAACAAACATGAGGACACTGTCGTGAGCTACCAGCTTTTCAGTATCCTGGTAGCGTTTTCCGGCGAGGTCATCGATATGCCCCTTTAGATCACGAACAAACTGATCAGCGCAGGTTTTCCGTTCGTTTTCGTCGTGAGCAGCAATGAGACGTTCGTAGGATGCGAGAGGTGTCTTCGAATCGATCATCATGGTCCGCTGCTCTGGAAGGATAACAACAATGTCCGGTTTCTGGGTGCCTCCTGTCTCGCTCTTGAGGCCCAGTCCTCGGCCTTGGCTGATGTATTCCCTTCCTTCCGTGAGACCAGCTGCTTCGAGAATACGTTCTAAGGCAAGCTCGCCCCATCGACCAAGAATCTGGGAATCTCCCCTTAAGGCCTTTGCGAGCCCATCCGCCTGGGTGCCAATCGCATGGCTCGTTTCAACAATGAGTTTGATTTGCTCTTTCAGCGAGAAGACTTCGCGGCTCTCAGCTTCGTAAGTGGTTTCAACTTTTTTCTGAAAATCATGGATTCGTTCGCGGAGGGGATCGAGGATGGCAGCCAGCGCTTTTTGCGAATTTTCCGAAAGCTCGGTGGCATTCGCTTTGAGGATACGATTGGCAATATTTTCAAATTCCGTCGTCAATTGTTTTTGGAGCTCAGCAAGCTGCATCGCCTGGGTTGCGAGTTTCTCTTCAAGGGCGTTCTCCCGCTCCTTGAGGCGCGCAAGTTCGGCTGCGGCCGTTTTCGCTTCATTAGTGGCCGTATCGCGTTGTGCATCAAGTGCGCTGTTCTGCTTTGCCTGTTCTTCGATCTGTCTTGTCAGGCCTGCGATACGTTCGGTGAGGCGAGCAATTTCTGTCTCAGCCTTGGTTAACAGCTCTGGATCGCATCCGCGGCTCGCCGGCCATACATATCGTCCAAGGGTAATACCCAAAGCGGCGGCCAGGACAGCGATGCCTATAAGAATTGGGATATCCATGTCGTTGCTTCCTGTCTCCTTCGGATTCAACATATGAGAACTCAAGTGATCTCGTCAAGCATTTCCAATTTTTGCTTTTGATAAAAGCCAAAATAGGATAACATTATAAAACAAGGCTTTACAACATTCTAAACATATGCTATTTTGGCTTTTATGAGCAGTAAGAAGAAAGCCAAAATAGAGAATGAGCCCTGGAATAAGGATAAAGCCGTCGGCCAGATGGCTCCGTTCACGCCGGAGCAATGCGCGATTATCCGGTCCCTGCTCGCGGCCGAAGGCAAAATCCGGGATCTCGCCCTGTTCAATATGGCGATCGATACCATGCTGCGCGCCTCCGACCTGCTTCCCTTGCGCGTCATCGACATCACCGACCACAACGGCGATGTCGTCCATGAATTCACGATCCGCCAGAAAAAGACCGGCGTCGGCCATGTCGTGGCGCTCTCGCCGGAAACGCGGAATTCGATTGCGGACTGGCTGCTGGCCTCCGACAAAAACAAAGACCCGGAAGCGTTCCTGTGGACCAGCATCGGCAACCGCAAGACCGGCCGGCACCTGACCCGCGAACAATATGCAAACCTTGTGAAGAAATGGTCGTCGCTCGCCCGCATTGATCCCCGGCGGCACAGCACGCACTCCATGCGACGGACAAAATCAGCGGCGATCTACGACAAGACGCAAAATCTCGCCGCCTGCCAGCACCTGCTGGGGCACAAGAGCATCGGTTCGACCGCACATTATCTGGGGGTCGATCAACGCAAAGCGCTTGATCTGGCGAAGAGGATTAAAATCTGAAAGGAGAAACATGAAGAAGGAGGAATTTCACATCAGGCTTGAGGCGAACAACCCTGAAAAAGGCCACCTGCGTGCCTACAGGATCGATGCTAGCCAGGATTTGTTCGGGGCAATGGAACTTTGAGGTGACTTATGGACGGATCGGCCGCCGCGGGCGATCGGTCACCTACTCCGCCCCGGATGATGCGGCTGCTACCGCTATTATCCGGCATTGCTTGCACCGTAGATCCAGCGCGCCGAAGCGGATCGGGGTCCCCTACCAGATACGCGAGCTGTGCGACCCGAAGGAATGGGCCGGTGTAAGTCTTTAAAGACGACCTTCCTGGCCAAGCACTGAAAAACTACACTGATGAGTTCAGTGCTTACGATCACGCGGCGGGAATGGGTCATTGCCGGGAGCCACTGTGTCGGAATCCCGCCACTTACCATCCGTGCCCTGGATCCTGACCTCCCCTCCTCCGAGGTTCGAGACGATCTCCTTTGCAGCCCGTTCGGCTGCTCTCTGAGTATCATGGAGACTGCTCGATCGTTCAGCTCCTGACTTCTTCACCGCCCATCCGTTATCGTGATTGACGACATATCGGTCATTCTTTCGCATGGTAGATTCTCCTTTCAGTTTGATGATTGATTTCTAGTGGCGTGTTTCCCGGGTTATTTCTATTTCGACTGTCAGGCTGTGCTTCCTTCATATCGACATCGAAGTCGTAATGACCAGACTGAATCTTGGCCTGGGCTTTTTGGAAAAACCGTTCTGGCACGGTAAAACTCGATGCGCGAGCGGCGTCCATACGTGCCATCAGGTCATCGAACTCCTTTTTAAAGTCATTGGGTGTCCCTAAGCCAGTTACGCGCCACGCTTGCCGAAAGCGATCTTGGAGAATCTTGAACTGTTGCGCGTTCTTGGTAATGAGGTCGAGGCTTACATCGAAGTCCAGGGCCTTGTAAACGGCGGGAATAACACCAGCAAGCAAAGCGCACACGCCGGTGAGCCATTCGAACCCAGGCGTCTGGCTGAGGAGCGGCCACGTTGCCAATGCCCCGAGGATGATCGGAGCAACAACAAACACGATCTTCCAGCATCGTATGAACTTCAGCCACTCAAAGAGGGCTGTGGACGTATAAAGACAGGATTCCTCCTGACGCTTACATTCATCAATCAGGTTCTTGGTGAGGTCCTCCATTACACAGTCCGTGGGATTTGTTGTCCGAAGATTTTTTGCCACTCTTCACCGGCGGCCTCGACCAGGTTGTCCTTTTCATATCGGCATGCCTTTTCAGCACGGTAATAGGCCGTTTCCACCCTGCTCTGCCATTCGTTGCTTAAGTAGATCGTTTCACAGGTGCTCGGCACCACGACGTATGAGTTGGCTCGATGATAGAGATATGCAAAGAAGTCACGCATGATCCAGTCAAAATAGAAAAAGCTGTTGAGCCGCCACGGTGACTTTCCAAGGAAATCAGCGGCCAAGAGCTCAAGCTGGAAGGACTTGATCTGCACCGAGCAGTTCGATTGCCAGGCCTTGAGCATGCGTATCAGAGGCCGCAGGTTGCGGTTGTTGGCAAGATCAACCGCCTCAATATATCGGACTTCAGCCCATGGGTCTGTCAGTTTGTAAGAGCCCCCGGCGTGCGTATTACAAATCCAATATTGCCCGTTTTGGAGTAGAAATGCGGGGACCACTTCTACGTTGTAACTCTCAAAATGAACGATGATGACTTGGCCGTCACCGCGCATATCGGTATCTGGATAGGTGTCGGCGAGCGCATCCTTGACCTCCTGCAGGAGGGCGGATTGGCGGTTCCACAGATAGGGCTGAAAGCGATGGTAAACCTCAACCGGGAGCACAAAGTAAACATCAACGTCGCGTGGAGGTCGGGTGGCTGTATCCTTGCCCCACGATCCAATGAAGAAGCTGTTGTCTGTCTCGGAGGTCGAGTTGTAGTAATTTCTGTTGAGGCAATTCACCACGCCGCTGCGCTTCGTGATGCCATCCTGACGCTGGAGCGGAGTTAGCAAGAGGTTCCGGTGAAACTGATCAAACCGTTGGCAGACGGCAATCCACATTGGAGAGTTACCATAGGATAGACCGTTGGGGCCACCGCCAAGCAGTGTTTGCGGCACCAAACCTCCATGGAAGACGGGGAAAAGAAGCGAAGAAATAGCAGCCACTTGGCCCTCCTAAAAAGGTTGCCCGAATCTTGGTATTAGTTTACAATAAATATTAGAACATGGCAATTGTAAACTTAGGGGAGAATGACCAATGATTGCAGACAGGTTGAAACTAGCCCGACGAAAAGCCGGGTTTTCCCTGCGAGACCTATCCGCGGCTATGGAGGAGAAGGTCACCGCACAAGCAATTGGCAAGTATGAGCGGGGCGAGTGTATGCCCAGCTCTGGAGTATTGCTCGCCCTATCGAAGGCTCTAGGGGTGTCTTTGAGTTATATGCTCGACACTCAGGGAATCGAGTTATGCGGGGTTGAATTTCGCACGAAGGCAAATACTAGTGCACGAAACCGCGCTCAGGTTGAGACTGAAGTAATCGAGTGGATCGAGCGATATCTGCAAGTTGAGAGGGTACTCGAACTCGATAGCGCAGAATGGCAATGCCCAATCGCAAGGCCCCGGAAATTGAAGGAAGTGGGTGACGCGGAGAAGCTTGCTGCTGATGTCCGGAAAGAGTGGAATCTCGGAACCGATCCTATCCCGAATATGACTGAGCTTCTAGAGGAAAAGGGCCTCAAAGTTCTGACTGTATCCCTACCTGACCGCGTTTCAGGTTTGACCTGTCTTGTGAAGCGTCCTGACGAGACGGATCTGCCGGTCATTGTCGTGAATAATAAATTCTCACTAGAGCGTCGACGGCTGACTCTTGGTCATGAGCTGGCGCATCGATTGATAGATATTGGCAGCCTTTCCGAGAAGGACGAGGAAAAGGCTGCCAACCTGTTCGCCGGGGCATTTCTTATGCCGCGGGAACATCTTCTTCGTGAAGCAGGGAAGCACAGAAACGCTCTAGGTTATAAAGAGATTATCGACTTGAAGCGGCTTTATCGCGTCAGTGGCGCAGCTCTTCTGATGCGGCTACGTCAACTCGATGTCATTACCGATTCCACTTTGATCTATGCGTTCCAGACGATCGCGCGCGGCTGGCGTACGCAGGAACCGGACGAACTTGAACTACCGCAAGAGCGGGGGCAGCGGGAACGCGCCCTCCGGTTCGAACGGCTCTCGTACCGAGCGCTTGCTGAGGGCTTAATATCGCTCAGCAAGGGTGCAGAGCTTCTGCGGCTACCTGTGTTTGATGTCGAGGCAGGCTTGAAAGGGCCACAGAGCGCGAATGCGGATCATCGTTAGTGACAGTAGCTGTCTGATTGACCTCAGAAAGGCGTCTCTGCTGAAAACTTTCCTGAGATTGCCATACGAAATTCTCATTCCGAATACTCTCTTTGAGGAAGAACTTCTCAAATTCACCATTGAGGAAAAGGCGCTACTGAGCGGTGGGTTGAAAGTCATGGATCTACCTGGAGAGAACGTCCTTCGGGCACAGCATGTTGTGAGCAATATGCCTCAGCTTTCAATTCACGATGGTTTCGCGTTCGCGCTTGCTGAGATGTGTCCTGGCTGTATTCTTTTATCTGGCGACGGTGGATTGAGAACTCTAGCAGAGGAGCATGACATCGAGGTTCGTGGCGTACTGTGGGTGATGGATGAAATTTACCGTAATGGATTGGTTGGTATAGAAAATATTTTAACGGTGTTACGGCTGTTTGTCGATGATCCGACAGTTCGATTGCCACGGCGGGCGCTTGCGGCATATATCAAGCGATATGAAAGCATCGAATAAAGCTGCTTGCCCATCACAGTCCCCTGCCCTATTTGGTAGTCATCAGTTCTTGCAATGTTTCCATTACATCGACCAACGGAGCAGCAGTCAGATTCTCAGAAAGAGAATACTTTTCCTTGCCGGGATAAACGACGAATCGGTGCGTGGCTTTTATATCCTCACATCCCATATAAAATCCCTTGGCGGGTTTGGGCACAAGTGAGCGTTTGATTTCGATGGCGATACGGCGGCGTGTGCCCTGCTCAATAACCAGATCAATTTCAGCGCCCGCCGCTGTGCGGTAAAACCACGGAAGCGCATCATCAGGCAGAACGCTCAGAAGATTCTCAAGCGCAAAGCCTTCCCAGCTTGCTCCCGCGATGGAATGACCGAGAATATCTTCCAGCGTTGACAGTCCCAGCAACGTATTCAACAGGCCAGTGTCACGAATATAAATCTTTGGCGCTTTGACGAGCCGTTTACCTATATTGCCATACCAGGGCCGGAGCGTGCGAACGAGCAGCAAATCCGGTAGTGGGTCAGTTTGAATCGACGTAGAACCCAGCCTCGTCGATCTGCTTAAAAATGCCAACCGCATAAGAAACCAGGTCGGGAATAGATGACAATAGAGCGCGGTCGTGCGCGCTGTTCATGCGAAGACAGGCGCCAAAAAACCGCCAAAATGGCATCTCCGGGCTGTCATTGACGACTGCATCTGCATGACCCTGATGGGGTGCGAAATCTTCGGGCTCACGATAATCTCCAATCTGCTGCATCAGGGTGGTGAACGCTGAACGTCGCGCACGAACCTCTTCTTGAAAGGCATTGTAATTCATCCAGGCTGGGGACCCTTCTTCCCCCTTTGGTCCATACAAACCTATCCCAACCCTAGAATGATCGTGATGAGGATCTCGGTTGGCGCCGAACGCGATATTCCATTGCCAGTGATACGCTTGGTTCCTGGGAAATGTGAAGATATGACCGGTTGCTGCACGAAAAACCGTCATGCCAAATGGATATGGAGAACCATTCAGTTCTCGGATCAGCTCCTTGGCAGGCGTAACGAAGTCTGGAGGAACAAATCCCATATCTGCGAGTTCAAAGAGGTCCGGAAAACGCCGCTCGATACCTAAGTGGCGGGTAACGCCGATCTTGGAATCCGAGATCGTCCTCAAGGTATCAAACCAGCTTTGATCGAAGCCCATAGGGATTGAATATGGAGTAACCGGCATGTCCGCCTCCTTATAGTTAATGGTTACGCCGACATAATTAGCGCCACGCCAAGCGATGTCGGTGATATATGAGACAACGGCGCTGTACATCCCTCGGCGAGACTGTCACTCTTCGAAGGTCAGCAAACTGACCCACTACCGAAGCAGCTGAAGTCTTGACGAGCATAAGATCACCTTGCCGATACATACTCAGACCTCCTTCCCACCTGAAGAGAATCCGGCATGATTGGGTAGAGCAAATCCCACATTTTCCTGCGCCTCAAGCGACTCCACTCCCTTCGATGCGCACCTCCGTTGCAGCCGAATGGTGTCGAGGCTCCGAAGGAGATCCGGATCGTTCGGCCTGGTTCCATTGTGCGCGGATTCGAGGAGCGCATTGACGACGATCTCTTGGACATACGTCATCGAGAACCCGTGTGATCGTTGCGCCACCTCGCGCAAAATCGATTCAGAGAAGTACGTGCCGCCATGCTTGCGGAGCAACGCCAGACGCTGCTCGACTGCGGGAAGAGGAAAGTTCCAGATTCGATCGAACCGGCTCGGCCTGTGCAGCAACGCAGGATCCAACTTCTCGGGCTCATTACACGTCGCGATCACGAGTATACCGCTCAGCACCCTGAGTCCATCCAGCAGGTTCAGGAAATGAGACAACGAAACGTCTCTGGCCTCGATAAGCTTGTCCAGGTCCTCGAATAAGACTACGGCCGGGGAGCACTTTCCCGCGGCATCCAATGCACGGTGGATATCGGAGTCATCTACCCCGGATTTGCCAAGCACGGTGATGAATTTAGCAGGGGTATGGTAGGCCAACGCCTTGAGCGTGAGTGTCTTGCCGCAACCTGGAGGTCCTGTGAACAGTAAACCCCGTCGATACGGGATGCCAAGCTCGCGATAGCGTTTTCCGCTTTCGAAAAACATCGTGACATTGCCGCGAATGGCTTCGATAAATCCCGAAGGGAGGAAAATATCATCCCAAGAGACTGGGGTCAGAGGGATGTTGTCTCCATTGACCACCAGAATGTGACGCGCATCTTCCTTCTGCTTGGATTGGCCGTAGGCATCCAATGCGTGCGTAAATGTGCGCAGAGCGAGATTCGATTTCGTGGCCACATGATACACCGTGGTGTATCCATCTCCCGTTTTGATGAGAAAACTCACAAAATGTATCGGATGCCCCGCCCACTCTATTTCGATCACGCCATACCACCCTACCGATTCGAGTTCTCGCAAGAGGTCCCACTCTGTGTCCGATTCTGCAGAAGGTGCAGCGCCGGCACTCCCGATGAGGTCTGCCTCGACAATCTCTCTGAGAGTCGTTCGGCGTGTCACGGCTTCAGGGTGGCGGTCTTGCAGGAAATCCAACAGAGACGAGAGGGAGATCCTGTGAGCCGTGTTTCCTGGATATTCATAGACTTTCCACCCTGCCTCAGCCGGATGGGAGGAGGCAAACGATTGGATGTGTTGATTCAAGAACCGTGATTCACTCATGTGGGCTCCTTCAGTAGGTCTCGATTGTTTCTGCGCCACGCACACACTGCAATCGCACATTCCAGAAAAAGAGGGGTCGTAAGATGCCTCAGTCATCTCTGGAGGCCGACAAGCAATCCGACCATGCGATCAGAAGATGCGTTCCATGGGACTTCGTACTTTCAGTCTGTGGACCAGCCCGGTGCGGCGTAACATAGTCCATCACTAACTGCGGTCGATTCGGCAACGGTTCACCAGTGGGAAGCGTAAACCGGTCGTACAGACTCCAGACGGTGCTCACCACTGTTACGGCTGGAATGACGAACAACATGTCAGTTGGAACGATGAGTCCATCATGCAGCGCTTCCAGAAGCGTCAGGTTCCGTTCATCTGCTTCTCGACGCTCACACTGATCTTCAAGCCAGACAGCAAGACTCAGCCCATGCTGCACCACTGAAATCGCGTCAAGCGGACGTGGGTATCGGCTTTGGCCGGGAAATGGGCTGGTCGAGGCGCATCCCCACAGCATCTCCGCCGCGATGACGACAGCAAGAGTGGTTGCTGCGAGCTGGTTATTGAATGTGTTTCGTGCGGGCATGTGGCTCTCTCCCTTTATGGAAGAAAGCCTAGCATGAAGGTGTGACGGAATAGGTCCGTTGAGTTGGAGATGGCGCGAGAGACGGGCAAGAGAAGATCAAAGATTCGAGAAAGATGAAACGGTTTCTGCTACAAACCATTCACCTGTACCAAAAGCACCCAGGGATGTTTCGACATTGCCTGGAGGGATACACCTGGATAGGCCACCATAATGGTATCTGAGGAGCACCCGACAGGTGACCCTCTCCGTTTCCTGGGGAAGGTCGGATAAAATTGTTCCTTAACTCCTTTGCTGCTGCCTGACATCTACGCTACGGAACAAGGTTCCTACTTCGAGTGATTCAAACCAATGACGATAGATTGATACGGTTCGTGTCATGATTGCATCCACTAGAGCTTCGCGGCACCCCTTGTGTTCCTCATCTTCCAAAGAAAGAAATCGAGGTGGAGGTTGTTGATCTTCGCTTGGCCACACCGCTTTCCACTCTAACCAATTCTCCTCATCAATAATGAAACTGTCCCGCCTCAGTGCGTTTCCATCTACCATTTTATAATTCTTCTCATCGTTCGGCTCTTTCAGCTTCTTGTATGGCGGCAACGCCTGGTCTTTCCGGTTCAGCTCCATCGGCCAAGCACGCAGGTTACCAATCTTGCCAGCCAAATCTCTAATGATCGGAGGGATATTGTGTCTTCCGGCAATGTAATAGGAAGGTAGGATATGGTCGTAATCCCACGGCCGATTGAAATCCTCTAATTGGTCTGGGAGTGCTGGATCATACCATGGGAACCATGTTCCGAGACTGTGGCGCTGTGCATAGAGCAGGAATTCTCGCTTTTCAAAAACGACCTTCACGAGCCAACGCCAGGCATCGTTTATTCTTGCATCGTGGTTAGTTTCATCTTGAGAACTCTCCCATGTGTTCAAATACCATTCCTTTGCGGGATTGGGAGCAACATCGTGGAAGGACGGAAAAGTTATCTTGCCCTTCCAATTTTCCGTAAGCCACTCGGCCCACCCCCTGCCTCCGGGAAATAATATAGCCTGAATTGAGCCAGCCAAAATATCGGGAGGAAGCGGACGGGCAATGAGCAGGCTACTCTCTAGAACTACAATTTGTTTCAGCATTTCCTGCCGCCAGTATTGCCTGTCATCCACATTCTGCCAGAGGACTTTTATGCATTTATTTAGGTCGATTGCGAACCAGTGGAGCGTGGTTAGGGCAGCTAGAAGAGTCTTGCGTTCCTCTGCACTTATTTCGAGCATTCCTTCTCTGTCCATGTGGCGATCAATCCATATGAGAAGGAGCAACAACAGATCGGGTGAGGATCGAGCTAAGGTTGTTACTAGGGTGGGCGGAAGGCCGAAATCAGACTTACCTTGTTGTAGGGCAAGCCACTCCACGGCTCTTTTAAGAAGTTTCTCCATTCGACCTTCCAGGAAATAGGTCTCTTTGAGTGTTGGGAAAAACTTTTCTTTGAGCATCCACTGGCGAAATTCGCCGACACCCGGGGTTCCTGGAAGGGCCTTATTTTCACGATAAAGGTGAGCGAACACCACGCGTGCGGTGAGTACCACAAGCCGTGACGGTTGCATGACGCGGTTGCTAAGACGCTGAACAAATTCCTGCGCATCAGTCCAAGTCGACTTGAAGATTGAAAAGATAAGTTCTTCGCCCTCTAAGCGCGTCCCCCCTGCATTGACCCGTTCGAAGAGTGTCTCGATGGGATCGCTTTGTTTGGCGTCTTTCCCCACCCGTGAAGTACCGCGAACGATCCTATCCGGCACGATCAGCGCAACGTATTGTGCTTCCTCAGGCCTGCTAGGTGGTTTGAGCAGCAGGCGAATTGATTCCATGATCTTGCTCATATGTATGGTGGGCTCTTCGAGACTCCTTGTCACCTCGTCCTTTACCTTCATCCAAGGGAGGCAATCGGACTTCCAATACGGCAACTTGTTTGCAAGCAACTCCTTTAGTGTGCTCCAGACGTCGGGTTCACTTTCGTGCCTCACAACTGCTTCGATTAACAGGTTTACCGGCACTGGTGCCTTGGCATCCCATGGCCATGCGACTGGAAGTGGGATTGCTCCAGGTTTCCAATCTACATTGGGGAACTTACGCTCAAGCTCTTCGAACGCTTTAAATGATTCTTTGAATGCCTTAATTGCTTCGCGGCAGTCTGAGGCACTCAGCCGCTCCCTTGGCTTGTCGCGTTTGTAACCCCATGGATGAGACCGAGTCACCACGCGAAAAATAAACTGCCGACCAAATTCATGCTGGTCGTCTGGCTGGTGTAAATCGATCCATAGTGCAGCTGGAGGCCACTTCTGGGCCTCGAATCCAATTACCTCTCCGTCTTTCCACGGATCGAGAAACGCGAGCGCGATGGCGTTCGCCCTTTGTTGGCCATCCAAAAGATGGAACTGCGGCACCTTGCCTTCCGGACACTGTGAATAGCGCAGTTTAACTGCTCCCCTGTTTGGATCGAATCGAGCCAGCAAAAACGAACCAATGGGAAACTCGCGCAGAAGCGAGTCCCATAGTTGTTCCACCTGATATGGCTTCCACACTGCACCACGCTGCAACGCGGGTAGCAGTACATCACACAGTTCATTTTCGTGACCCGCGACTAGCACCTGCCATGCGGCAATTTCTTTGAGAGACAGTGGCTTCAATCGTTCATTATTCGTCCCCATTCGGGTTCTCCTTGAAGCTTTGAGACCAACGTGCTGCGCGGAATGCATGACAAGTGGGCTTCATGCAAAACACACCTTCAACTCCGGTAATAACGGCACCTGCTCTTGCGGTGCGGGACTACATTAGCTGCGGATGGACTCGATACGTTGCTCTCTGAACCCTCTCGCTACGCATTTCGATTTTTGCCCGGTGAAACCGCATACAGTTTCTGCGCCGAAACAAGCTGCGTTCTCACTGCGTTGATTAACTCTGGCGGACCCAGTACTTGGGCATATGCCCCCCATGACAGCATCCATGACACAATCTCATCTATTCCTCCGGCCTGAAATGAAACGATAACATCGCCACTCTTGAGTGTCTTGACCTGCTGGGTCGGATGCCATTGTCTCTCTTTAAAGTAATCGGCGACATCCCGGGAGAATTGGACGCGGACATCCATCACCTCGTCCTCGATCAACCCGAACCCTTTTCGAGATTTTGCTCTGGCGGCGTACTCGGGTCTCAGGGGAAACGGTTCAATGGACATGTCTACCGTAGTAGACTGAATCCGTTCGACGGCAAACCGGCGAAAATCCTTTGCCCGGTTCGAATACCCGACTAGGTACAAGCCATAGTCAAAGAGCTGCAGGCCATACGGCTCAACTTCATGAATAACCGGCTTGGGGTACCCAAGTGTGCGATGGGTGATCTTCACCATCCGTTGAAACAACAGCGCCTTCTGTAACTCCGCCAGAACTTTTCGTTGTTTCGCATACGACCGTTGAGGACGCTGGACCGGCAGAAACACCTGCACCATCTGTTCGATCTTGTTGGCAGTCTTCGCCGGCAAACCTGCTTCAATCTTCCGGCTCAGGCTATCCAGGTCATCCATGAAGGGGGTGCCGGCCAGATAGGCGAGATGGGACTTCGCCAGGTATAGCGCCATGAGTTCGGAGGCCGTGGCAGGTTCCGGTTTAATACCCTGGTAACCCCCTTCGATTCGCCAGACGCGCTCTCCCCCGCCTTCGTGCTCAACAAACACATAGCCCAGCTGTTCGATTTCTTGGAGGTAATCATAGATGTGCCGCCGGGCGATCTGGAATTCTTCTTCCAAATCCGCTCGAGTCATCCCGCGCGCGCAGAGCGTGCGGATCATTCGCACCATTCGTGCGGCTGGACTGGGGTCTTTACGTTCTCGATGTTGTCGAGCTGCCAAACAAGTCATCCTTTCCTGAAAGTGGCCTAATCAAACAAACAGTAGCATGAAACTATGACCAAATCAGTCCTTGTTGTGAAGGGAACCTCCACCGAAAAACTAGACCGTGCAGTGCTGGAATTTTGTCACTTTGCTAAGAGGTAGAAGTGTAGATGGTAGGAAGGGACGCCCAAGGAAGGCCGGAGGATTCCCATGGTAGAAGATCAACTCTTCAAGAGATGGGCGATTACTTAGCGCTGCGTCTTGCGTTCGGAGCGGGGTTGTTCAGGCATAAGCTTCCATGGGTGAAATGAGCCACGTCTTGTCGTTTAGGAGTTTCTGCATCATGGTTTTACAGTGTGCGGTATTGGCCGGAGCGTGGATGGCAGGTAGAGCGGGTGGACCGGAGTGCCATCATGAGCCAGCCGAAGATGACAGAGCCCGGGGTGATGGCGCAGCAGAGTTACCACTTCCGCACCGCGTGCGCGGAGGGCCTTCGGCGGTTGTCCGTAGGCCAGCACGACCGTTTTCGCTTCCGACGCCAGCTCCAGAATCATCTGGTCATTTTTCGGGCCAACTGGATCGGCCACTTCTAGCAACCGAGCTTTGTCAGTGGCGCGGTAGGCGTGGACATTGCCGACCAGTTGTCCGCCGTAGCCCCAAGCGCGGGCAAATTGCCCAGTCTTGCGCAAGGTGGGATCACTGTAATCTGTGCAGGCGACACTGGGGTTCATCAGCAACCAGAGGATCAGAGGCTTGGACGCATCCCAAATCTCCCGAAGTTGATAGCGGTATTGCTGGCACTCCGAAAACACGGCTTTGACGGTAGAATCCGCTGGCCAAGCGGGGCGAACCTTGCCTCCTGCATCATGTTTTTTGACGGTGCCGCTCATGCGGTTGCCTTTTGAGAGCTAGCCAACCGAGTTTTGCCGGTGAGCAGTTCCTGCATCATCGCCTACTTGAGGGCACGGGTCTCCTCCCGCCGCTGTTCAAACGCCGCCAGCTCCGCGTCCATGTCCGTCAGCACCTCGTCAATGCCGATTTGAAAAGTGGCCCCTTATTTGTTCACTATCCGATTAACTGAACTTGGTTTCGGACGGAGGAAATTAGCTCGGTTACACCCTAACTGGGATGTTATCCCCAGACGCTAGCAGAAAACAAAGACCGGTTTTGAGACATGACCAGTTGTTCCTATTGTTCATGCCCCTTCTATTTAGGCCTCGTGATTCTTATGCGGGCTGTTAAAACATCCAGGACCTTTTGAGAAGGAACCGCAGTAAACGCATTTATTGCCTCCACTCCCGTGCTTATGAGCCTTGGAAGGCGAATAGAAGCATCCAGGTCCGTAGTTCGTCGAATAACAGAACATGCAATGTGTTTCATCGACTCCTTGGTGCTCGTGATGCTTATGCGGACTGCTAAAGCAACCCGGTCCGAATGAAGGAGAGCCACAGAATCTACACTTTGTCGCCATGTTCATTCTTCCCTTCCGGTGAGGTGCGGCATCACAACACTTCCACAGTCACGGCAATCTCCCACATGTTGGAGATAGTGGCTTCTTCGAGAGACATGCTGTCGCGTTTGAGACGGTCGGTGCTCATTTGACTTTGGGTGCCCATTCCCCGCGCCAACCATTTGTTCGGTCCGCTTGCGCGAAAAGTTATGCTTTTCAGCGCTCCGAATCTATGTTGAACCAAGGACGCCATGTGCCGACCAATCGGTCTTCTGTATAAAAGCGTTCAGCAATTGCGTTGTCATGGAAATCGGTCGAGTAGGAGAACCCCACGGCGCGAAAGATTATTTCAAGGGGGTGGGCTCTGTCCCGGAAGACATGTTCAATACCGTAGCGTAACTGGCAAGATGTTGTGCAAGGCTTCAACTTCTTGTGATCTGTCAGCACGAGATGTAGTTGCCCTGGGCAGTCACGCTTAATGTGAAGCGAGAACCGCTTCTTGATGTTCGTCGATTTCCCAACGTAGAGGCATGGGTAAGCAAGCTCAGGTGGCCACCAGTCTCTGTACTCAACATCTACTGGTTTTTCGCCTGGTCCTTTAAGGACGATGTGTCGGTTCGCAGACATGAGTTCAGCCTTCTTCCCTATCCACCAGAATGCATAGACACCTGGGGCTTCGGGAAGATCAATCGCGCGACCACGAAAGATCTGGGCAACAGGACGTATGGATTGGAGGGTGTGCATGTGATGATGCCTAATTAAGTATTACGAGGTTCCGCGTAACATGCCACTTGCCTGCGATGCAGGATAAGACCCACTTCAATAGGTGTCACGAACCATTACTTGAACCATAGGGCAGCGCCTGCTTGAGGAACAGACTTGTGTTGTATGTGACGGAGCATTGCACAGGAAAGCGACGGTAGGGGCGAATCGAGAAAGGCATAGGGGCCTCACAGGAAGACGCATTTTACGAGGGTTACAAACTAAGACGCAAGAAACAGACGGAGAGATGCTAGCATCTCAGGAGACGGCTTCCCAGCTGCCGATAGCGGCGAGGGGTTGGGCAGGCGCAGCGCTGCTAATCTGGGCTGTCTGTGGGACAATGTCACCTTGCAAAAGGAAAAGGGCTTGCTGTTGAACAATGCTCATGTTGAATCAGCCAGGCATCCCCCTGCTTTCTGAAAATCGTCGTGCATTGACCTTGGTTAGTCTGCAAGACAGCCCCGCCACTCCCTAATTTGTACTCATATTCGTAGGTGACCCAACCTGAAGGACCAGTGACACGGGTTTTTATGTTTGTGACCTTGAACGAGATACCAATGGGTTCTCCGAGATTAATGCGTTCCAGCACATCGGAAAGGTACTTCTCTGTATCTTTCAACGATTCCGACTTCCCGTTACTGATCCCTTCGTAATCTTGTGAATAGAAACGAAGAATAGATTGGGAATCTTTTGTGTGAGGGAATTCGGTATTGGCGTTGGCGAGATCAATGAGTTTCTGCTCGATGGTGACTTGCTCCCAGGTTTTCCCGCCACCCGTTGATTCCTCTTTGCCAGTGCACCCCAGGTTGAGAATCAATACGAAGAGACAGGCAATTGCTCCAGCAAGTAATTTCATGTGGAAGTCCTTTGATGGGAAGGCTGAATAACGAAGGGCATGGAGGCCTCGCAGGGTGGCGTATTGTAGGAGGGCTAAAAATAAGGCGCAAGGGCAAGGTGGCGAAATGGTTGCAATGAGAGTGGGGAGAGGAGTTCATCGCACATTAAAAATCTCTCCATTGTTAAAATCAGCTACCATTACTAGAATCCTCGCACTTACTTGTGCCATTCCATAACGGACTCCCGTATTCCTACACACACTTAACCCGGTATCGTTGAAAGCAGCAGCAGCTCATCATGCATCTAGTACGCAGTAGATGTACTCCTCCCTGAATTTCTCAACCAAGGGTCTCAGCCGAATGCACTGTGCTAAAATTGTGCTAAAGAAAAACGAAAACGATCAAAATCATCAGAATTAACCGCAACGAATAGAATGCGCTAAACCATCGAAAGTATTTAATAAAGCGAGAAACCAGACGGAAGATCAGGGTAATACAAAACTAGTCTTTAAGGCCTCTGCCCACAACCTTTCACAGCACATCACACGCATCAGGACCGTTTGTACGCCAACCGATCAGGCAGGTCACAGAGAGGATCAGGCCCGTGAGTCGCCTCATATTCGCCCAAATAATGCCGAAGCCGATCCTGATCAACGCGACTCATAAAACGGAATTCTATACCCGACCGGTTTCCGATCGACCACCGTACCTCCGCTTCCAGGATGGAAATCGGCGCCTCATCGTCAGGCAGATGGAGCAGAAGTGTGAGCCTATGCCCCACGGGCAACGGTGCCTTCACGGAAAGACAGCAGCCGCCGGGGGATATATCCATCGTAAATCCCTCCTCCCGGCCTGGTCTTTCTTGCAGAGTGAGTGAGATCAGAAGTTGTATGGGAAGCCGCAGGCCATCACGATGTCCGCTTACTTTGTTCATGGCACCCTCCATCAGTTGAGCGGCATTATTCCGCGCCTAAGCAGCCGGCCGAAACAGGAAACCTGGTTCTTCATAGCCTGGAGGCTTTCCGGCCTGAACCGCCAACTGCCCGACGCACGGGAGCACACAGTCGGCCGGAGAACGCTTCACGACAGCCGGCCGAAATAATCTGTCAACAGCCTGCCAACGGTCGGCAAGTGCCTCAGAGACACCCTGAGACAGAATCGCCCACCGCAAATACCGTTCGCGCAGATCCGCCTGCTCTTCGGTGATGTACATGTGCATATGCACCACAGCGGGGGTTGTCCCGCGATACTCATGAGTGCCGCCGAACGCGCTCACCATGAATTCCGTTTGTTTATCGATCAACATACGACGGCTCTTCCCCAGAAAGAATTGACCCAGCCAGGCATCGGCAAACAACGCTTCGTAAAATACGGTATGAACCAGCCGCACAATCGGCTCTCCCCCGATCGCTTCCAATAACCCTTCATCAGTACGCGGATTCCATCCCGCCCGTCGTTCGATGCCTGTCCAAGACTCGCGTACACCGCCACGGCGCTCCCGATCCGCCGGCAGGGAGGCCCGTGCCATCAACGAAACGACGTCGGAATAGACCGCGCGCCACGCGCGCTGCAATTCGAGTGACCAGCCATCCCCCATCGTCACCGCCAGAGTTTCGCACAAGGCTTCCTCCATCGCCGGGACGAACAGATGGAAGTGCCGATGGTAGTCTCGATGCCGCTCACCCATGGCCGCCAGTAACGGCGCGAGGCTTTCAAGATATTTCACGTTCCGGAACGTGAGGAACAGATTGACGAACTTGCGTTGACGGAAGGACTCGCTGCCCTTGAACGCGGCCTGCGCCGAGGGAGACAACGCAAACAGGGAAGCAAAGAAATACCGGCTGAGTTCAGGAAGCTGCGCTTCAAGCTGTTCGACAGAACGACCCACGAGAAGGCGTTCAGCTCTGGTACTGACAAACGGCTGCGATCTCTCTGCCTGTGTCGGATCGACCGGCGAGCGGTTCCCAGCCTCAACATGACTACTCATCGAAGCCTCCGGAATCTTCCGCTAATGTCGATATGGAAGAGATAACACCCGTCCTCACGCCGCCTCATCGCGCTTCCATTGCTCGACGCAGTGATAGCAGAGAGTGTCGTCGATCTTCAGATCGGAGGAAGACTTCACAAACTCCTCGAGAGTCTGCCACCCCCCGGAGAGGCTCCGTATCCGCTTGCAGGAGGCACAAATCGGAGCGCAACCGCGTAATGCCTTGAGTTCCTGCATGGCCAGTTCAAGATCATGCTCTCGACGCTTCCTCATCGTCATTTCCAGCTTCATCGTCAACACGGTACACACCCGGGCAATCAATTCCACCTGTATGATCGGCTTTCTGATGTAATCGGTTGCACCGGCTGCAAACGCCTGTCGTAGACTGTCGGCATCGGTATTTGCGGTCACCATGATGACCGGAATATCGGTCATGCGCGGATCGGCCTTCATCCGCCTGCAGGCCTCCAATCCATTGATACCCGGCATCATGATATCCAGCAGAACCACATCCACCGGTGAAGACGCAGGGCCGGGGGGCTCGATTCCCAATAGCGCGAAGGCAGCGGCAGCCGATTCTACGGCGGTGGTCCGTCTATACCCCGCACCGTGCAACAGCCGCTCGACAAGCAATCGATGGTCGAGAGTATCGTCTACAATCAGGATACTCATAGTTTCACGTCACATCACACTCTGGAAATACTCGAATCCACATCGTTACGCACACCACACTCGCGAATTAGGATTTCACATACAGCAACATAAAGATGACGTACGCGGACGCCATCGTCCCGGTGAAACTCCACACCATCAGTTGCCCCAGCCTCCGATGCGATGACACTGCAGCATGCATCGCACCCATTCCTGTTCCATTCCGCAGTTTCCTCAAACCAACCGACAAATTATAAATGGCCAACCCTACGGTCGTGATCGCCAACAGCGTATGAACCACGACAACCGGGACATACCACGTCCAGTATTGAGCGGCCGTCCCGTTGAAACGCTCAGGACCCAGCACGGCCTGCTTGAAGACATACACCACAAGCCAGACACCCACCACGGCACAGGTCGTCACCATCCAATGCGCATGCGCTTCGACATGGCCGGCTCGGGCAGACCGCACTCCCCGGATCGCCAAAATATACGCGGCCGTCAGCACCGCCAGAATGCCGCCCCAAACCATCACTTTGCTATCCATGGAATCCCGTCTCCCTGAAAGCCGATCGAGAGGTCTGCACCGGTTACGCTCCTTCCTGCAAACGTCCGATCAGCGTTTGTGGAAAGTCGGCGGCCCGCATATCGCAGACGGTCTTCTCCACATCATAGGGAAGCGCGTACAACGTGAGATGCCGCGTCCCCGGCACATACACACCAAACTGCGCCGCAGCATGCCCGTTCCGCGGCTGCCCGACTGATCCGGGACAGACGAGAGAGTGGTCGTACTCGCTGAGCGTTTGGTTGACGGCCTCGCAATGCCGATCGCCGCGCTTGGCATGCCTGGCGTACACGCCCGGCATGTGCGTATGGCCATGAAAACAAATGGACACACCTCTCCGCTGAAGCAGGTTCAAATTGTCTTCATACGTCATGTGATAGACATACGCGTTAAAGAATGAGGGGTCCAACGGAGACCCATGTACGGCAATCCACTGGTCGCCGTGCACCACCGGAGGCAAGGTCTGGAGCCATTTCCGATCGTCCTCATCCAGTTGGGCGCAGGTCCATTCCAAGCTCCACCTGGCGTGCTGCGTCATCCCGACCGTGATCTGTCCCGTCACCGCCGCATCATCGTGATTACCTTTGAGGACGACGAAGTTCGACTGCCGCAGCCGCTCGATACACTGCCGAGGATGAGGCCCATACCCCACGACATCTCCGAGTACGATCCCCTCCCGCACGCCGGCACTCTGAAGATAGGCAAGCACGGCGTCGAGCGCCGGAAGATTGCCATGAATATCGGCGAGCACCGCCAGCGGTTTTCCCCCGCCGCTCTCCACCCGGCAGTGGCCGCCACGGAGCGGCTCGCACAGCCCTTCCTGGATCGCCTCCACGACCTGTCGTCGCGCCGGTGCGGGAATAAATACATCGCGAAGCTGCTCGACGAGAGACAGCGCGCCATCCGCATGGCCCCAGTGCGTCACAATGCTGCGCCGAAGCTGCTTTCCCAATTCGAGCCCCAGCGGCACCGTCAACCAGGGCAACGAACGCACGCAGATTCCGATCACCTGAGCCGTGGTTACAAACCGGTCCCACGAATAGGTATCGTCGTCGAGATAGTAGAGCGTGCCGTCTTCCGCCACACCAAAGTTAGAGAGACCTTCATCCAGAGACCGGCCTGACGCTCGTGCCACACGGAAATTCATGGCAAACAGCTGATCAAGCCGGCTCACCCATCGGATCGCTTCCTCCGCATCTGCCGGCTCCCTGCGTACAATCGTATGGAGCGGGGTCAGACGCGGACAGATACTTCCGATGAGCGGGCCGCTGTCTCCCGCGGGTTGGAAGAGAAACCACGTCTTCAGTGGATGGTAGACCTGCAAGGCGCGTTCACGATCAAGCGCCTGCCGGATCCACTGTCGCGCGGTCGTCCGGTCCAGCCGGATCTCAGACCGCAGCTTCACAACCGCACTCGCCCCGACAAAGATCTGTGTCGCCGGGCGGCCCGTATAGTCCCCCCCATGGGCCAGATTGGTTGCATCGCCCCGCAACATCGCTTCCACCGCAGCCGAATCGTACGCGGCGACATCTGTCAGTGACCCGATCACTTCGACTAGCTGGTGCATCCGGTGCCCCACATGATCCAATTCAGCATATCCTCCTGCTGCCCAGACAGCCCCACTCGGAAATCCTGAAACGGATCAAGGCGCTCCGGCAGCCGGCCAAACGACGCGACAGACGTCATCGCAGAGCCTTGCCCCTACGGGCAGAGCGGTCCCAGCTTCGGCAAATTGTTTTTCACTCCAGCCCAGCCCATTCCCAAGTTCGTCTTCTTGCTGGTAATCAGAACGACGGCGGCGTTGGGCTTTTCCGGAACCGTGGCGATGAAGTGATAGGTCGACTCGGTCGTCATCTGAATTTCCTTGATGGAGTTCTCCACCTTCTTGCCGCGCGTGTTCGACAGCAAACTTTCGACTGCCTTGACCGTCTTGCCGCGCAACATATCGACCGCCGCGGCCGCCACCGCATCCAGGTAGGATTGAGTGAAATACGGCACATTATGCGCGACGCCCAGCAACAACCCGGATCCCAGATCGATCACACCACAGCCCAACGCACCGTCCACCGACCCGACAATTTCCTTGCACACATCATTAATCGATGCCATGACTTCCTCCATATTGGTACGTGATGAATAAGACCGACCGGCAACCACGGCGCCACCCGTTCGATCCGTGACCGCCGACGCCGGCGTGCTTTCTGACTCCTTACGCAATGGCCTTCTTTGCAATATCGTCCGCTGTTCTACGCGCCCAGCTTAACAAGGCGCCCAATCCATTCTTCGATTTCGTCACACTGATCAGCACAAAGCCCCCCTGCACGTGATTGAACAACACCAGACCAAACTGACTCTCGGCAATCACGACCTCGCACGCGCCGATCCCGAGTTCGGCCGTAATCGTATCCCCGAGCGCCATCAGCGAACTCCCCATCACAGCCGCCCGCTCGACTTCGAACGCGCCACGCTGCTGCTGAGCGCGCAAGCAGCCGTCTGGGGTCGCAATGATCGCCGCATCGACGACATCGCAGTTTGCAAAATACGCCTCCAACTCCTGCTCAAGTATCTGCACATCAATAGCTTCCGGGCATGACGACATGATGCCTCCTTCCATGTTCCAACATCGTCACCAGGGCATCCAACAAGGTCATCACATCCGCTTTATTCCGGGGATCGATGGTGAAGACCGGCCACGGCTTTCGCAGCAACTGCAAATATCGCTCATATTTTTCCAATCCAGGCTCCGGCGCCTCATCCCGATGCGTCACGCCGATCACCATGGCTGATTCGTTGATGAGGTCGGCAAACACATAGCTGTAGTACTCCAGCTCGGCCAGCGGGTCCTTCAGCCGGTTGTCGATCAAGACCACCAGCCCCAGAGCGCCACGACACAGAATCTTGCTCATAAAGTCGTAGCGTCGCTGCCCGGGCGTCCCATACAGACGCAGCTTCTGTCCGTCCGAGAGTGAGAACTCCCCATAATCCATCGCCACGGTCGTGTGACTTTTCAACCGTCCTACATGATCGGAGGCCTTCACATCGGTGCGGATCGGCAGGATATCGCTGATCGTCTTGATCGCCGTCGTTTTACCCGCCGCAACGCTCCCGGCAATGATCAGCTTCACCTCTTGCAGATCAGCAACCTGAGCCAGTCGCTTTGTCGCAACTCCCGTCAAACGCGCCTTCAAATCACGGAACGGATCGGCGGGTGTCACCGGCGCGGAGAATGGCTCGGCTGGCCTGGACGGAACCTGAGCCAGTCGTGCCGATAACTCATTCAGAAAAGGAATCACCTTGTGTGCCCGGATTGGCCGCTCCAATACCCATTGGACGCCGGGTATCGGCTTATCCGACAGCACGATGGACACCGGGTACAACAGCGATTGATGTCGCTCCCAGGCCAGCTTGGCCCTGGGATTCGCTAGGTCATAGATGACAGCCGCCACCTCATCTCCGCCGCTGTTCTTGACCGTCCACGAACTGGTCAACTGCTCGCTCGCAAACGACAGAATCATCGAAAGCAACATGCCTTCCGCTTCCGTCATCCCTTCGGTCGAAATATGCAACGGCCCCATTCGTACAACCTCACGACAGTCGACAGCGATTCATCCTGCGTCACGCTTCACTCTTGTTCCGGCCCACAAACCTCGAAACTTCACAACGCATCACGCACTAATGCAATCGATATGCCATTCGCTAGCGCACATCACTCATTAGATGCAGCGTACAAACAGTCCCCACGCACATCGCGCGACTCGCAACCGCAGACGACAGGCCATGGCTGATTCACGCCACACGAACATTACTCAGCGCCACGCGCTTGAAAACGAACGGACACAAACCATCGCCAGCGTCACGATGGAAGACAGGACAATATTGAAAAATGAAACGGATGGAAGGAAGAGGTCACAGCGCAACGTGACAGCGATCACCCTACTGCGTGATCGCTGTCACGCGGTGAAATGAGGCGGCGCATAAGGGCAACGGCATCATCCACAACAATCCGCCGTATTTTGGCACTCGTGTACACAAACAACCCACGCGGGACACAGCTAGGAATGCAGTCCATATTCACTTTGCATACGAATGAGTCTCTGCTACCATGCAGCAACGAATCCGGAGAGGGTGATTTGTGCGCGTACGCGATGTCGGCAAGACACATAACTCGGCAATCTGCGACACCTGTCCGTCCCTGGACTACTGCCTTACGCCGTCACTCTTCGATCGACTTCAAGCAGAGCCATCGATCGACCTTCGCATCAGCACCTACCCCAGGTCAGCCTGGATATTCAGGCAGCACGAACCGCAAGTCGGCATTCATGTGGTCTGTGATGGAAGCGTGGTCATCTCGATGGAACGAGCTGATCAACGGGAAACTGTGCTCCGTATAGATAGGCGCGACCGCATTACCAATTTGGAAGATTGGGTACTCGCCAGGCCGACCTATTCCATTTCGGCACGTGCCCTGACCAAAAGCACCATTATTTTTATCGGGAAAGACGACCTCCGCCGCCTCTTCACGACAGACCCGGCAATCGCCCAAATCATGACATTCCATCTGGCCCGGAGGATGGAGTCAGTCCAGCGTCGACACCTCGAACTGGCAACCACCGGCGTCAAATCTCGCCTCACGACTGCGTTCAGCGAATTGCTGGAGGCGACGGGACAGGAGACAACTCAGACCGCCCGTTTCGAATTTCCCATTACCCGGCAATTGCTGGCCGACATCGTCGGAGCAGCCCCGGAATCGATCAGCCGCGCATTGAGTGAATTGAATGCTGAAGCACTCATCGCAAGAGAACCGTCCTGCATAATTATTCCAGACGTGCCACGCTTCATCTCCCACGCCGGCACGGCAGCTGAAACACCAATTCCGGACCCTCCCGTCAAAGCCAAAGAACAGGCTCCCGCGCATATGCATCAGACGCAACCTCGTCGCCATCGGTAGGCCCCGAAGCAATGGCGCTTCTCACTCCCCCATCAACTCCTTGATCTGCGGCTCCATACTTTCAGCCCACACCCGATAGCCCGCTTCATTCGGGTGCAACAGGTCCGGCATCAGGTCTCGTCGGAGTTGCCCATCACGACCCAGAAATAGATGCCCGAGATCCAGATAAACCAGGCGCTGACCGTCGGCGAATCCACGGAGGCGAGCATTGATTGACTCATTCATGCGCCGCAGGGAATCCGTTGAAGTCGCGCCACGCGGAAAGATGCCTAACAGAAGAATTTTGGTCTCCGGAAGCTTCGCACGGAGCAGCGTCACAATCGCCTGCACTCCGGCAGCCGTCTCCTCAGGTGGATCTGCCCTTGTCCCTGAGTTATTCGTGCCGATCATGACCACCGCCACCTTCGGATGGAGGCCGTCGATCTCTCCATGTTGCAACCGCCACAAGACCTGCTCGGTCCGGTCTCTGCTGAATCCCAGATTCACGGCCCGGCGATGGGCATAGTAGCGATCCCACACCCGCCGCCCCTCGTCGCCCCACCCTTGCGTGATGGAATCGCCGATCATGAGCAGATCGACAGATCCCTGTCGCACACGGGCCACGTTGCGGTCATGTTGGCGCATCCACCAGTCGGCAGTCTGCGGAGCGGAAACGATGGCGGGAATTTCACGATCAAGGGCAAGAACGGTCGAAGCCGGGAATACCAGCAAGCAGAGAGCGAGGATCAGAACAGGAGCGATGAAGGATCGGATACGGTGCATCATAGGAGGAGACTGTAGCAGATCGCGTGGCCGTGGAGCATGTGCTGGGAAGGAAGTCTCCGGTGGGAATGAGATCGCGGCCGCACTCAATCGATGAGGAGAAGGAAACCCTAGGCTGCAGCCCGCTTGGTGGCGCGCCCGTCGGCACTCCCCGCATCCTGCTGCTTCGCGGCACTCTTCACAATGCAGTGGCGAGAGAGATCGGCAGGAACCGTCACCCAGAAGATCGTACCACGCCCCGGCTTGCTGCTAAGTCCGACACGGCCGCCCATCATCTCCACCAGCTGTTTCACGATCGCCAACCCTAAGCCAGTGCCGCCGTATTTTCTCGTCGTCGATCCGTCGGCCTGGGAGAACGAATTGAAGATGGTCTCGTGCTTGTCGGCAGGAATGCCGATGCCCGAATCCTCCACGGTAATCCGGACGACCTCGCCATGCTGTTCCAAGGAATGAACCGACAGCTGAACGCTGCCTTGTTCCGTGAACTTGATGGCGTTGCTGACCAGATTCACCACGACCTGCCGGAGCCGATGAGGGTCTCCCTGGAACGTGTCCGGCAACCCGATCGGCATATCCATCGCCAGCGACACCCCCTTCTCCACGGCTCGCGCGCGATACAACTCCACCGTCTCCTGAAGAATCGTCCGAAGCGAGAAGGGAATGCACTCCAACTCCAGCCGGCCGGATTCGATCTTGGACAGATCCAGAATGTCGTTGATGAGATGCAGCAGATTCGTACCCGACGACAAGACCATCTCGACATAATGCCGCTGCTTGTCATTTAGAGATGTGCTCCGGAGCAATTCCGTCATCCCAAGCACCCCGTTCATCGGCGTACGAATCTCATGGCTCATATTCGCCAGGAATTGCGACTTGGCAATGTTCGCCGCCTCCGCCGCTTCCTTGGCGCGTCTGGTACAGGCCTCGCTCTCCAATAGCTGGAGCTGAGCGATCTCGTTCACCCGCCAGAAGTAGAGCAGCGCCGCACACTCGGCCAGGATAAACCCGCCATGAACCAGCGCCCAAGTCCAGGGATGCTCCTGCGCCGCGGGGTGGTTGTAGACCGTATGAGGCATGAGCGTGCCCATCATTCCGTGGTCCACGATCACATAGGTGAGGCCGATCGCGAAGGGCAGCCAGTCCTGATACAGCACGATCACGGCCATCATCACAAAGAAGTGAAAGTGGAATTCGATATAGCCGCCGGACATGTGGACAAGCAGCGACGAAGACGTCATCAAGCCCACCGTCGCCAGCCACGATTGCGCGCGTCGGGGCATACCGGCCGAGTGGATGGGCAACGTGATTGCCAGGAGCAAGCAACCACCCACCAACACCAGCGGCAGACCCGCTTCCATCGCGAAGCCGAACGCCGGCACCGCGGCGACATGGAACCAGAGAATGAGCAGAATACCGCGATGGCGAGAGTCCCAAGCTGGCTGGCTCAGTGTGCCGCCATGCGGGAGCCAGGACAAAAGAGTTATGAGGAATGAATGCCGAGAAATCATGGTTCTACGAGAGATACCTGCTCCAATGCACAAGGCTATAGCATCACCTCATACTGTATCGACGAGTACGCTTGAAACTTGAGAGGATAATGAAAGGCTTTGGCATCATACAGCGGCCTCTGAGCTATACCGGAAGAAGCCTATGTCAGGCAGCCGGGAGGAAAATACGAGCGCGACAGTGCCGCAAATGGAAGGTCGAATGGACCGAAAGGGATAGGTCGCGTGTGTAGTGCCCACATTTGACGCAGGCGACTGAATAGGATGGGAGGTTTAGATCCTAAAGTTGTGGATATACCCTGGCGGCACTGTTGAGATGTGCACAAGTTACGCCTTCTGGAGCGTTGGGGCCATCGCTGGAGAGTAGCAGAAACGAGAGAGCAGATCCTGCTGAAAGCCTATACTCACGACGCAAACCTAGGCCGTCAGCCAAGACGCCACCGGATTGGATCAGCCCGCCCGGCCCGTCTAGGCACCTCACATGTTCAGGAACTCATATCGGCAAGGCAATGCCCTACCACTGCACCCGAACCGGATATTGGGCGATCAACGGGTCTGGCGTGAGCAGAAGGCAATCATGTTCGATGGCCTGACAGATGAGCATGCGATCAAAGGGATCTCGATGCAACGCGGGGAGTTTATGAAGATGGAGCACGGCCCGTTCATCGAGTGGAAGAGCCGCAATCCCATGCCGTTCCCGCTGCTCCATCACAAAACGCTCAATGGTACTCGGGAGCGGCAGCTTCCCGAGAGAATGCTTCACAGAAATCTCCCAGACGGACACCGCGCTGAGCAATATCTCATTAGACGGATTCGCGAAGATCTCTTTCGATTTTGGAGACAGCTCTTTCGCCCCGGCAATGATCCACAAGAAGGTGCAGGTGTCGAGGAGGCACTTCACCCGCGCGTGCCCTCAAAAGCGTCGAGTAGGTCATCCGGCAAGGGGTCGAAAAATGACGACGGAACAGAAAATCGGTCTTTTGCCAGACCGATCGGACGCGGCTGAACCGGAAGTTTCGGCAAAGCCGTAATCTCTGCAACAGGGTGGTTTCGATTGCACAAGACAATCCGCTCCCCCCCCTTGAGCTTCGCCAGATACTTGGAGAGATGCGTTTTCGCCTCGTGGATATTCAGTTTAATCATGATAAAAGATTAAACTATGAACTGAACTAAGTCAAGGGAGGTGGTTGCCGCATGTTTAGCCCCAATGAAGCTGGGGACGACGAGGCTACTCGGCCCACACTCTTCCTGATGGGATTTCCAGCAGGCCAAGCAAGCGGAGTGCCGCACCGGCGACGGAATGAATGTGAACGACTTGAAGCGATGGGGCCATGGTCGGAGAACAGCAAAAACATGTGACCTGATCTTACCGGAATCCTACGAGTGTTGGCGCGAGCCTGAGAGTAGTTCACCCGCAGCCCTCGGAAAAGATCAGCATCGATCAGTCAGGTCGGGGCCGTTGATAGCGGAGCGAGTAGTGTCCGCATTTCGAGCAGACGACTTGGAACGGCGGAAGAGCCGGATCGTAGAGCTTGTGGATGTAACCAGGCGGCACAGTCGAATCGGGATAGCCTTGGTTGCGCTGAGAGTCGAGCTCCCTCCCGCACTGGCCATTCGCACAATTCACAGTGAGTGACACGATAGGAGCATTTGTAGACATGCACGCACCATAGCACGGTCATCGAGCCAAGTGTAAGGGGTGCCGGTTTGCAAGAGAGTCAGAAGACCAGAGTGCGTGACGAGCTCACAGTCATTCCGGTGGAGCGGATCGAAGAAGTCCTGCCGGTGGCCTTCAATCGGGATATCCCCAGCCCCACCAGCTGAACGAGATGAAACGCTCACGACCTCGACTGACTCGTAATCTCACTAGGTCCTGGCGAAAATTCGTCGTCGCCCCGCTTCCCGCCTACATCTCTTGACGAGTACATACGCAAAAAAGATCTGAATAACCCCTCTGCGTCATTGCTTTCCTAACCAACACAAGGTAGGTGTTGAGACTAACCGTCAGGTAGGCGAAATGATTGCTGACACTACTCTCACCAGACCGATTGCGCTAAGACTCACAATGATCAGATAGCCCTCTGATGAAAAGCTCTAAAGCCAGAAAAACACTGCCCAAGCATATCGAGTATATCAAGAAGAGCAGGAGTCCAATAATAACGGCTGAGGGCAAGGAAGTAGCTGTGTGGGAGCTTTCGGTTCCTGCAAACAAATCGCTCTTAAGTGACTGGGCCAAATCCTTTCGGGAGCATTACTGCCTTGATTCAGAAATAGACGCTTTGCGAGCGGGAACAGGCCTCTCTCGCAAAGATTATTTGACCAACGGGTTCTGCCCCGCTTTTGCGGACACCTGGTTACGGCTCATAATGAGCCAGGAGGGGTGTCATGGGAGCACGACGGAAGTTTTCAGCCGAGTACAAGCGTGAAGCAGTGGCGATGCTGGAGGCCCCGGGGGTAACGGTCAGCCAGATCGCTGCAGACCTAGGCATCGGGGCAAATGTCCTGGGACGGTGGTGCCGTGAGTTACGTCAGGAATCTAAGCCGGCGTTTGTCGGCCACGGGCGATCCCGTGATGAAGAGCTGAGCCAGCTCCGTCGCGAGTTAGCCCGGGTGACGAAGGAGCGGGATTTTTTACGAGAAGCGGCAGCGTTCTTCGCGAGAGCGTCGAAGTGAAGTTTCGGATGATCCAACGATGCCGCGACGCCTTTCCCATCCGATTGATGTGTCGGTGTTTGTGCGTGTCGGCCAGCGGGTATTATAGCTGGGCGACACGGGAGCCGAGTGCGCGGAGCCAGGAGAACGCTCGGCTCCTCACCCGGATTCGTCAGCTCCATGCCGATTCCGACGGCGTCATCGGCAGTCCGCGGCTCTGGGAGGATCTGCGTTACGCCGGGGAGCGCTGTGGGCGCCACCGGGTGGCCCGGCTGATGCGCCGGGCTGGCTTGCGCGGCCTCCCGCAGCGGCGACGCTGGCGCACCAAGCCGTCAGGGACACCGCCGGCTGGAACCCGCAATCATCTGGAGCGAGACTTCACCGCCACCGCGTCCAATACCAAATGGGTCACCGATATCACCTATGTGCGGACCGCCGAACACTGGCTATACCTGTGTATCGTCCTGGATTTGTATTCAGGGCTCGTGGTGGGCTGGTCCATGAGTGCGCGGCAAGATTGCCAGCTGGTCGTCCAAGCGGTCCTCATGGCCATCTGGCAGCGGCCCACCCGCACCCCGGTCATTCTCCATTCCGATCGGGGCTGCCAGTTTACCTCCGACGAGTATCAGCAGTTTCTGGCCGCCCATCAGGTGACCTGTAGCATGAGTGCGGTGGGCAGTTGTGCGGACAACGCCGCGGCCGAGAGTTTCTTTGGCCGGCTCAAACGGGAGCGGGTCAATCGGCGGCAGTACCAGACGCGAGCCGAGGCGAGAGCGGATATCTTTAACTATATCGAACGCTGGCACAATCCCCGGCAGCGGCGGAGACTCGATCAGCAGCAACAGGGGGAGCAACTCCTAACTCAACCGTCCGTGGAAAGGGGGTAGAACCCGTACTAAACCATGGGGGAATAAGAGAGCCAAGCTTAAGGAAGATGACATAATCGATTTCTGCGAAGGCACGCTAGGATTCGAGTGCCATCTCATAGCCGGGGCGGTTACACAGTTCTTATTCAGCAACTCACCTGAAAGTGAAAGCAATACTCTCCTTTTTCTACTTTTCCAGAAAGCCCTTAAGTACGGGATCCCTGACATCACTGCAATATCATGCTATGAGAGCGGATTTGCAGACAGGATGCTGGCACAAGCATTGAGAGACACGGTGATGAACGATGGCTATACAGGTTTGTTATTCCCCCCGGCGATTGCCCAACATCGTGAAAGGCTTAAATCAACACTTACAGATTTCCCCAGCTATTTTGAGTCAGTGATGAGTACGATTGGATAGAAGATTGAACGATTTCGCAAATACAGTTACCAGAACGTATTCCACGCCGCGTGGCGTTCTCAGGGAAAATGAAATTGAGTCGTGGGCACAGCGCATGGCTGACGGTTACAATCTCCAACGCTTTCTCGACGCGCAAGAGCGCACCTATGACACAGTCCTTGATAAGCTGCGAGCCGGGAGAAAGTCCAGTCACTGGATCTGGCTTATTTTTCCGCAGATCACCGGCCTTGGTCACAGTGCAATGGCGCAGACATTCGCCATTGCCTCGCTCGACGAAGCCAAGGCCTATCTCCAACACCCTGTTTTAGGCCCCAGGCTCAGAGAATGTACGCAGCTTGTTCTGAATGTGAATGGTCGCAGCGCTGAAGAGATCTTCCCCTACCCCGACAATCTGAAATTCCGATCCTGCATGACCCTATTCATGACCGCGACTCCTGACAACACCATCTTCAAAGACGCCCTACTCAAATACTTCGGCGGCAAACCCGACCAATTGACTCTCGACCTCTTAGGCCATCAATAGTTTTAATCCACTTGCACAATCTTACCCCTCCCCCTTAAGGGGCTGGGACTCAACGCGAACGTCACCGGAGGAGCGGGGACCCATCGAGGGTCCGCTAAGAAGGAAAACGGAAACTGACTGAGCCTGCAAAGGAATTTCCGAAGGCTTCCGCATAGCGGAGCCCGAATGGGTCGCTCCGGGAGGTGCGAGAGCAGTTGAGCCCCGGCCCGCCTCCCTCTTCCTTGACAGCACTTCCGGCGGCTCGTATGCTCAAAACAGCTCGTGACGGTTCACTCTGATCCGGGTCTATCGGAGGGACACCTCGATGGATTTTCCGAGCAGTCGCCTCACTCCCCGTTCGTGGTTTCTGCCCCTCATCTTCGCGATTGGCGCGATGCTCACCGCTTTGCAGACTGCCCCGCTTGCTGTGCAAGCCGAGTCATTCGTGATGCTCGCCACATACGACGGCGTCATCAATCCTGTCTCAGCCGAGTACCTGCACGATGCACTTATCTCCGCGCAGGAGAGCGGAGCTCAGGCTTTGATCATCCGCCTCAATACGCCCGGCGGACTCGATTCGTCGATGCGGCTCATTATTAAGGACATCACCGGCTCCGCGCTCCCGGTCATTGTCTATGTCTCTCCGTCGAGCGGACGCGCCGCCTCGGCCGGAGTCTTCATCACTATGGCCGCGCACATCGCGGCGATGGCGCCCGGCACGAATATCGGCGCGGCCCATCCCGTCGCCATGGGCGGCGGCGAGATGGATACGACGATGAAGGAGAAGATGGAAAATGACTCGGTCGCCTACCTCAAATCGATCGCCGAACAGCGGGGGCGGAACGTCGCCTGGGCTGAGGATGCCGTCCGAAAGAGCGTGTCCGTCACGGAAGGAGAAGCCCTGAAGCTGAAAGTCATCGATCTGGTTGCGGAGAATATTCCGGCGCTCTTGAAGCATCTAGACGGCCGATCAATCGCTCTGCCGAACGGCCGGACGGTGCTGCACACGGCAACTGCAGCGGTCCGGGACTTCCCGATGGGACTTCGCCTGGAATTCCTCAAGACGCTCAGCGATCCCAATATCGCCTATCTGCTCATGACGATCGGCACGATCGGTCTCATTGCCGAGTTGTATAATCCCGGTGCGATCCTGCCGGGAGTCGTCGGCGCGATCAGCCTGATCCTGGCCTTTTACTCATTCCAGTCGCTGCCGATCAACTATGCGGGCGTTCTGCTCTTTCTGCTCGGGATTGTGTTCTTCATCCTAGAAGCCAGTATCACCAGTTACGGCTTGCTGGGCATCGGCGGAGCCGTCTCGATGCTCCTCGGCTCTGTCATGCTGATCAAAACCGACGTAGAGTTTCTTCAGATTTCCTGGTCCGTCATCCTGCCGGTGGTCGCACTCACCGCAGTGTTCTCCCTGTTCCTGGTCGGGATGGGCATCCGTGCGATGCGCCAACGGCCGATCACCGGCCGTGAGGAAATGATCGGCCTGGTGGGAATTGCCAAAACGGCGCTGACACCGCATGGCCAGGTTGCGGTCCACGGGGAACTCTGGGAAGCCCTCAGCGAACGTCCGCTCCGGGCAGGAGATGAAGCCGAAGTCACCGGCGTGGAAGGCTTACGGTTGCACGTAAAACCCTATTCTCAACAGAAAGAGGCCTGACATGATGTTCAGTCCGTTCGCGCTGGTCATCCTGCTTGGCATCCTGATTCTGATGGGCTTCAACGTCCTGCGGGAGTACGAACGCGCCGTCATCTTTCGCTGGGGGCGGCTGGCGCGCGGACTTGTCGGGGACAACGGACCCGGCGTGGTGATCATCCTTCCGTTTATCGACAAACTGGTGCGGGTCAGTATGCGCACGGTGACGATGGACGTGCCTCCCCAGGACGTGATCACCAAGGACAACGTCAGCGTCAAGGTGAACGCCGTCATTTACTTCCGGGTCGTGGACCAGGAACGTGCCATCATTCAAGTCGAAGATTATCTCTACGCCACGTCCATGATGTCGCAAACGACGCTCCGTAGCGTGCTGGGGCAAAGCCAGCTCGACGATTTGCTGTCGAAGCGGGAGCAGATCAACGCCGATCTCCAGCGGATTATCGACCAGCAGACAGAGCCCTGGGGCATCAAAGTCTCCGCCGTGGAGGTCAAGAACGTGGACCTGCCGCAGGAGATGCAGCGGGCTATCGCCCGCCAGGCGGAAGCGGAACGCGAACGGCGCGCGAAAGTCATCCACGCCGAAGGCGAATTCGAAGCCTCGCGCCGCCTGGCCGATGCCGCCGATGTGATTAGCCGCAACCCGGCTGCATTGCAACTCCGGTATTTGCAAACGCTAGTGGAAATTGCGGCGGAGAAAAACTCGACAACCATCTTCCCGATCCCCATCGACACCATCGCTCCATTCCTCAAGGGTTTTGAGAAGAAACCAGAGCCGTAGCTCGTGTGTCACAGGGGCTATTCATCCGTCACCATTTCACATTCAGGATGTTCCCCCTCACCTTGCCCTTGCGCATGGGCTTATGTAAGGATTAGTTCGGTCATTCGACTGAACATCACATGCCGCTTGCGGACACATACGATACAAGGAGAAGCCCTATGCCTCCCAAAGTTGAGATCGGCTTTTTTTAGAATGTCCCGCTCCGCCTTGAGCTTGGCCACCTCGCGTCGGAGGCGCTCGATCTCCAGCTGATCCGGTTTCATCTGTCCCTGACCGGGAAAGGCCTGCTGCGGGTCGGTAGTCCCCTCCCGCACCCATCGGCGCAACACCGTGCCGTGCACGCCCAAATCCCGCGCGGCTTGTGCCACCGTCACGCCCCGTTCTCGAACCAGTTTCACCGCCTCAACTTTGAACTCTCGCGTAAACTTGCGTCGCTCCATGGCGCACCTCCAGTTTCATTGATACACCTAACTCGGTGTCTTTGAAACCGGCAGCAGCCCAGACTGAATCTGCAGTGTCTTGAGCCTCTTCAGCTCTAAGGAGTAGACTACCGCCACCGAACCCAGAGGTGCGCGATGTTCATCGAGACAATCCACAACCCAGATCTCTCCACCCCATACCAACTACCTGTCTTCCTGGGACGATTGCCGGCTGGGTTCCCTTCCCCGGCCGATGATTACCTCGAAGGCAGACTTGATCTCAATCAGCATCTCATCAAACATCCAGCCGCAACCTTTTTCGCCCGAGTGAAGGGAGATTCGATGATTGATGCCGGCATCCATTCCGGCGATCTCCTGATTGTGGATCGATCGATTGAACCCGTCGATGGTCACGTCATCGTCGCCTCGCTTGACGGAGAAATGGTCGTTAAACGATTGTCTACGCGCGGACAGATGGTCCGGCTCCTCCCCGAAAACATCAAATATCAGGCGATCGAAGTCAGTCCCAATCAATCCTTCGAAGTGTGGGGCGTGGTGACCAACGTCATTCATTCATTATAGAGTTCCTGCATGTCCGCCCTCTTTGCTCTTATCGACTGCAATAATTTCTATCCCTCTGTCGAGCGGGTCTTCGCCCCAGCATTACGGGAAAAACCCGTGATCGTCCTGTCCGGGAACGATGGCTGTGTCATCGCTCGCTCGAACGAAGCCAAAGCACTGGGAATCGCGATGGGGGTACCGGAATTTCAGATTCGCTCGCTCATTCGCACGCACCGCATTCACGTCCTTTCCAGTAATTACACCCTCTATGGCGACATGAGCCAACGGGTGATGGAAACGCTTGAACAGTTTTGCCCAGACATCGAGGTCTACTCGATCGACGAATGTTTTCTCAATTTCTCCGGGTTTCGCTCGCGGAACCTGACCGATTACAGTCACACCATTCGTACCACCGTCCAACGGTGGACCGGCATTCCCGTCTCTATCGGGATTGCCGAAACCAAAACACTGGCCAAACTCGCCAACAGAATCGCGAAGCGTACGGCAAACACAAACGGCGTCGTCGATCTTCGTACCTATCCGGATCGGGCACAATTGCTCAGCCAAATCCCTGTCGAAGAGATCTGGGGGATCGGATCCAGGTATGCTCGATTGCTTACGGCACACGGCATCACGAGTGCGCAGCAACTCACGCAGACCAATGACCAGTGGATTCGAAAACAGTTGGGGATCGTCGGCCTCCGACTGGTGATGGAGCTTCGCAGAATCTCCTGCCTGACTCTGGAAGACTGTCCGCCGCCCAAACACAGTCTGACTTGTGCGCGCTCATTCGGGCACGCTGTCGAAACCTTGACCGAGATGGAAGAAGCCGTATCTACCTATACCACTCGTCTTGCCGAAAAACTCCGCCGTGGGAAGCTTGCCGCCACCACCCTCACGGTCTTCGTTTCGACCAACTATTTCAGCAATGATCCGCAGTATCGCAACACAATAACCGTTACACTTCCAATTGCCACGGATCTCACGCACGAACTCATTCGCCAAAGCCTTCACAGTATTCGATCGATCTATCGCGACGGATACCGGTATAAAAAAGCCGGCGTCCTGCTGACCGGACTCGTGCCAGTCTCTCAGATCCAAACAGATCTCTTCACTGACGAGGCGCGCGCTCGATCAGCTCCCCTCATGACCGCCCTCGATGCAATTAACACACGATGGGGCGCCGGCACTGTTCATTATGCATCAAGCGGATTTGCCAAACGCTGGCAACCTAAGGCGTTCCGGCGTTCCCCGGCATACACTACCGACTGGACTGCTCTTCCTATCGTTCACGCCTCCTAGTCTCACCGTTGCCGCCACGACGATTCTCCGACTAAGACTGCTTCTACAGTAGGCCCCGGCTCATCAACCTCATACAGAGTATCGTTCGATCACCACGAGCGCCCCCGGGCGTATCGCCACACGTGCCTCTCTCTTTGACTCCAAAGGAGCCCCCATGAATCACAAACCCCGTCACTCACCCTGGGGACAGATCGACAACTGTGAAACCATTGCTCCAGGGATCTATCGCGTGAGCACCAGTTCTCACGGCGGATACATCCTCTCTCCGCAACGACTCGCCGCGATGCCCCAGGCCCTCCGCCTCCATAACGACAATCACTTCGAAGAGGATTGTGAATGGTGCCTCGTCGTCTTATCCTTCCCTGATCTGTTCCCCGACGCGCTTCGCCAGGAAGCCACCCTCACGTGCAAACACTGGTATCCCCATCTCTGGGAAGCCTGGACGGGAACGACGCTGAGTCTTGAAGAATCTAAAGAAAAGGCGCGGCAACACTTTCATCAACAACATGCACGCGACTACGTGGTCATCACCGCCTGGGGAGACTGGCATTCTCAAGTACCGGCACACCACGTCATCACCGGCGCGACCTTAGGCGGTGATCGCAGCAAAGCCATTCGCTACTTTCTGGTTCCGGAACAGGAATATGCGACCCGTTCCTCGTTTGGATTTGTGATCAATCCAACCCTGCATCCATCAGTGGCG
>JBEBHO010000045.1:0-4909 GCA_040081095.1 Nitrospira sp.
AGCGGGCCAGCATATGGATCTTCGATGAGATCACGCAGGCCCTCTATTGCCTCGACAGCTATGGCCGATCGGAAGATCGTCACACGCTGGAACACACGCTCTTGCTGAAACAGTATCCGATCTATTTTGAGGCACTCCGGCGAGAATCGGTGATTGCCGCCGCCCAGGCCCAACACCATGAATCCTTCCGAGAGTTCGCCACGAACATCCTTGTCCCGAGACAGATCACCTCCCGTCTGGATGCCCCCTTCTGCACGAAGGCCGGATTGGCCGGCGTGATTGCCGTCGAACATGTCGGGGCTCCACGGGAATGGGCCCAGGACGAAGAACAATTTGTGCAAGCCCTGGCGAACTTTATGACGCTCGTCCTGGAGGCCGCTCGCCGCCGTGAGGCCGAAGAAGCGCTGGCCCTCGCCAAACTCGCAGCCGAAGACGCGACCAAAGCGAAAGCGGAGTTTCTCGCCAACATGAGCCATGAGATTCGGACCCCGATGAACGGCGTGATCGGAATGACGGAAATACTTGCACGCACCTCCCTGTCTGACACGCAACGCCACTATGTCGAGACCATTCACAACTCCGGTGACACCTTGCTGACCCTCATCAACGATATTCTCGACTTCTCGAAGATCGAAGCCGGAAAGCTGGAAATCCAGCCGGCCGCCATTGATCTCCGAGACCTGGTCGAGCGCACGTCGGAACAGTTAGCCGAACGTGCCCAGCGAAAAGGTCTGCAGCTGCTGACAGAGTATGATCCATCGTCTCCGACCGCGGTCATCGGCGATCCCGTTCGCATCCGCCAGATTCTGACGAATCTTCTGGGGAACGCCATCAAGTTCACCCAGCAGGGTGATGTGCGCGTACGCGTCACCATAGACCCGCCGGCGTCACAAGAACTCGGACCGGCCATCTTTCGCATCGCTGTCAGCGACACAGGGACCGGCATCAGCACTGAAGGCCAGGCGAGGCTCTTCCAGTCGTTTTCTCAAGTGGATGGGTCCTCGACCAGGGTCCATGGAGGCACTGGATTGGGACTCAGTATTTGCAAACAGCTCAGTGAATTGATGGGCGGCACCATCGAGGTCCATAGCCACATCGGACACGGCAGCACGTTCTCGGTCACGCTTCCCTTGCCGTTACAGACCGAGCCCGGCGCCCTGCGCGGGCCCGATCCTGCGCTCGCAGGGGTTCGGATTTGCGCCGCCGTCAGTCACCCCGCGACCCGGCTGCTACTGATGCAATATCTGTCCAGCTGGGGCCTCGCACCCCGACTAGCGAACTCCGGCGCGGAGTTTCTGGAGCAAGTCATGGACGAACTGGCGACGGAAGGCGGCCGAGTCATTGCGCTCATCGATGAAACGTTCGCGGATATGACCGACATGCACGTGATGCAGGATCTTCGGTCCGACTCCGCCCTCGCGGATGCCGGGATTCTGAGACTCGTGTCCTTTACTCGCCGGGCCGAGGTCGAACAAGATCCCGTGTTCGGCAAGATTCCCTTCGTGACCAAACCGCTCCGATACGACGCGCTCCATCAAGCGCTCCTGGGCCTCCTCGGCAGAATCCCGCTGCCATCCGCCTCATCGACCCCGGCGTCGACCTCAAGACCTCAACTGACCGGCGCGGTCTTGTTGGGTGAGGATAATCCCGTCAATCAAGAGATTGCGACCCTGATGCTCGAAAGCCTGGGTTGCTCCGTCACCGTCGCGCAGAACGGTCGAGAGGTCGTCGATTATGTGAAGAAAACTCGCTACGACATCGTCTTGATGGATTGTCAGATGCCTGGCATGGATGGGTTCGAGGCCACGCGCCTCATACGGATCTGGGAAGGCGAACTGGGCAGCAGCACGTCGAGGCAACCTCTTCCTATCGTGGCGCTGACCGCCCATGCGACAACCGGAGATCGTGCCCACTGCCTGGCATCGGGCATGAGCGACTACTTGTCCAAACCCTTCACCATGGAGCAGTTGCAGCGTGTGGTGACCTCATGGCTGGTGCGGAGCACGACGCCTCAGATCCCTCCGAGCATCGAGTCCACGCAGACAGCAAAGGCTCCGCCGGAAGAGGCCACTCACGCAGTTCCCCCGACCGTCGACCGGCAAGCATGGCATTCGATTACCGCGCTGCAGCGGCCCGGGAAACCGGACATGCTCGCCAAGGTTCTGACCCTCTACCTGACGGACTCGCAGCAACTTGTCGATCAGGTTCGTCAGGGAGTCACAGGCGGCGAGGCGAGGCTCGTCAACGAAGCCGCGCACAGCCTGAAATCGCGCAGTAGCGTGCTCGGAGCCGTCTCGCTGTCGGACTTGTGCCAACAGATTGAAACGATCAGCCGCCGCGGACCTCTTACGGAAGCTGAGCCGCTGCTCGACCCGCTCGATACCGCATTTGCCCACGCCTGTCAGGTGTTTCAAGTCGAACTCGAAAAGAGAGCCGCATAGCCCTGGCTACAGGTCCACCCCTCTCTAGTGACTAGCTCGCGAGAATCCGAATCGCCCCCATCCGGTCGGCGCCGCGATCAGCGCATCCGATCCGGATTGAATCGCGGGCCAGGCCTGCTGCTGCACATCCGTCGGCTGCCCGACCTGCGATTGAAACCACTCGGCGATGATGGGATGGAAAGAAGAGAGCGGCATGGCGTGAAATCTTACCACGCCATGAGGAGGGACTCTATCGGCTCATACTGGCTTACAGATCATCTGATATGAAAAAGCCCGTAGCAGACTCTCTGCTACGGGCTTCCTCAATACCGTGACATAAACCTATGGTCGGCCAGGAGTTGCAATTCCAGAGGGAGAGCTTCCAGCTGAAAAAGGATTTCCCAACCCAACACCCAACGGCACCAACACCCCCGTTCCAACTGTAACGGTGTAGGCCGACACGTCTCCCCCACCATTCGCCACATACACAAACGAACCATTCGGCTCAATCGTAACTCCACTAGGCGTGGTACCCGCTGCAAACGGCGATCCTGCTACCGCCGTCAACACTCCTGTCCCAGCTGTGATCGTGTAGGCCGACACCCCACCCCCGCCATTCGCCACATACACAAACGAACCATTCGGAGAGACCGTCACCGCATTAGGCGTGGTACCCGCTGCAAACGGCGATCCTGCTACTGTAATTAAGGCACCTGTTGTCGTATTGATCGTATAGGCCGAAACGCCGCCCCCGCTATTCGCCACGTAGGCGACTGCTGGTAAAGATACTCCCTCTGTAATTCCTGAAGGGCCACCGCCACTCGGGCACCCGCCTAGTACCAGCAGCATCGGCAGCGTAAGCCATGACCATACTCGTGTATTCATTTGAGCTTCCTCTTGTTCGTATCCCGCAGCAGAAAACACATCCAACTTATACCACTATGAAAAACCTGTGCCAACATAATCGACGGGGATTTCAATGGACTCCCGTTACTCACCACTGGCACACTGCTTCCATTTCCACACGGAGCAGTCCTTCTTTGCGCAACTCCCTCGTCATACTCGGCTCAGGTTACACTGCCCGTTTCCTCTGGCCACTCGTCGCCGATCGCTCACCCCAGACCTTCGCCACCAGCCGCTCACCTGAACAGCATCTCAGCTATGTGCCGACCGCACAACGAATTCGATTCGACTTAGCGCAACCAGACACCTGGGCGAACATCCCGCAGGGGGCAGAACTCATCTGGTGCTTTCCGGCTGCACCGCTCGACCTCGTCCAGCAGTTCGCCAGAACTTTGAACACCTCTTCGTCCCGTCTCGTGGTGCTCGGCAGCACGTCGGCCTACGATATTGGCGGCTCACCGGAGTATCCGCCGGCGTGGATCGACGAAACCGCTCCGATTGACCTCACCAAACCCCGCGTGCAGGGCGAAGAATTTCTCCGCACCAACTGCGATGCCATCATCCTGCGTATAGCCGGTATCTATGGACCAGCGCGCAACCCCGTTGATTGGATCAGAAAGGGCCGCGTCGGTCCTTCGCGCAAATATGTGAACCTGATTCACGTCGAAGACCTCGCGTCGATTTGTCTCCTCGCTCTCGAACGCGGCACCGCCGGCGACGCCTACAACGTCAGCGACGGCCAGCCCTGCACCTGGGGCGACATTTGCCGGACAGCAGAACAGCGATGGAATGTACGATCCCCCCAAACCGCCCCGACTCAAGACCCTGGAAAGCGCATCTCGAACGCTAAACTCACCCAGAAACTCGGCTACAGCATTTGCCACCCAGATCTCTACGCAGAATTCGCCAAGATTCTGAATCCGTGAGCAAGCTGTGAATCGCCAGGCTTGTCAAACGAGCACCCAACGCGGCCGCAGGCGAGAACGGACCGGAGGCGTACCCTCTCGGGTACGTTGAAGACCGATTCGAGCCGAGAACAAATTTGGGTGCCGTTTTCACAAGCCTGCTATCGCAAGAGGGACATGACGCTCAGACACACCAGCAAGTTATTCGTCGCGTGCGCGATCATGCCGGGGACCAGACTCCCGGTTCGCTCATAGAGCCAGGCCCAGAGCAATCCGCTCCAGAGCACACTGACAAATCCGATGAGCCCGTAGCCATGGGCCGCGGCAAAGATGCTGGCGCTGATCAGCGCGGCTGGCAGAGGCCCCAGCCGACGACGCAAAATTGCGTAGAGGATTCCGCGAAAGGCGAGCTCCTCGAAGATCGGCGCGAAAACGACGTACTCGAGCAAACTGATCGTGAGCACCGGCCCAGACGCCCAGACCAAATCAGGATCGAACCACTCCGTCCAGTGGTTGGTCAGGTGCAACGACTCCGCCACGCGTCCCATCACCCACTCGCCCCATAACCCGGCCGCCACGACTGCGAGCACCACGCCGGCCAGCCGGCCAATCTTCTGCCACGGGATCTGCAGACCAAACCCCGACAACACATTCAGTCCTGCCGGTCTCAACAAATAGTAA
>JBEBHO010000254.1:0-4901 GCA_040081095.1 Nitrospira sp.
ACTTCGCGGAGGTCCACGTCGTTGTATCGGACGACCCCGGCCGCCGGCCGGTAGAGACCGGCCAGCACCAGAGCCAGCGCGGTCTTTTCCGTGCTCGACCGGACCACCACCGAGATTTTTTCTCCCGGCGAAATTTCCAGGTCGATGTGCTCAAACAGCGAGGGAGCATTGGGGTAGGCAAATGCCACGTTTTTGCAGGTGAGATGGAGCCCGCACAACGCCGGATCCGGCAGGCTGAGGTTGGTGCTCATGTCAAACGCGTCATGCTTGGGCAAGGCAAAGAAGCGATCCAGTTCTCTCAGCGATGTCAGGACATACGTCATGGCATAGATCCGGCGGGTCACGGTGTCCAGATTGAGGAGGAGTGTGCCGACGATCACTTCCGCGGCGACAAACTGCCCGAGCGTGATCTGGCCGGCCGACAACAGCCAGCCTCCCAGCGCAATCATGCCACTGTGGCAGATGGCTTCCCACACGACGATACTCCGATACTGACTCCAGGTGAGAATATTCGATCGGGCTCGTCGAACCGCAAGATAGTCGTCCAGCAACTGATCGGTCTTTCCCGCTAAGAAGGGAGCGCTACGACTGGCTTTGAAATGGAGCCGGTTATTCGCAATGTCTTGAATCCAGGTCATGACCTCATAGTTCTTTTCCGAGACAGTGGCGGTTGCCCCTACGCCACCCTGTCCTGAGATGACCGCCACGAGCAGGAACCCGCCGACAAGAAACGTATTGAAGACGAGAAAGTTCGGGTGATAGAGCACCAGGATCGTCATGCCGGTGATTCCGGAGACCAATACATTAATCATGTCGACCAGGACGACCACGACGGCCCGGGGGAGTAGCTCCGCCTCCATAAAACGGTAGGCCTGTGTGCGGGCAAAGGCTTCCTGTCTAATGCGCGGCAAGTGCTCGGTCATCGCCAGCGCGATGCGTACGTACAGTCGTTGGAACAGCGTCTCCATCGCGCTGGTTTGCAGGACGCGGAAGAATCCGATGAAGAGGAGACCGATCAGCATGATCAAAGCAAAGGTGACGATCATGATCGGCTCGATGGCGTAGGCGAAGGTATTTGTCAGCTCCTGAACGGTGAGCGGAATGACCAGCGAGAAGATGCCGATCGCCACGGCGTATGAAACGAGGATGGCCAACACACGGGTTTCGAGTCCGATGACGAGGCCGATTCGCGCAACATCGGCCCATAGACCGTTCCGTGCCGCCATCACACTCGCTCCGGAAAGCGAAGCCATTGCGTTGTCGCTCGTTGCTTCAATGTACTCTTTCGGTAGGTTGGTGGAGCGGGACCGTTATATCTTCTTCGTGATTGCGAAAAACGACGTCGTGCCGCGCCGCCGCTTCAGCCAGTCACAGCACTCTTCGCAAAGGTCCTGCAATGTGAGATCGTCGAAGAACAATGTGAACGCACGCCGGGCACAGCGATCACAACATTTCACCGTCCCGGAGGGAACGTCTTTACCGGCTTCAAGAGATGCATCCATGGTGAATACCTCCGTGTTGTGGCGCTAGGCTATCGTCGAATTCCTTGGTGTGCCGGTGAGGCTCTCGGCACATCTCTGCGCTGGCAGGTTGTGCGCTCGGCAAACCGGAACGCCGTCAGGGGCTGTCCGCCTCGCGAAGCAGATTCCACGCCTGTTGATGCTGGACCAGTTCAAAGCATGGCTCGCACAAGCGCTGTTCGCTGATGTGATCGAAGACGAGTCTCGGCCTGGGGCGCCTGCATCGTTCGCAGCAATGGTCGGGAGATTCGCCGTCTCTGTGGCCAGGCTCGTTCATCGTCCTCTTTCCCTTGCCGGACTCTCGTTGCAATCGTAAGCGATTGTCGCAGGCCGAGCCGATCCAGCGAATTACCGGGGCCCCACGTCAACGTTTCCAGGTTATGGCTGTCGCTACGTAACAGCAACTCGCATGCCGTGTGGGATGGAGTCGGGAAAAGCTAGAAGTGCGCTGCTTTAGAGAGGGGAGAAGCTGACTCGTGCGCAACCGGCATCATGAACATCGTGCCCCTGTGCAATTATTGCGTGGTCAGATGTTCGCCAAGGCTGGAAATCGGGGCATCGGTCGCTGAAGATTGAGCCGGGTATTATCCGCCGGAGATCACCGGGCGGATTTCGATCTCATCTTTGTCGTAGAGCATCTCGTCTTCCGTCACGAGTTCATCGCCGCGGATGACCAGGTGCGCTTCCACGACCAGATTGAGTTCTTTCAGGAGATCCTTGGCCTTCTTCGGGCCTTTGACTTCAACGGTTCTGGAAGGATGGCTGAGCTGAATGTGCATGGGGCGATGATATGACGCGGATGGGTGAGGGAGCAAGGGGCTCGAAGATGTGATGAGTGATGGGTGATGAGGGGGAGAAGTTACGGAGAAGAGGAGAGGATGCGGCGAGCGTAAGCCAGGCCTTCGTCGAGGGTTGTGAATAATCCATCCAACTGGGCTTCGTAGCAGTCATCGAGATGTTTGCCCATCTCCGGGCCTGGCGAAACACCCATCGCGAGGAGATGGCGGCCCATCACAATAGGTGCGGGCACTTGCGATTCGACGTCCAATTCTCGTGCTTTCTTGAGCAACCACTCGCCGGCGGGAAAATCATCGAACGGTTTCGGCGGCCGGCCCGCATGGTCGGCCCGCGCCACGCGCACGAGGCGATCGATGCGGCCTACGTGCCGGGCGAGGCGGCGAACCGCACTGTCAGACGCCTTTGCATCGTAGAGCGCGCGGGGGCGCAGATGGCACAACACGAGAGCCACCACTTCGTCGGCCAGTCCGGTTTGATTGGTGAGCCTGGAAAGGAATTGCCTGGTTGGGGCTTCTCCTTCCGGTTCATGGCCGCGTGATGTGACGCGGCCGAACTCTTCCTTTGTCGTGGCGGGCTTGCCGAAGTCGTGACAGAGGACGCCAAGCCCGACGGCCAGATCGTCTTCCGTTTGCCCTGTGCGTTCGGTGGCGAACCAGTCCAGGCAATGGAGCGTGTGAATCCAGACATCGCCCTCCGGATGCCAGACCGGATCTTGCGGGCAGCCACGTAGCGCTGCGAGCTCTGGATAGAACCGGAGCCAGCCGCAATCGTTCAGCCACTCCAGCCCTTTCGACAGCGCGATGCCCTGGAGCAGGAATTTCTTCCACTCTTCCCACAGCCGTTCGCTGGGGAGATTGTCCTGAGTGAGTGAGTGGCAGAGTGCCGCCGTCTCCGGTGCCGCGGTCAGATTGTAGCGGGCGGCCAGTTGCATGCCGCGCAGCACCCGCAGCGGGTCTTCGGCGAATCGGTCAGAGACGTGGCGCAACGTGCCGGTCTTGAGATCGTCACGGCCATGAAAGGGATCGTGAAAATCCAGCGTGTCGGGGTCCCAGGCCATGGCGTTCATCGTGAAGTCGCGGCGTGAGAGCGCTTCGTCGATATCCATCTCAGGGTCGGCCAGATGGAGCAGGCCGGGGATCGACGGCTCATCCAGAGGGCGCCGCATCGGCAGTGAGACGTCGATCGGCAGGCCGTCGAGTTTGAACACGCCGAACGCACGCCCGACAAACTGTACGGAGAAATGCTCAGACAGGAGCGCGTGCAATTGCCCGGCAGGAATGCCGGACACTTCGAGATCCAGGTCGCGCGGCTGCCGCTCAAGAATCAGATCGCGCAGGCAGCCGCCGACCAGCCAGAGCCGGCCGCCGGCCCGGCGAACCAGTTGCTCGATCTGGCGCAGCGGCAGCGCGAGTCCTGGATTTTCTATGCGAAAACGAACGGGCACGTCGGGCTCCATTTCCAGTGAGCCATGATCACAATCGAGCGATGATAGGCTTACGGAAGGGCAGGGGGCAAGAAGGAGCGAAGGGAGTTCGTCATCGCTGGGTCAATATCATCCGTTCCTGTTATTCCGGTAAGGAGAGGGGGAGTGCTGCCGGCATGGACGTCAACGCCAGTGCCGGAGCGATATCGGCACATCCCGCCAGCGAGGCTCCGCTCACCATGCAGCGTGAGAGGAGGTGCCCAGGCGGCGTTCTTTCGGCTGCTTACAGCTCCGCTTCCCTCAGGAACTTGGCCGATTCTTCGGGAGCGACAGGGTTGATGTAGAAGCCGGTGCCCCATTCGAAGCCGGCGACTTGGGTGAGCTTTGGAATGATCTCCAGGTGCCAGTGGTAGTAGTCGCCGGTTTTTTCGTGCAGCGGAGAGCTGTGGAGCATGAAATTGTACGACGGGCGTCCCAGCGTTTTGTCCATACGGCGGAGCGCCTCGGAGAGGATGGGCGCCAGAAATTCAAATTGTGACTTTTGGCTTTCTTCGAAGTAGGCGGCATGGCGCTTGGGAAGGATCCACATCTCGAAGGGGAAGCGCGGGGCGTAGGGCGTGACGCAGAGGAATTCCGGATTCTCCGCGACGATCCGATCGCCGTCGGCGAGATCCTGCCGGAGGATGTCGCAGTAGATGCACCGTTCTTTCTGCTCGTAGTGGGCGCGGCAGCCGTCGAGCTCTTCTGTCACGCTGGTCGGGACGATGGGCAGGGCGATCAATTGCGAGTGGCTGTGTTCCAGCGTGGCCCCGGCCGAAGCTCCGTGGTTTTTGAAGATGAGAATGTAGCGGAAGCGCAGATCTTTTCTGAGGTCGATCATACGGTCGCGGTAGGCCCAGAGGACGTCCTCGATCTTTTTCGTCGGCAGATCGGCGAGGCCTTCCTTATGGCCGGGCGATTCGATGATGACTTCATGCGCGCCCACGCCGTTCATCCGGTCGTACAGCCCTACGCCTTCGCGGCCCATGTCGCCTTCGACTTGTAATGCAGGAAACTTGTTCGGAATGACGCGCACGGTCCAGTTCGGCGAGTTCGGTTCGCCGGGCTGCGGCCGATAGGCCATGATTTCTTTCGGTGTCAGCCGTTCCTGCCCAGGGCAG
>JBEBHO010000305.1:0-18009 GCA_040081095.1 Nitrospira sp.
GCGTTGGGGCTCGATGCCGATGCGGCGCGGGAACTGGCCGCGCTGACGGAGCAATACACTCGCGACCAAGATGTCTTGATGACGCTCTCGATGCGATTGAACGATGTGGGGGATTATCACCACGCGCTCCGTTTGGCGCGCGCCCGGTTTCGCGAAAAGTTGGAACGGACCGGCGGAAGCGTGGCTCCTGGACTGTGGGCGGTGGCCTATCCCACCGGGCTGATTCCGACGATCAAGACGCAGGGATTGAGCGGCGTGAATCCCTATCTGGTTGCGGCCATTATCCGGGAAGAAAGTCAGTACGATGTGCGGGCCGTGTCGCGGGTGGGGGCGATCGGGTTGATGCAAGTCATGCCGGCGACGGCCAACCAGGTTGCGCAGCGACACCATCTGCCTGCGGTGACGCGGGAAGATCTTTTCGATCAGGAGACGAATATCCGGATCGGCGCGCGCTATGTCGAGCAGTTACTGGCTCAGTTTTCCGGTGATGTGATTCAAACGATTGCCGCGTACAACGCCGGGCCGATTGTCGTGGGGAATTGGGCCGGACAGCATAAAGGGCGCAGTCAGGATGAGTTTGTCGAGCTGATTCCCTTTCAAGAGACCAGGCAGTATGTGAAGCGGGTACTGCGGAGCTTCAAAGAGTATCTTCGGCTGGCTGGGAGCGCGGTTCCGGTTTCTTGACAAGATGTAGTGAAGTTTTTATAGTGCCCCACAATCTATTGGGTTTATTGGGAGATTTTGAGCATGGCGTTGGATCGTCTCGATGCACTGGAAACACGGATTCGGGAGCTGGTGAAGCTCGTTCAGGAATTTAAAAAGAAAAATGCGATGTTAGAGGATGAGCTGAAGGCCACGCGCCAGCGCCTGTCTTCCCAAGATGACATGAATCGGCAGTGGGAACAGGAGCGGGTGGATATTAAGGCGCGCATCGAAAAAGTGATGGGTGAGATAGATCTGTTGGAGTGCTTTGACGATTCCAAGGAGGTGGCTCTTGACTAAGACCATTGATGTGGAAATTTACGGCCAGCGGTATTCGATTCGTGGAGAGGCGGATGATGCGTATATCCGGCGACTTGCGAGCTACGTTGACGAGCACATGCGGACGTTGGCCGAGGGGATGAAGACCGCGACACCCTCTAAGCTCGCGGTTCTGACAGCCATCAATCTGGCCCATCAGCTCTTCGAATCGGAAAAGAAGCGGACTCAAGGCGAGGCCGATGTCGATCGCCGGATGGAAACGCTGATGGAATCGATTGAGGAGCAGATGCCGATCTCGCTCTTCCGGTGAGTTTCACCTTGCTTTCGGAAAAGGCCTTTGTTATCGTGGGTCTAGTGTATTTCGTTATGCGTGTGTCGAGTAGTGAGGAATCGGTTTTTCAGGAACGTCATCCAGAACAGAATGTGTGATCGAGATAGTCGAATGATCAACGCACAAGAGAACAGTGGTGTATCTGTGTACGCGGTAGTAGTACGGTGGATTCTCACGCTGTGGGTGATCCCCGTTCGGCGGTTCGTGTGGACAATCGTGGATCGGTGTGTGGACACGGTGATGACTGTGTCGTGCGCTGCCGGTCGTGCGCTGCACGTTCAGCCCGTGCTTGCGGTTATCCCTCGTCGGCAGAGCATGATGGGACGGATTCGAGTGTCTCGGCCGGGTGAGAGTGGATACAGATACACAGGTGGTCGATCCTCTGGTTCGCATGTGCGATCGCGTTTGGGATGACACGGTTCCCGGTTTAGCCCTTCCTCGTTTTCGCTCTACCCTCGCATAGCGTTGTCTTGCTAACAGATTGCAGAGAGCAGGCGATCCGGCTTGTTTTCTCCATGAAGGGGGTGCTCCCATTTCTACCTCACTCGTTGCCTACATACTGTGTGGACTCATCGGGGCTCTCGTCGGGGCCGGCCTCCTTGAAGTCGTGCGTCGTCAACTCGCTGCTGGAAAACGGACTGAAGCGGAAGAGCAAGCGAAGCAAATTACCCAAAACGCTCAGCGCGAGGCCGAAACGCTGATCAAAGAAGCCAAGCTCGAGTCGAAGGATCTGATTTTCCAAGCCAAGACGGATTTGGAAAAAGAGCAGAAGGCCAGGCTTGCCGAGTTGGCGGTGACGGACAAGCGTCTCGTCCAGCGTGAAGAGAATCTGGATCGAAAGCTCGGCGCAATCGAGAAGCGTGAGGCGGATGCGCAAAAGCGGGATCAGGATTTTGTGCGGCGTGAGGAGGGGCTCGCGAAGAAAGAAGCGGCCTGTGCCAAGGCGGAGCGTGAGCATCGCGAGGCGCTGGAGCGAGTGGCCGGGATGACGGGGGATGAGGCCAAGAAACAATTGATGGTCGAAATGGAAAGCCAGGCCCGTCTCGATGCCGCCGGGTTTGCCAAACGGACGCTGGAAGAGGCGCGGGAGAATGCTGAGCGTGAAGCGCGGGAAATTATCACCAGCTCGATTCAGCGGGTGGTGCGCGACTATGTGGCGGAGTCCACGATCTCCGTGGTTCAGATCCCGAATGATGCGATGAAGGGCCGGATCATTGGCCGGGAAGGGCGAAACATTCGGGCGATTGAGGCGGCAACGGGCATCGATTTGATTATCGATGAAACGCCTGAGGCGGTGATCATCTCAGGGTTCGATCCCTTGCGGCGCGAAATCGCCAAGGTGTCGCTTGAGCGGCTCATGCACGACGGTCGCATTCACCCGACGCGGATCGAAGAGATCGTGGAAAAGGTGAAAGTCGATATCGATAAGTTGATGTACGAGGAAGCCGAGAAGATTATTTTCGAGTTGGGACTTTCTGACTTCCATCCGGAGCTGATCAAAGTGCTGGGACGGTTGAAGTACCGGACGAGCTACGGTCAGAACAATCTGTACCATGCTCGCGAGGCGGCCTACATCTGCGGGATCATGGCATCGGAGCTGGGGCTCGACGTCAAGTTGGCGCGGCGCGGCGCGTTGCTCCATGATATCGGCAAGGCGGTCAGTCACGAGGAAGAAGGGCCGCACGCCATGCTCGGGGCTGAGATCGCCAAAAAATACGGCGAGTCAGCAAAAATCGTCAACGCAATCGCGGGTCACCATGAACAGGTGGAGCCGATCTGCCCGGAGAGTGTGTTGGTGGCGGCTGCCGAAGCGTTGTCTGCTGCACGGCCTGGTGCGCGGCGTGAAGCGTTAGAGTCCTACGTGAAACGGCTGGAGAAGCTGGAGGCGCTTGCCACGGCCTACAAGGGCGTGCAGAAGGCCTATGCGATTCAAGCGGGCCGCGAGATTCGTGTGATTGTACGGCAGGAGGATATTACCGATACGGAGTCGTTCCAGCTGTCACGGGACTTAGCCAAGAAAATTGAGCAGGAGCTGACCTATCCCGGACAGATTCGGGTGACGGTGATTCGGGAAAGCCGGTATGTGGAGTATGCGAAGTGAAAATTCTCTACATCGGCGACATCATGGGAGAGCCGGGTCGCCGGGCTGTGGGGCGGATGGTTCCGCGGGTGGTCTCTCAGCGGCAGGTGGATGTCGTCATTGGGAACGGGGAAAATGTCGCGGGTGGATTCGGGATCACCCCTGAACTGGCAGAAGAACTCTTCGAGATGGGCTTGTCCGTCATCACGACCGGAAATCACGCCTGGGACAAGAAGGAAATTCTCGACTACTTCCCTCGGGAGCCGCGCCTGTTGCGCCCGGCAAACTATCCGGCCGGTGTCCCTGGTAACGGCAGCTATGTCGTCGAAACGCCTGGCGGTGAAAAACTCGGCGTGCTTCAGCTGATGGGGCGGGCCTATATGCCGACGCTGGACTGTCCGTTCCAAGTCGCGAAGCGGGAAGTGGCCAAGTTGAAGCGGGAGACGGCTGCGGTGCTCGTCGATATGCATGCTGAGGCCACGTCAGAGAAAATGGCGATGGGTCATTACCTTGACGGGGACGTCGTCGCGGTCGTCGGCACGCATACGCATGTGCAAACAGCCGACGAGCAGATTCTGCCGAAAGGCACAGCCTATCTGACGGATATCGGTATGACCGGTCCGCTGCATGGCGTGATCGGGGTGAAGAAAGAACTGGCTATCGAAAAATTTCTGACCGGGATGCCGAAACGATTTGAGGTCGCTTCCGGGCCAACGGTATTTTGCGCGGTGTTGATCGAGGTCGATGCGCAACTCGGGAAGGCGATCACGATTGAGCGGATTCGAGTGATCGATTAAGGGAGATCTCGTCACGGGATTCAGGCCCCCCAGTTTTCTCTCCTCTCCAGCCTCCTCAGTCAGGCAGGTCCATACTGTCTCCGAATTGACCAGCCTCGTGCGATCAACGCTTGAATCCAGTTTCACCGAGGTGTGGCTGGAAGGCGAAGTCTCCAATCTGCGTGCTCCCGGGTCCGGCCATCTCTACTGTACGCTCAAAGACGAATCGAGCCAGATTCGCGCCGTCCTCTTCAGGACGACTGCGACGCGGGTGCGGTTCGCGCTTGAGGATGGACTCCAGGTCGTTGCGCGAGGGCGGGTGACGGTGTATGAGCCGCGCGGGGAATACCAGATCATTCTGGACTACGTCGAGCCCAAAGGGCGCGGGGCTTTGCAGGTGGCGTTTGAGCAGCTGCGGACTCGGCTTGCTGAAGAAGGGCTGTTTGACGAGGCGCGCAAACGGGAACTCCCCGAACTTCCTCGAACGGTTGGACTGGTCACGTCGTTGAGTGGCGCGGTCATTCGAGACATGTTGACGGTGCTGCATCGTCGCTGCCCTACCCTGCATATCATTATCGTTCCGGTCCAGGTGCAGGGGGAAGGTTCGGCTGAAGAGATTGCGGCAGCGATTCATCTGCTTAGTGAGGCCGGGTGGGTGGATGTGATGATTGTCGGCCGCGGCGGCGGGTCGCTTGAGGATCTCTGGAGTTTCAATGAGGAGATCGTGGTGCGGGCGATTGCTGCGTCGCGAGTCCCTGTGGTTTCGGCTGTTGGGCATGAAACGGATGTGACCCTGGCAGATTTTGCCGCAGATCTTCGTGCCCCCACCCCGTCGGCGGCGGCAGAAGCGGTCGCTCCGGTGCTGGCTCAGATTGTGAGCCGGCTGGCCGAATTGTCGGCGCGGCTTCACCAAGTGATTAGTCGCCGAATGGAGGAGGAACGCCAGCGGTTGAGGCTGGCGACTCATCAAATTGCGGCGGTGCGTGTTCGAGTGCAGGAAGAAATGCAGCGGGTCGATGCGTCGGTGTTCGAGATGATGGCGGCCGTTCGCTTGGTATTGCAAGCAGGGCAGGGCAGACTGGTTCATGTTGAGCAGGGGCTCATGGCTGGAAGTCCGGACTCGCGAGTGCGTCATGGATTTGCCGTTGTTCCGCAGCTGGTGGCGCGGCTTCAGCATGGAGTTCGTGGGACAGTGCTGAATCGAGTGCAGCGTATTGAATCGTGCATGGCGCACTTGCATGCACTCAGCCCGCTGGCGACGTTGCGGCGGGGGTATAGCGTGCTGCAACGGATTCCTGCCGGTCGTGTGGTGCGCACTGTGGATGAGGTGAGGGTCGGAGAGGATCTTCACGCGAAGCTGATCGATGGGCGGCTCGTGTGTACGGTGAAAGCCGTTGTGCCGGATTCCTCGATTTAAAATCGGTCGAGGAGCCGTTATAATGGCAAATCTTTTTGGTAGATGAGGGGTTGATTGTGGCGGCTGTAAAGTTCGAACAGGCGATGGCTCGATTAGAAGCGATCGTAGGCGAATTAGAGAATGGCGATCTTCCGCTCGATGAGTCCCTCAGGATCTTTGAAGAGGGCATCCGGTTGTCAAAGAATTGCCTGAAGGTACTTGAGGAAGCGGAGCGGAAGGTGGAAGTGCTGGTTCAGGATAAGAACGGCAAGAAACAGTTGCGAGCATTTTCCCTCGGCGAGGATGACGCTGATGCGGCATCTCCTGAGTCCTAAGGGTTTCGTATCTATCCGGATGGTTCGCTCGTAACCTGCTCTCTTAATCAACCATGGCTATTCAGGCACGTCCGGTAAAAGATCGGCTCGACCGTGTGTTGGTCATGCGCGGGCTCGCGCAGAGCCGGGACGTGGCCGTTCGGATGATTCTTGCCGGGGAAGTTCGACTGGATGGGGCTCTTTCCGATAAGCCGGCAAAGATGGTTCCAGTTGATTCGGCGATCGACCTCATTTCACAGGCAACTCGGTTCGTCAGTCGGGGTGGAGAGAAGCTGATCGGGGCACTCGATGCGTGCGCGATTGACCCTACAGGTGCTATTTGCCTTGATGTCGGGTGTTCCACCGGAGGCTTTACCGATTGCCTGTTGCAGCGCGGCGCGGCGCGTGTGTATGCCGTCGACGTTGGATATGGGCAGTTTGACTGGCGTCTCCGTCAGGATCCACGCGTCATCTTGCACGAGCGGACGAACATTCGTTACGTGGATCGAGCGCTCATTCCTGAACCGGTTTCCCTTGTGGTTATTGATGTGTCGTTTATCTCCCTTACGATGGTCCTGCCACCCATCATCCAATTTCTTCAGTCTGGTGCGACCGTCATTGCGCTGGTGAAACCGCAATTCGAAGTCGGGAAGGGGCAGGTTGGCCGTGGTGGAATTGTTCGCGATGAGGCGCAGCGGCAAGCGGTGTTGCAACGCATCCTCGCCTGTGCCGAGGGGCTGGGCTTGGCTCAGACAGCGACTCTTGATTCGCCGATTCGTGGGAAGAAGGGGAATCTAGAGTTTCTGAGTATTTTTGAGTTCAAGGGAGAGTTTTGTGCTAAAAAAGAGCCGACGGTGAAGGGCGCAGTCTGATGAGTTGGAGGGGTGCATGAAGGTTTTGGTGACAGGTGGGGCTGGGTTTATCGGTTCGCACGTGGTCGATCGGCTGGTAGAGGAAGGTCACGACGTGGTCGTCGTGGACAATCTGTCTACGGGAAAACGCAAGAATGTAAATCGTGCGGCAAACCTCTACAAGCTGGATATTCAAAGCAGTCGGCTGGAACGCGTCTTTCGAAATGAGCGGCCAAATGTCGTTATGCATCTGGCTGCGCAAATCAGCGTCCGGCACTCGGTCGAGGACCCTGTATTCGATGCCCAGGTGAATATTTTGGGAACGATGAACGTTCTTCATCAGGCCGTTCAACATGGCGCACGGAAGGTGATTTTCTCCTCATCCGGAGGGGCTATATATGGGGAGCAGGAAGTGTATCCCGCGCCGGAGTCTCACCCGACCAGTCCGCTGTCGCCTTACGGCATCAGTAAGCTCTGTGGAGAGCACTATTTGTCCTATTTCCAACGGACGAGTGGGATACAGACGGTGTGTCTCCGGTATGCCAATGTGTATGGTCCCAGACAAGATCCGGAAGGTGAAGCGGGAGTCGTCGCAATCTTTATCCAGAAGATGCTGAACAACGAGCAGGCCATCATTAACGGGAACGGCAGACAAACCCGCGACTTCGTATTTGTGGATGATGTGGCGGAGGCCAATCTTGCCGCCATGGGTCAGGAGACTCAGGGCGTGTATAACGTCGGTACGGGGGTCGAAACCTCGATCAACGAATTGTTCAGATTGCTGGCGAATTTGACCGGCTCTGTCAGCAAAGAAGTGCACGGACCCGCTAAGAAGGGAGAGCAGCTAAGAAGTCTTGTGGATCCTGCTAAGATTCGACAAGCGCTTGGCTGGGAAATGAAGGTGGATTTGCCCGAAGGTCTCAAGCGAACGGTCGCGTTTTTTAGAGAAAAGATGAGCTAGAGGGAAGGCCTCTTCATAAGGCGCTCCCCTCTAGAGTCATGGTTGCTACTGCAGGAAAATGTTTCGCAGGTCTGCCCGTTTATTTCTGCTAGTAGCGGGGTACTCCGTTGTCTACTTGGACTGACCAGGCATCAATCCCACCCACCAGATTCTTGACGTTCGAGAATCCCTGCTGAACTAAGAAGCCGGTTGCGTCAGCACTCCTCATGCCGTGGTGGCAATAGGCAATGATCTCTGTATTCTTATCGAGTTTGGCCAGAGATTGAGGTAGTGTGCCCAAAGGAATGAGCACCGATCCATCAAGTTTTGCTAACGCGTGTTCCCATGGTTCCCGCACGTCTAGCAGAACGAGTTGATCTCCCTTGTCGAGTCTGGTCTTGAGCTCTTTCACGCCGATTGAATAACTCATCAAATCCTCCTCATGAACGATGAAGCGCATCATAAGTGACGCAAGAAATAGCTGTCAAATTCCGGCCTTGTGTCTAATCCTGAACAAGACGGGCTTGCCACTGGTCAACAGGTGGCTCCAATAGCCAAATCCGAGGGCAGTAATCGACAATTTTTGGACATTCTTGTCAAAAAAGTGAAGGACTTGTCTCGGTTATTACACGTTCCGTGTAAATGCTGTAGAACTTCATCTCAGTGGATGGCCGTAATGTATTGATTTAATTGACCATGTAAATTAAATGGCAATGGTCGATAGGTATAGAAGTTGCGTAATGCATTGCCAGGATGATGATAATTCAACCGATAAAGTTCGATGTGACTAGAGTTGATAGTTTTCAAATGGCTGGGGTAGTCTCTTGTTCTAGCTATGGCAAGGACAAAAACCGAATTCATCATAGTGATTGTGACGGTACCTGGACTCAAGGAAGGCACCAGGATATCGAAGGCAGTCTTGACCTCTCGTCTGGCTGCTTGCGTGGCGATCATCCCTGGGACTCGGTCGATGTATTGGTGGAAGGGCAAGATTGCTCGGTCGCAGGAAGCTATGTTGGTTGTGAAGACAACCAAGCTCCTGTACCAAAAACTTGAAAAGAAGATCATGACCCTGCATTCTTATGAAGTGCCGGAAATTATTGCGATTCCATTGGTTGGTGGGTTGCCACAATATCTTGAGTGGATCAAACGTGAAGTAGCCAATTAGTAGTGGTTTGAGCGACCGTAGTAGGCTCTGATTTCATAACTATCAAAAAGGTTGACCCGTCTTGGTTGGAAAGGTACACTGCGGGAGTATCCAACTAGGTCAGGTCTCCCACAGTTGAGGGGGAGTGAATATCATGGGTCAAACACAAAACCAAGAAAACAGCGACGCCTACACAGTCGTCATTTTCCGTGGCTCAACTGCTAAGCCTCTCCGGTTTAGCTTCCCGAGGAAATTCGTTCGTAAGTTATTGATTGTAGGGTGCATTTTAATAGTTGCCGACCTTTTAGTTGTCTCGCATTACGTGATCAGGACGGGAGAAGTCTGGGAGCTTTCCGCCTTCCGTTCTGAAGCCATGAGCGCCCGCGAACAGACTGCCGCGTTTTCTTCTGCTGTTGAAGATTTGAAGAAACGTATCGGGGCGATGAAAGAGGTAAATCAGCGTCTCAGGGTCATGCTGGGGATTGAAGTTCCTAAGTCTGGTGATGTCGTAAACGGTCGAGGTGGAGAAGAAACTCCGCTTCCAGAAGGAAGCTTGGTTCCTGGGCCTGGTACCGGCAAAGGGGCAGATGGTGCCGTATCGGCTCTTGGATCAGACGGATCTGTTTCCTCGGTAGGAACAGCTTCAGTTGGAGACTATGCTGTAGCGGAAAAAGATACAGAAGCTGCTGTCGCCTCAGTGAAAGAAGGGCTTGAGTGGCTGTCTAAGGAGGCGACGAGCCAGGAACAAATCCTCAACGAATTGTCCCAGGCTGCCGAACAGCGATCTTCACGATGGGCAGCGACTCCTTCTATCTGGCCTGTAAAGGGCTGGGTAACTTCAGGCTTTGGGCCTCGGATATCTCCGTTTACAGAAAAGCCGGCTTGGCATGATGGCTTGGACATTGGAGCTGCCGCGAATGCCCCGGTACAGGCTCCCGCGCAAGGCAGGGTCACGTCAGTCGGATTTGACCCGAAGCTAGGGAATTTAGTGCGGCTTGATCATGGATTTGGAATTGAAACGCTCTACGGTCACATGGCGAAGTCTCTCGTAAAGGAGGGGCAGCGTGTGAAGCGTGGGGATGTGGTTGGATTAGTGGGAAGTACAGGCTTGGCAACCGGCCCTCATCTGCACTACATGGTGAAGGTAAACGGTCAGGCACTTGATCCCAATAAGTACATTCTTGAGTAATGCCAATAAGTTGAGTGAAGGTATAGCCGTCTCGCCCGTTCAGATTCCGTGTTCTAGCGGTCTCTCTTCAGATTCGTAGAGCTTCATGAAATCGACGACCTCCTTCCCCATCAAGCGCCTCTAGGCCCTGTGGTATACTGCCCTCCCGTTATTTTCATTAACGGTTCGGAGGGGAAGCGTGACGGATCTTGAAATCGCACACTCGGTTCAAACTCGCCCAATTAGTGATATCGCTAGCGAACTCGGTATTCACCCCAATGAGCTAATTCCATTTGGGGCAAACAAGGCAAAGATTTCGCTGTCCATACTAGACCGTCTGAAGGATAGGCCGAATGGTCGATATATCCTTGTCACGGCGATCAACCCCACACCCCTGGGTGAGGGAAAGACCACTACGTCGATTGGTCTGGCTATGGGCCTCACGCGCCTGGGGCATCGAACAGCCGTAACTCTGAGGCAGCCCTCACTTGGTCCTGTTTTTGGGATTAAAGGCGGTGGGACAGGTGGCGGGCATGCCCAGGTTATCCCGATGGAGGATATCAATCTTCATTTGACGGGCGACGCGCATGCGGTCGCGGCCAGCCACAATTTGCTTTCGGCTTTTATCGATAATCACCTATTCCATGGAAATGCGTTGGGTCTGGACCCTGCCAGAGTGATGTGGCCGCGGGCGTTAGGGATCAGCGACCGGGCACTGCGTGAGGTATTGCTTGGCGAAGAGACTGGCCGTCGACAGGGACAATTTGTCATTACCGAAGCTTCAGAAGTGATGGCAGCGCTGGCGCTATCGGTCAATTCTCAAGATCTCAGAGCACGACTTAGCCGGATCTTGGTTGGACTCAAGAATAATGGTGCGTCGCTCCTGGCAAAGGATTTCGGGTGTGTTGGGTCTATGGCCGTCATTTTGAAGGATGCGCTGTTGCCAAATCTGGTTCAGACCCTAGAAGGGACTCCGGCTTTTGTCCATACGGGACCATTTGGGAATATTGCTCATGGCAACTGTTCTGTTGTGTCTGATGCGATCGCACTCCGTTGCGCGGATTTCGTTGTGACTGAGGCAGGATTCGGTAGCGATCTAGGGGCAGAGAAATTCTTCAATATCAAGTGCCGTGTATCAGGATTTAAGCCAGCTGTTGCGGTGGTGGTGGCGACATTGCGGGCGCTGAAGCTTCATGGGGGCGGCGGTATTGCGAAGGTCGGGGCTCCATTACCTGTGGGCTTGACCGGACCCAATCAGGAGGCGCTCACGAAAGGTTTCGCAAACCTGGAGCAGCATATCGCGAATGCACGGGCGCACGGAGTTCCCGTTGTCGTGGCCGTGAATGCCTTTCAGGGAGATTCTCAATCAGAGTTGGATTGGGTTCGGAATCGATCGGTAGAGGTTGGAGCTGTTGATGCGGCTGTATCAACTCACTGGGCCGATGGGGGAAGAGGCGCTGAACAGTTGGCCGCTGCCGTGGTCAAGGCATCGGAGCAGCCGTCAAAATTCTCACATCTCTACGAGTTGGCTTGGCCCATTCGGAAGAAGATCGAGACGATTGCCGTAAAGATGTATGGGGCTGCTGGTGTCCGCTTTGAGCCTGAGGCAGAGCGCCAGCTGGAGATGGCCGAATCATTGGGGTATGGTCAACTGCCGGTGTGTATGGCGAAGACGCCGTTGTCGTTGTCGCATGATCCGTCGCTCAAGGGCAGGCCGACGGGATTTACGGTTCCCATCAAGGAACTCAGAATTCTTGCAGGAGCAGGATTTGTGACGGCAGTCTGTTCAGGAATTCAGCTCATGCCGGGTTTGCCGAAGAAGCCAGCCGGCGAGCGAATAGATCTGGATCCGGTGAGCGGAAAAATTGTGGGATTGTCGTAGGAAGAACTATCGCTGTTTCAAGTAACGGAAGAACTCTGAATCAGGGCTCATCACCAGGGTCGACTTGTCCTTGAACGTCTTCTTGTAGGCTTCCATTGTACGGGTGAATTCAAAGAACTTCGGGTCTTGCCGGTAGGCATCAGCGTAGACTTTGAACGCTTTCGCGTCTCCCGCTCCGCGTAACTCTTCAGATTCCTTGTAGGCCTGGGCCAGAATGATCTCCCGGTCTTTTTCTGCCTCAGAGCGAATCTTCTGCGCTTCCTCAGCGCCTTCTGCACGGTATTGCTTCGCTTGCCGCTCACGCTCGGCCTGCATGCGGGCAAACACCGCTTTTTCGTTCTGCTCCGGGAGATCAGCGCGTTTGATGCGAACGTCCAGAATAGCGATCCCGTAAGCAGAGGCTTTCTCATTGGCGCGCTGGGTGACGATCGCCATCAGATCCGCACGGCCCGTGGCGACGATCTCCAAGAGATCGTGGCGACCAAGTTCAACGCGCAGCTCAGAATAGATAATGTCGTGCAGCCGCTGGAGCGCTCCGCGCTGGCTCTGGAAGTTCTGGTAGACCTTCAATGGATCGGTGATGCGCCATTTCGCGAAGTTGTCGAGGAGCAGCGTCTTCTTGTCCTGCGTGATCACATCTTGAGGGTCGGAGTCGTAGTCCAGGAGCCGCTTATCGAAGTAGGTGACTTCTTGTATGAAGGGGATTTTTGCGTATAGCCCCGGTTCCGTAATGTTCTTTACCGGCGCGCCCAGCTGAACGACAATAGCGTTTTGCGTCACGTCCACGACAAAGAGGGGTGACGCGCCGAGAACGAAAAGGCCGATGACGACGGCGCCGACCGCAATGATCAATCCTTGCTTGCTCACGGTTTCTGCTCCTCCGCACTGGTCGCGGTTCGGGTCTTCAAACGATCGAGTGGGAGGTAGGGAAGGACGCGCTCGCCGCCTTTCCCGTCTATGATCACCTTATCGATAGACGGCAAGATCTCTTCCATCGTTTCGATATAGAGCCGCTTACTAATAATGTCTTTGGCTTGATTGTATTCTTTCAGCGTGGCGACGAAGCGATTGGCTTCACCTTGGGCGCGATTCAGCCGTGCTTGGGCATAGCCCTTCGCCTGGTTGACGACCTGGGCGGCTTCGCCCTTCGCCTTCGGCAGAATATCGTTGCGGTAGCTCTGGGACTGGTTGATCAGTTTCTCCCGATCTTCCTTGGCATTGGTCACATCTTTGAATGCGGCCGCGACGGCTTCGGGCGGATCCACATCCTGGAGCTGAATGGCCGCGATCTGCACGCCGGCCTGATATTGATCCAGAATAGTTTGGAGTAACACCAGGGTGTCTTGCTGAATTTGCGCTTTGCCGGTGGTGAGAGCTTCGTCGATTTTGCTCTTGCCCACGACTTCACGCATCGAGGCTTCAGCCGCCTTGCCGATGGTGTCGTGGATGTCAGCAACGCTGAAGAGGTAATTCGAGGCTTCTTTAATTTTATATTGCACAATGAATTCGATCGCGAGGATGTTCATATCCCCGGTCAGCATCAGAGCTTCCTGCGCGAGCATCTGTTGGCGGCCTTGCCGATCCGTGCGAAAGCCCACCTCGATACGGTGGAGTTTTTCAACTTTTGGCTGCAAGACCGATTCAATCAGAGGGATTTTCCCGTGAGGGCCAGGTCCTACCGTTCTGACAGGAATGCCGAACCGTTTGACGACGCCTTCTTCGTCCGGCGCGACAATGAAGGCACTCTGCCAGGCCGCAAAGATCAGCAACCCTGCGAGCAGCAAACTTTTCATGCCGCCAGAGGGAATGAGTCCTTGCAGCTGCGACTGCGCCTGTTTCAGCGCATCGTCGAGCTTATCGTTCTTCTTGTTCCAGGGATCGTTGGGATTCCAGACCATAGGTGTTCAGCAGATAGATTGACTGTCACGGCCACGCGGCACACTAGCAGAGTGGATCGTGCGACGCAACCGACCGTCTCGCAGCTTGATTAATCAATAATCGTTGATGTATGTAAACCACATGCACGGAGTGGCCAACAAGAACCGAGCAAAGGTGGCAGCGCTCTTTCACGCGCTGGCAGATGAGACCCGGCTGCAGGTCATTGAGTTACTGCGGAGCGGTGAACGTTGCGTCTGTGAATTAACTGAGTCCCTGGAGACGAGCCAATCGCGTCTATCTTTTCATCTGAAAGTCCTCAAAGAGGCTGGGGTGATCAAGGATCGACCGGAAGGGCGCTGGGTCTATTACGCCCTCGCGCCAGATGTGGTGGAAGAACTGGAGGAGATGGTTCGTGTATTGCGGGAAGGCGGCAGGCCTGGCCGAGGCAGTACCCGCTGCTGATATTTTTTTGCTAAACACATCAAGAAATATTGATGTGATGAGAGGGGCACCATGGAAGACGTCAGGGCAACGGTCGCTGGTACTGCCGAGAAGCGGCTGAACGTGTTTGAACGGTATCTCACCCTCTGGGTCGGCCTCTGCATGGTGGTGGGCGTTCTGTTGGGGCAGGCCACACCAGGCGTTGTGCAGACCCTTCGTAGCTGGGAATTCGGTCAGGGGAGTCACATCAATGTCCCGATCGCCATGCTGATCTGGCTCATGATCGTGCCCATGATGATGAAGGTGGATTTCGCTTCGATCAAGCGAGTGGGCGAGCGCCCGAAAGGGTTGGCCGTGACGCTGGTCGTCAATTGGCTGGTGAAGCCGTTTTCGATGGCCCTCTTTGCCTGGGTGTTCTTCAAGTTCGTCTTTGCCGCCTGGATCGGGAGCGCAGAGGCGGATCAATACATCGCCGGCTGCATCATCCTCGCGGCGGCGCCGTGCACGGCGATGGTGTTTGTCTGGAGTTATCTGACGGACGGCGATCCGGCCTATACGCTAGTGCAAGTGTCCGTGAACGATCTCATCATGCTGGTGCTCTTTGCGCCGATTGTCGGTCTCCTCGTGAGCGGCGCCTCATCACTCGCGATTCCCTTGCCAGTCTTGTTCTATTCGGTCGTGGCGTTCATCGTCATTCCGCTGATGACCGGGGCCGTGCTCAGGGCCTGGTTGATACGGCAATATGGCGCGACGTGGCTTGAGCAGGAGTGTCTCCCGCGGTTTGCCCCCGTGACGATTGTGGCGCTGTTACTCACGCTCGTGCTCATCTTTGCCTTCCAGGCGGACAACATTCTTGGAAAGCCCGCGCATGTCGCGTTCATTGCCGTGCCTATTCTGCTGCAGGTGTATTTCAATGCGTCCTTGGCGTATGGCCTCATGAAGTGGCTCAAGGTACCCTATGCGGTCGCGGCGCCGGGGGCGCTGATCGGGGCGAGCAATTTTTTCGAGTTGGCCGTGGCGACGGCGATCGCACTCTTCGGACCGGAATCAGGCGCAGCCCTTGCGACGGTCGTGGGAGTGTTAGTTGAGGTGCCGGTCATGCTGTCGGTCTGTCACGTATGCAATCGCACCAGACATTGGTTCCCCGCGCAGGAGACCGTATGAAGCAACGGGTGCTTTTCTTGTGCACCGGCAATTCCGCGCGAAGCCAGATCGCGGAAGGCTGGTTGCGGCATTTGGCAGGAGATCGTTTTGAGGTGTGCAGTGCCGGCACCCATCCGGTCGGTCTCAACCCTGGATCCGTTGAAACGATGGCGGAAGTCGGCATCGATATCTCGCAGCATCGGTCGAAGAATGTCTCGGAATTTGTGGGGCAATCGTTCGACTATGTGATGACGGTCTGTGATCGCGCCAAAGAAAGCTGCCCGCGCTGGTCTGGTGCGACGCAGCTGCTCCACTGGAGTTTCGACGATCCGGCGGCCGTGTCCGATCCGGCGGCCCGTCGAGTCACATTCTCTCGTGTGCGAGATGAAATTGGATCGTCAATCCGAGGGTTTCTTAAGGAGAGATGAAAGGACTCAGCTGGCAACGGCTCCGCCGCAAGACGATCCAGACCCCGCCGTGCAGCCGTAGCAATGGTTGCGCGTAGTGATCTGGCGGTGATGGAGCCGCGCCGGATCAAAGTCCCGGATATGTGAGGGGGCTTTGCGATCGACCGGAAGCTCCAGCATCTGGTTGAAGTCGCAATCGTACAACAGGCCGTCCCAACTCACCGAGAGCGTATAGCGGCACATCACTCCGGCCGCAGCTACCGGGTTGAAGGCATTGGCCAGCCGCTCCATGTAGCCATCGTAGTTGCCGCTTTCCACGAGAAACTCTAGAAACCGGCTCACCGGCATGTTGGTGATCGTATAGAGGTGGTTAAACTCCACTCCATGTCGGGTGCGGAGTTCCTTCCTGAATTGGGCTTCGATGGCCTCTTGCTTCGGCGGGAGAAATGCGCCGACCGGATTATGGACGAGATTGAGCAGGAGCCCGGTTCCTTCTTGTCCATATCCGAGTCGGTTCAGGAGCTTCATCGCCTCGATGGATTTCTCAAAGATGCCGTCGCCGCGCTGAGCGTCGGTCTGACTGGCGCGATAGTAGGGGAGCGACGCGACCACTTCCACGCGATGGGCGGCAAGAAACTCTGCGAGGTCTGACTGTGAAGGAAGGTGCAAGACTGACAAATTGCAACGATCCATGACATGACGTCCCAGCGCGCGGGCTTGCTCGACCAGCCATCGAAAATTGGGATTGAGTTCCGGCGCGCCGCCGGTGATATCCACGGTGGGAATATCGGTTTGAGCTAATGCCGCGATGCAGAGCTCCGCGGTTTCTCGCGACATGCTCTCGGTGCGATCCGGGCCGGCATCCACGTGACAGTGTCGACAGGTCTGATTGCACAGTTTCCCGACATTAATTTGGAAGACCGTGATCCCGGAGGCCTGGAGCGGAGACAGACCGGCCTGAGTGAGACGAGTGGCAAAGGGAATGATCTGGCCTGTCTCATTGAGAATGCGAAGTTGTTCCGTCGACGAAGCGAGTGGGTTGTGGCGGCCTAAGAGGGTGAGCGCCATGGTCTCTTTAGCAGCAGCCGCCGGTTGGCGCGCAGTTTACGGCATCCCCGCCCACAGGCTGGCTTGCGCGATTCAGAATGGCAAAGTGAGGCGCATAGCCGTCCGTCTCAAGAACCGTGAGCGTCTTGGAGCAGATCTCCACCGGCTCGCCGCGTCGATAGACATGGTGGTCATCGTCATGCGCTTCCACGAACGGGCCGGCCAGCAGCGCGTAGTGGCCTTTCCAAGTACAGGGAATCTGTTCAGGAAGGACGGCGGTCCAGCGTGGGTCTTCACGATTAAGCCACAGGGGCGCATCAGAAAAAACGAACAGCGAGGCGAACGGCGGTCGATTCAGCAAGAGAGCCAGTTCCGGCGTGAGCGGTTGCGGGATGCCGCGCATGTAGGTGGTGCCGCGTTCATCGACCACTCGGCTGAAGGGGCCGCGGAGAGTGGCGTAGCGCGCGGGGCGTACCGGGGCCTCGGCCGGAAGTTTATAGCCGGTCAAGGTGACGGAGAAGAAATGAATGCCGTCGATCCGTTGCCAGGGGGACGACTTGATCAGATGCAGGCCCACAAAGCCGGCCTCGGTCATGCCGGCCATGTAGTCGGTCAACGTCAGGGCACCGGATAAACAATCGCCCCATTTCTCCGCGTCATGCACTAGGTATTGCGGCACCGGCTGGTCGGCGACGATGTCGGAAATCGTGAAGCGCCCGCCCGGCTTCGCCACGCGGAACATCTCGCGAAAGACCTTCCGCTTGTCGGGAGCCAGGTTGATCACACAGTTGGAGATGATCAGATCGATCGTGTTATCGGTGACCGGCATGGCATCGGCCATCCCTTTGCGGAACTCGACATTCGATGCGGGGTAGCCAAGGTTGGTCGCGACGACGACGGCGTTCTTGCGGGCGATGTCTAGCATCGTATCGGTCATGTCGATCCCGATGACCTGTCCGGTGGGGCCGACGAGACGCGAGGCCTCGAAACAATCGATCCCGCCGCCTGACCCGATATCTAAGACCGTTTCTCCAGCACTCACGGTATTCAAGCCGGCCGGGGTCCCGCAACCATAAGAAATCTTGAGCACTTCTTCGGGGATGAAGGATTTGAGGTTGGCCATGTCATAGCTAGTGGGGCAGCACATCTGCTCGCCCGTACTGGCAGCCTTGGCATAGCGATCACTGACTTTTTTCTCGATTTCGTCTATCGGCATAGCGTCCTCGT
>JBEBHO010000303.1:0-4885 GCA_040081095.1 Nitrospira sp.
ACTGATCCCTTCGCGTTCGGCAAGGGCCGTGGTCGTTTTGCCGGCTATACGGATATTCTGACGGCGTCGATCCAAGCGAAGTATCAGCAACCGCCGTCGCTCGAAAATGACCTGGAATATGCGGTGATGTGTGAACTTGTGATCGATGAGCAAGGCCGTGTGCTGCAATATCGCCTGATGAACTCCTCCGGCAGCTTGCTCTTCGATCAATCCGCCCTCGATGCCCTCGCGAAGGTGGCGGAAGTCCGGCCGCCTCCACCAGGCATGGATCGCACGATCATCGTCAAGTTCTTCCCGCCGACATAAACACCACCTTCTCGCAGTGCGGTCGTCACTTCTTCGTTCACAATTATTGCTACGGCAAGACAATCCTGATGTTCCCGTAATCTCTGCGGTTTACAACAGGACCCGTGACGGTTCGAGCCCATGTCCCAGGGTTTCTTGGAGCGCCATAAGATTTACGGTCTCCCAACGGACTGGTGATGAGACTGTAACAGGGGGCTGTCATACAGAAGGCGGGTACAACCAGCGTTCCACCCATTCGGCAGGCTGCCGGACAGGAAGAGGAGGTGATAGGGAGAGGACGCAACAAAGGACATCGATGCAGAGAAAGACGTCTGTTGTTTTTTAACGAGGAGGAAGCAAGCATGAAGTGTCCATCAATGATCAAACGTTTAGTAGTGGCTGCCGTAGCCGCGGCATCACTGGCGGGCCCCATCACGGCTGCGCATGCCTTGCAGTTCAACACAGGCGACGCAGTGCTCGTACTCTACGGCAACAATACCGAATATGTTCAGAACCTGGGTTCGTTCTCTACCTTGGTCTCGTCGGGCATCGATCTCGACTTGGCTAGCATCATGCCTTCGGTGGGAGGGGCTAACGCGATCAAGTACACGATCGTCGGAAACACGGGATCCTCAATCTTCTTCGGAAACAGCGTACCGGTCGGTTCATGGACTTCTCAGAACAAGAATCAGATCGTCCCTGGCACGTACACGACTTCTCTCACGAACTGGAGCGGTCAGTTGGGCGCGAATGGCGATACCCGCAGCCTTATTCCTAAGGCCGACGGTCTATCATTCACCAGCTTTCTGAACCCGGCGGGAACGGATACGTTAGCCGGCAGCATTCCAGGTGCGCGACGTGGATCGGCGGATATCGACAGCATCCTCTACCTGCTTGAGCGACAGAATCCCGGAGCCGCGACCACGTTGGCACAGGTCGGGACGGCCTTCCTGAGTTCGGCGAACGGTCACTTCACGATCAGCACAGTGCCGGTGCCGGCAGCGGTTGTGCTTTTTGCGACAGGCATGGTTGGACTCGTGGGCATGGCTCGTCGTCGTGTATTGGGTCTGCAATAAATTCGGTTCCAAGCCGGTGCGGCCGGTCTGCACCATGGGGAAAGCAACGAGACAGATGAGATGTACCATCACTTCAAGGAGAGAATCATGAACAACATATCGAAAGTGGCCGTAGCCCTTGTGGGCGTGGCTGGTCTTGCGATGATGGCCGAAACGGCCCAAGCGCAAACCGTCGTCGCCAACGGAACTGGGTCTTCAGCGGGGCGCCTGTTCGCAGGTCAGACGCCGGCATTTGTCTGCGATTTCATCGCAGGCCAGCCGCCGCTCTACTTCAAGGATCCTAGCAATCCACCCAACCAGACCGAATGGCAATGCAAGGTTGGCGGCGTGAACCATGTGTTCCGTTATAGCGCCACTGCCTCGGCCGATGGCTACCTGAAGCAGCCCAACGGGGCAGTCGGCACGGCGACCTATCTCAATACAGCAGGTTGTCCGGCCGGCACAGCAACCACCATTGCCGGTAAAGCCGTCCTTCAGTCTGTATGTCCTGCCGGTACCCCTACGCAATCCTTGCCGGTTCATTTTGGAGCCTCTGACGTGAAAGCGACGTCCATTCACCAGACCGGCAATGGATCGAGCATCGCACCTCCTGCCAGTGGTCATTTGACGACGACCCCAGTCGTATCGGTGCCGTTTACACTTATCGTTGGCCCCAACGTGCGCGGTAAGGATCCCGTCACAGGCAATCCGACGACGCTGCTCTCGATCACCGAAGAGCAAGCCAGACAGATTTTCGCAGGGCTTGTCACGGATTGGACTGTCCTCGGATTGGACACCACCACGGCGAACAAGAACATCACCACCTGCCAACGGACGGTCGGCTCAGGCACCTTGGCTGCGCTCGATGAAGCCGTCATGCGTACCGGATTCTGGGGCGGCGGTATCAATCCGACTGCCTCTGCGACCAACGTTTTCAACGCCAGTTCAGGAAATATGAAGAGCTGCGTGGAAAACAATCCCAATGCGATCGGATATATCGACAGCGACACCGTGCCGAACCTCTTGCTCGGCGCCTATCAAATCGGCATCAGCGGCCAGGCTGTGAATGCTGGTGCCTTGGGCACCGGAGCGGCCCGCATGAAGGATCTCCGTTGCGGCCGCTATATCTATTGGGCTGATTGGAACGTCGTCACGCGCAATGCCGGGGTGGAAGTCGCGCCAGTCAATGCGATCGCCGGTACCAACTCAGCGATTCAGAAGTGGATCGATCAGTCGACCCTGAACAACCCGCTGCCGGATTACTGGGTAGGCCAGAACGACATGTTCGTCTTCAAGAATGACGATCGTGGTCCGTTCAATTGGTTTACTCCTAGCGGCAACGGTGAAGATGCTGCGACGGTCTGCAAGAAGGCCGGTTCCACGTTCTAGAAGCGAATGGTTGGGAGTCAGGGCCGACAGCGAGACTCTCGGCTCTGACTCAGCCACGGATCGACGAACAGCAACGAGGATCGCCCATCATGAAGATACGTACAATGGCAATGCTTGCGGTGCTCTGTGCGATGGCGGTGGGCCTCATGGATACCAGTAGGGCTCATGCAGCCACGATTACGCAGCTCGATATCACGAGTGAATCGGTCAGCTTGAACTTCGGAACGTTGGGTATCTTATCAGGCACCTTCACCCAAAACGGCCAATTGATCATGGGCCAGTTTCAGCCGACGCCCAATATCTTCGCGCCAGTGAATCTCGGGGGCCATCTGACATTTAGTGTCTTTAGCAGTGCCGGTCAGCCGGTGTTTAACCTGCCGACGCCCTCCGGGACGACGTCGGGCTCTACGATGACCGTTAACCTCTCCTCTCTGTTTGCCGGCCTGAGCAGCACGCAGTGGGGGGGCTGGATGACGCCTGCCACGTTCGGGTCGTTGAACATCGGTGGAACCGCCACCGGATCGTTCAATCAGGCTACGAACGCGTTCGATATCTCCTGGACCCATGGGTTCACGGGGATTCCGTTCCTCCAGTCGGGAACGTTCAGACTACAAGGCATCGCGCAAGTGGCGGCGGTGCCGCTGCCGGCAGCCGCTTTGTTATTCGGCAGCGGCCTGCTCGGCCTTGCCGGAGCCATGCGGAGACGGTCGAGTTTCGTTTAGTCCGGTCAAAGGCCAGATCGGCCTCTTCGTCCCACCTGTTGCAGCGACCCTGCGGCGGGTGGGACGTTTTTTTTCATGCTGCGAAGTTTGTGCTCGATAGGAGTTAGACTCCCCCCCCTCGATCATCCACTGCAATACCTCTCATGTCATGCACTCTGGCTGTGTCGCCCTATTCAACTGGTATTTGCCTCATCTCACCTCGCGGATTCCAATTTGTTGAGCTTCGGTCGAGAGACCCTATTCCGAAAATATGCCATCTTTTGAAAATGATAATGTTCCGTGTATTCAGCTAGATGCGAAGAGTATGAAATGCTCTTCTGGAGAAATTGGTCCCTGGATTATGGGGAAGGTGGCATCCCAGGTTCCACCACACCCACTTTGGAGAAAGATCATGGATCAAGACTAATGGTCAGCGGGAAGTGCCAGGTGGTCATGGAAATTCTTGATGAATAATTAATCGATTCCACACACAAACGTTACGCACTTGTTGTCGCTGCCTTGTACCATCAGTTTGCGGGCATCGATCATATTTCTATTTGGTTACAGCTTATGACAACAAAGGAGCACCGTATGGCACCGATCACCTTTCTTCTCACATTCGGCGTGACGGTCTTTGTTGCGATATTCGGATCGGCTGGCTTTACCGATGCGATGGTCGTGACACAATTGGAATTGACCGGTGGGAGTACCAGCTACGACGGTCGATTTAGTCGAGTCGCAGACCGACTGCTGGACCGCGACGGCACGATCCTGATAGGCCAGTACCAACCGATGCAGGAGATCGTTGCGCCCATTACGAAGGGTCATCGGACGTTCTCGCTCTTCACCTCCGGCGTACAGGGCGCGGACGCACCTTCTGCGACGATCAATGGTTCTTCGATCACGGTGGATCTTTCGTCCTTGTTTTTCGGTGTGAGTCGTGGAGAGTCGCTCCGCGCTTGGAATATCGGTGGTCTTGCCCAGGGAGTCTTCAACCCTGAGACATCCGAGTTCAGCCTTTCGTGGACGCATGTCTTTGACAACGGGGAGCACAAGGAAAAACACGGGTGGCAGCATGACGATCGAATCGCCAGATTCTTCCTGCAAGGGAAGGCTCTCGGGCTCGCGCCGACACCAGTGCCGCTTCCGGCCAGCCTTCTGCTCTTCGCAGGCGGCTTCATGGGCCTCGGCGGTTTGGCCTTCCGGAAACGACGTGCTCTGGCGACCGGCGCGACGGCATAAATGGCATACCATTCTGCGGGGACGGGCGTCCGTCCTCGCAGTACCCATTCGAGTCATATCTTCTTCTCCCTGCCCGAAGTACACGACCACGAGCCTTTACCGGACAAGGGCTTCCATCTTTCCTGATCCGCCTTTTAACGATTTGTTAACACAAACTTGAGATCTGCGTGGCCGTGTCATCGTACCCCCAGCAGTAGACTACATCTCTCGAAA
>JBEBHO010000040.1:0-57588 GCA_040081095.1 Nitrospira sp.
TTCGCTTCGTTGACTCTTGGAAATTTGGTTGAGTAGAATCCAGCACTTTTCGAGATGGAGCGTTGCCATGGTGAATTCCCTAGGAATGCAGCGCCCGCTGGCTGTCATGATGCGGTCGGTGGCTCAGACAATCTTGCCTGATGCAACGGTGTGCGAAGCCGCGCGGCAGATGCGCTCATCGAAAGTCGGCGCGCTCCTGGTTCGAGAGGGCGCCCAATATCTCGGGATTGTCAGTGAAGCGGATCTGGTTCGGAAGGTCTTGGCGGAATCCCTGGTTCCTGCTGAGACTCTTGTGCGATCGATTATGAGTACACCGCTGATTACGATTGATATTGCTGCGTCGGCCCATGATGCGAGCGATGTGATGGCCCAGGCTGGCATTCGTCATCTTGCGGTGGTTGACGGTGGGGAAGTGGCCGGAGTGCTCTCCGTCAGGGATCTGTTGCGGTATTTCAAGAATTGGGGACCTCAATGATCGCTATGCTGTTCCATCTCCCTCGTCCAGTTAGATACCCGTCTGCGCTGCCTCTCGCATGACCACTGAAGGGGTGCCTCCCATCTCACGGGTCTTCTTGCTTTCCACCGCACTCATCACGGGTGCGGTCGTGATGGCATTGGAAATTCTCGGCAGCCGCTTGCTGGCTCCGGTTTTCGGAAATTCCTTATTCGTCTGGGGCGCTTTGATCGGGGTGATTCTGGCGGCCATGAGCAGTGGCTATGCGTTCGGCGGATGGGCGTCGGATCGGTATGCGGGCGGGACGGTGCTTGCTGGGCTCCTGTTGTTTTCAGGCGCCTGGACGTTTCTCGTTGCATGGGCTAGCCAGCCGGTTCTGTTTCAGGTGGATACATGGATTCAGGACCCACGGTGGGGGCCCTGTCTTGCGGCCACGATTCTTCTGGCGCCGCCCGCGTTTGGATTGAGCGGTGTCTTGCCTGCGATGCTGCGTTTGGCGGTGTCCGATATGGGGCACCTGGGACGTCACACCGGCCGCATGATTGCCTTGTCGACGGTGGGAAGTTTGATCGGAACTTGGGGGACGGCGTTCTTTCTCCTCTCATGGATCGGAAGCCAGGCGTTGGTCGCCTGGCTGGGAACGATTCAAGTCCTGCTCGGATTGTTGTGGCTCCGGCAAGGAACGAAAGCCGCGTCTGTTGGAAAGTTGCTCGGTCTGGCCGCTAGTGGCCTTTTCGTCTGGTTGGCGCTCCATCCCATTCAGAAATTGAACCCCCCGGTTCATCAGGAGGATAGCCCCTATCAGCAAGTGCGGGTGCGGGATGACCAACTGTTTCGCTATCTCGTGCTAGATCGTACCTTTCATGCCGTGATGTGGAAGGCCGACCCGCTTCCGTTGTTTCTACCCTACAGCCAGCTCATGGTTGCGTCCTTGGCGCTGGTCGAGCAGCCGCAACGAGGTTTGATCTTGGGCCATGGCGGCGGTTCGCTGGCCAAGTGGCTGGCGCATTACTGGCCCGATCTGGAAATGGACATCATTGAGTTCGATCCGGTGGTGGTGCGGATGGCAGAAGACTATTTTGAGTACCATCCGCCGGCCAACCATCATGTACGTGTGAAGGATGGACGGGCGTTCCTGAATACCACCGAGCATCTCTACGATGTGATTTGGATCGATGCCTTTGCACGGCACATGATTCCATTTCATCTGACGACAAAAGAATTTTATTCAGCGGTGCGAGCGCACCTGAAGCCTGATGGGGTAGTGGCAGTGAATTTGGCATCATCGGGAGAAGAAGTCGACAACACGCGTGCGGCGGCCGTGGTGCAGACGATGCGGGGTGAATTTCCAACCATCGAAACGTTTGCGGTCAAAGGGCCTTGGAAGAACGAACACACCAAGGCTGCAAATTTGATTTTTTTTGCAGGAACTCCGGTTGGACGTCACGGTCATGATGCCTTTATTGCAAAAGTGACAGAGCTGGCCATGAATCAGCAATTGCCCGGTGAGGCCGTTGCGTTGCTCAATACCTACCGGTCAAATGCCTGGCCGCAGGGGCTTGAGCTCACGGATGATTTTGCCCCCTATGATGTTCTGATAGGAAAAGATCTTTCTGAAGGGCGCTAGATAGACGATGTCTCTCTAACAGGCTGAATTTATTATGCTTGTCAAGATTGGTCATATGGGAATCGTGTGGAATGATGAGGTGACTTGTCGTGTAGAACCCGCTTGCTTCCATTTTATGGCCTATGCTATAAGTTTCGCCTCATGATGTAGCAATTATCGGCACAGGGTGTATCTGTGAGCGTCGGACGGCATCGGAGCAGTCAAGGCTATCAGAGCTTGGCAGAAGTTATTTACCAACCTAATCACATCTCTTCTTCTTTTTAAGGAGGTAGGTCATGGGCAAGACGATGTTATCGGTCCTCTTTGGCCTCGGGTTGACAGTCGCTGGAGCCTCGGCTGCGTTTGCACTCCAAGCCGGTGGCGTTGAGATCGGCGATCTCGAAACCGGATCAGTCGTGGGCCAGCCATTCAAGGAACTCGACGTGGATGCGTCATTCTATGCCATCGAAATCGGCACCATGAAAACCTGGTATCCGCCGACGACCGTCATTGACTTCAAGAATCGTGCAGGAGCCCCGGTGCTTCTCAAGGTGACGAACAATTCGACCGCAGATCATGGCTTTCAACTCACGGCTGCCCAGAATCAATCAGGGCCATGGACGTTGAACACGACGTTGGTGCTCAAGCCGGGTGAGACCAAGTATATCGGTGTTCCGACCAGCGATCTCTTTTACGCGGCGGGCAACGTCTTAACCTACCGCTGCCATCTCCATCCGGCGCACGTCGGTGGCAAGTTGGTGATGTTGAAGTAGTTTCGTTTCGAATTCTTGAAATGCGAAAGGCCCCGGTTGGAAAATTCCACCGGGGCCTTTCTGTTTCTAGAGTCTGGCGGTTGCTCTGCTAGGTTTCTTCAGGTTGACAGTCTGCTCCATCTTCTAGCGGGATCCGCTGGGCGGCCGTCAGTCTTCCTTCCTTGATAAGCAGCAGATATCGGTTCTCGATCGGTTGGGGTAGTCGATGTTCTATGACGACGGTGCGGATATCGACGACCATTTCGTCTCCATCCCATTGAGTTCCGTTCACAATCCATACACGGCTGGTGGCGTCTGGGAAATGGCGTAGGACGAAATTCTCGATGATCGTTCCCAGTTCGCTTGTGCTGGCTGAGGTCAATCCAGGGGTGATAAGAGTGAAAAAGAGGAGCGCACTGAGGACTCGCAAGTATGGACGCATGACTGCACCTCCGAGGTGGGATAGGAGAGGCCAATCGAAGCGCGGCAGTCAGGAGAACGACTGCGCTGGTGAAATCCTACAGGGGATTCTATCTGTAATCCAGTAGAAAGCTTCAGGCGAGAAGTCAGAGCAAAGCAAAGGGCCTTGCGTTGATCAACGCAAGGCCCTTTGTGACTTCACGAAACTCTGTCTCAGGCGCTAGTTTCTGACGCCGCTCCAGATCTTGGTTTCGTCAATAGCCTTATCGGGGTTCAAGGCCTTAACTTTTGCCATCAACACGTCCGTGGTTTCTGGATAGGCCGGATCGGAGATGCAGCAATTGTCGACAGGGCAGACCGCGGCGCACTGCGGTTCATCGAAGTGTCCGACGCATTCCGTGCAGCGATCATGGGTGATGATGTAGATGTTGTCACCTACGCCCTGACCGTCGCCAACGTGATGGCCCTTGCCTTCAGCATCGCTCCGGGTTTCGAAAATCGCCTCATTGGGACATTCAGGCAGGCAAGCCCCACAGGAAATGCATTCGTCGGTAATCAGCAGTGCCATGACCCACGCCTCCTTCTCACTTCAATGACAACAAACGATATTGACAAGATCGCGCCGCCCCGACCATAGTGCGTGCGCTGTGTGGAGGCCATTCTATTCTGTGATTCTTTTCCAAGTCAACAGAACCGCTTCCGGTCAGAAGGCCTAGAATTCATGGGAATATGGCCCATGGGGCCCAGCGAGATGCCGGTACTTTCATAGGCAGAGAAGGCGATGGTTATGGGATTGGTACAGAGTCAGGGGAGTGATCGCGAGCAGAAGAAAAAGCGGATCATCATGATGATCCTGCTGGCGATCTTATTGATGAGTGTGTCGATGTTTCTTGTGCCGCAAAAAGACACCGACATTATCGTCGTGACCTTCCCGCATGGAGAAACGGTGGAAGCGGAAGTCGCGGAGACGCCTGAAAAACTGTTGTTCGGACTCGCTTTTCGTGATCAGTTGCCGGCCAACACCGGGATGCTTTATATCTTTGAGTCCAACGGCCTTCATCGTGTCCGGACCAAGGAGTTTCGATTTCCTGTCGATATGATCTGGGTGGATGAGAGCCATCATGTAGTGCATTTGGTTGAACGGGCGAGCCCCTGTGAAAAAGATCCTTGTCCTCTCTTTGGTCCACCGCCGGAGCCGGCGCGGTATGTGTTGGAAGCAGAGGCGGGATTCATTCAGCGGGTCGGGGTCGCAAAAGGGGACGAGTTAAAGTATTTTCTGCGGATGTAGAGTTGCGCAATAGTGTGTGGTAAGGCTGAGGGGCGCAGTGCCAAGAGCAATTGAGGAGATGGGGCATGGAGGGTTTTCAACGAGTCGCCGGAGTGAACGAAGTCGCCCCTGGACAATCGAAGGTGGTGAAGGTTCATGACAAGGCGATCGCGCTGTTCAATATTGATGGCAAGTTCTACGCGATTCATAATCTCTGCCCGCATGAAGGTGGTCCGCTGAACGAAGGGCGTTTGAAAGGGTATGTGGTGGCCTGTCCCTGGCACGACTTGGCCTTCGATATTCGTAGCGGCCAGGGCACGGATGGCGGCGGCTATTGCATCGGGAGCTACGAAGTTCTGGTCGAAAATTCAGACATTCTTGTCGGCCCTCGCCGGAAGGCCTAGCCGTGATTGAGGGGGGATCGTGGCCGATGGAGCTGATGGGCAGTCATGAATAGTGCTGGACAGGATATGCCGGGTTACTTGGAAGGCCAAGGGAGCCGATCGATCGACACCGTTCTCGGGCGCGCGTTTACGATCCATCTGTGGGAAGACCGTACCAGGGGTGAGCAGTGGGTTCCGAGCTACAATAGCAAAGCGCTGACGCTTATCGACGACCAGTTTCTCAGAGTCGCCAGTAATAATGCGGTGGAGAACGGTCAGCGCACGTTTGAATTTCAGGGGATGCTGCCCGGAACTCATGAGCTGGTATTCGAAAAGCGCATGGGGTGGAAGTTCACGTCGGAAGATCGCCGGATATTTTTGATCCAGGTTGTGCCAACGGGGAAAGGCTGATCCTCGTGCCGGATATTGCATTTATCAATGAGCGATTCCTTCCCTGGCATGAGGCCACCGTATCGATCGAGGATCGAGGCTTTCAGTTCGGCGATGGCGTGTACGAAGTCATCAGGACCTATCATGGCCGTCCCTTTGAACTGGACGCGCATCTCAACCGGCTTGACCGCAGTGCGCGTGAGCTGAGCCTGATTCAGCCCTATACGAGGGGCCAGTGGACCGAATGGATACAGCAGGGAGTTCGAGCGGCTGGATATGCCGAGGCGAAGGTCTATCTCCAGATCACCCGCGGAGTGGCCCCGAGAGATCACGCGTTTCCGTCAAATGTGGCCCCGACTGTGGTGATGACGATTCGCGAGCTGGCGCCGTTTCCAGCGAAGACTAGGGAGGCCGGCGTCATTGCCAAGACCTGCGAGGATTTGCGCTGGGGGCGCTGCGACATCAAGAGTGTGAATTTGCTGGCGAATGTCTTGGCCCGGGAAGAGGCGAAGCGGGCCGGTGTGTTTGAGGCGATTCTGGTGAAAGACGGGTTGGTCACAGAAGGGTCTGTGAGCAATGTGATGGCCGTTCAGGCAGGGACGGTGGTGACGGCTCCGGAAGGCCCGCGGATTTTGTCTGGAGTGACACGGACGGTGGTTTTGGATCTGGCGAGGGCGGCAGGCATTCCGGTGCGCGAGCAGTTCCTGCCGGTTGAGTCGCTCTATACCGCCGATGAAGTGTTTCTGACCGGGACGACCGTAGAAGTGCTCCCTGTGGTTCAGATCGACGGACGGACGATCGGAGCGGGGCGGCCAGGTCCGGTTGCCCAGGCGCTGGCCTCTCGCTGGGCGGCCTTGACGGGGTAGTCCCCCTTGCTTTGAAGGGGGGGCCATGCTAATGTGCCGTCGCTGGAAGTGGGCTCAGGCCCACTTTTTTGTTTGGGCAGATGTAAAGCAGTGTCAGAGGATACCCGTTGAGTATTCCGGAGCATGGATCCCGGTCGTCCATTGATCGGATTCAGGAACTTCTCTCTCCGATTCTCTGGACGTTAGGGTTGGAATTAGTGGACGTGGTGTGTGTCGGGCAAGGTTCCCGATCCATTGTGCGAGTACTGATCGACAAGCCCGGTGGTGTCACCGTTTCGGATTGCGAGCGGGCTCATGTGGCGGTAGGTCCCGCGCTGGATGTTGCCGATCCCTTCCCCCACGCCTATACGCTTGAAGTGTCCTCACCAGGGCTTGACCGCCCGTTCAAGCGTCTCCAAGACTATCAGCGTGCGGTCGGGAAGCGGGTGAGCGTCAAGCTGAAGCAGCCGCTTGACGGTCAATGGCGCATTATCGGAGAGTTGGTGCAGGCGGATGAGGACGCGATTGTCGTGGCAGTCACGGCGAAGCCTCCCACGACACACACAGTGAAATTGGATCGCCACGCTATCGCGGAAGCTCGGCGGGTGATTGAAATATAGCCGGCGCCCGAAGTTGTTGCAGTTCCGCACGATCGAGCAGGAGTCTAACGTATGAACCGAGAACTAATCGCAGTCATCGATGAGATTGGGCGTCAGAAAGGTATCGATAAGTCCCGTGTCATCGGGGCCATCGAATCGGCACTTCAGACGGCTGCCAAAAAGCGGTTTGGGCAGGCGGAAAACATCCAAGTCGAGATTGATTCCAAGACCGGCGAGATCTCCGTGGTCTCGAAGAAGACGATCGTCGATCATGTCAGCAACCCGAAGGCGGAAATCTCTCTCCAGGAAGCTCGCCAGCTCGATAGCGAAGCGGAAGTGGGCGATGAAATCGGCTCGCTCATCGAAATGGATGAGCTCGGCCGCATCGCGGCGCAGACCGCGAAGCAGGTGATTTTCCAGAAGGTGCGCGAAGCCGAATGGGAAGCGGTTCAGAAAGAATATTCAACGAGGCAGGGCGATCTCGTCAACGGCATTATCCTCGGGATGGAACGCCGGAATTATCTGGTGGATCTCGGCAAGACCGAAGCCGTCCTTCCGATTCAGGAGCAGATCCCTCGCGAGACCTATCGGCGCGGCGATCGCGTCAAGGCGATGTTGCTGGAAGTGCGTCGGACCCCGAAGGATGTCCAGGTGATTCTGACCAGGAGCCATCCCCAATTTGTCTCGAAGCTGTTTGAGCTTGAAGTGCCCGAAGTCATGGAAAAGATCGTGGAGATCAAGTCGATCGTCAGAGAGCCGGGCGATCGGACGAAGATTGCCGTGACCTCGCGCGAGAAGGCCGTCGATCCAGTCGGCGCCTGTGTCGGCATCAAAGGGTCGCGGGTGCAGGCGGTAGTCCGCGAGTTGCGCGGAGAGAAGATCGACATCATCACCTGGACGCAGGATCCGCGGGTGTTCATTGCGGAGGCGCTGAATCCGGCCACGATTGAAAAAGTCGGTATCGACGACGAGAAGAAATCGGCGCTGGTGGTGGTGGCCGATTCGCAGTTGTCGCTGGCGATCGGGAAAAATGGACAGAATGTGCGGTTAGCCGCTCGTTTGACCGGATGGAAGATCGATATCATCAGCGCCACTGAATATGAAAAAGAGAAGGTGGAGCGGGACAGGGAAATCAAGGCTGCGATGGCCGACGAAGCTGAAGCGCAGCGATTGCAGGAAGAGGCCCGGCAAGCCGCCAGAGCCGAAGAAAACGAGTCCAACTAGAATCGAGCTCAACCAGTGTCTGGAATGCGTGTCTACGAATTAGCGAAGAAGCTGGGGATGGAGAATAAAGATCTCATCCCTGAACTCAAGAAGATGGGTGTGCCTGTCGCCTCTCACAGCAGTGCGCTCGACGAGGACACGGTGCAAAAGGCTCTGGAAAAACTCAGCCCGAAAGCCAAAGGGGCCGCGAAGGCGAGTGGGAAGGCGTCAGGCGACGATGTGGTCGGAAAAACACGCGACACTGAGGTAAAGCACGAGGGGGGGCATGGCGCCAAGGCGGCTGCTTCCAAAACCGCCATCGTCGAGGAGCCGGCCAAGACCGACAAGCGGCGGATTCTCATCAAGCGCAAGAAGGAAGACGAGCCTGTTGAGGCTAGTGCCTCGATCGCGCCTCATCCGAGTGAAGTTGACACCTCGCCAGTGGCTGCGACTCCTGTCGAACATCCGCCTGTGAGCGAGCCGCCGCCTCCGCCCGTAATCCTGCCGGAATTGCCTGAAATCGGAACGATCCTCGCGCAGCCGCCGCCTCCTCCTCCGGTTCAGCCGGTCATCGCGAAGCCGGCAGCGGTCGCGCCGGGAGCGGTAATGACGCCGGAAGCGCTGGCGGCAAAGAAGAAGAGCATGGCGCTGGAGGCGATTGAAGCGGAAGGGCTCAAGGAAAAACTCAAGAAGGCGAAAAAAACCGGGCGTCCCAAGGAAGAACCGGATGTGAAGCATCGTGAAGATGCCGCTCGGTGGCAAGATCTTCGTGCCATTCCGACTGTAGCGCGCCGCGATGATCGTTCACGGCATCTCCATCACAGTGCGCCATCAGAAATTACCAAGCCGCGCAGGAAGAGTGTCAAGGTCACACTGGGGACGACGGTCAAGGAATTTGCCGAGCTGATCGGCCAACGTCCTGCCGACATCGTTCGGAAGTTGATGGAGATGGGGCAGATGCTCACCTTCAATCAGCCGATGAACATGGATGTGGCCTCGATGATTGCCGAGGAGGCCGGCGTCAAAATCGAAATTTCCGTTGAGAAAGCCGGCGATGAGTTGCTGGAAGCCGTGGTGCAGGCGGGAGAAGGCGATGAGCGCCTGGAGTCCAGACCGCCGGTGGTCACGATCATGGGCCATGTCGATCACGGGAAGACCTCTTTGCTAGATGCCATCAGGCAAACGAAAGTGGCTGAAGGCGAAGCTGGCGGCATCACGCAGCACATCGGCGCATACACGGTGCCGGTGAACGGCAAGCTGGTCACGTTCCTGGATACGCCGGGCCACGAAGCATTTACCGCCATGCGGTCGCGTGGCGCGAAAGTCACGGATATCGTCATTCTTGTAGTGGCTGCCGACGACGGAGTGATGCCGCAGACGATCGAAGCGATCAACCATGCCAAAGCTGCCGGGGTGCCACTCATTGTGGCGATGAATAAAATCGACAAGCCTGAGGCCAATCCTGATCGTGTGCGGAATGCGCTGTCGGAGCACGGTCTGATTTCAGAAGCCTGGGGTGGCGACACGATTATGGTGGAAGTGTCGGCCAAGCAGAAAACCGGCCTCGACACGTTGCTCGAAATGATTTTGCTCCAGTCGGAAGTGCTGGAGTTGAAGGCTGATCCGCATCGCCAGGCCAAAGGGACCGTGGTGGAGGCCAAGTTGGAGCGGGGTCGTGGTCCTGTGGCTACGGTCCTCGTTCAGAGCGGCACGCTTAAAGTGGGCGATGTGTTCGTCGTTGGAACGTTCAGCGGTCGCGTTCGGGCCCTGCTGGATGATCAGGGTCTTAAAACGCAGCAAGCGACGCCCTCGATTCCTGTCGAGGTGATCGGGTTGCCAGGGGTGCCTTCCGCCGGTGATGTCTTTCAGGTGGTCTCTGACGAACGAGTGGCGCGAGAAATTGCCGAGGAACGGGCTCAGAAAGCACGGGCAGCGGATCTCTCAGGCCAGGCGAAAGTCTCGCTCGACGATCTCTTTGCCAGAATCAAGGAAGGGTCAGCCAAGGAGCTCGCCATCGTCATTAAGGCTGACGTGCAGGGCTCATCTGAAGCGCTGGCTGCGGCGGTCGAAAAGCTGCCCACCCCTGCCGTCAGGATTCGAGTCATTCACAATGGTGTCGGCGGAATCACGGAGTCCGACGTGCTGTTGGCCGCTGCATCCCGCGCCATTATTATCGGGTTCAACGTTCGCCCTGAACCGAAGGCTGCGAACCTGGCCGAACAGCAGGGTGTCGACGTTCGTTTGTATACGATTATTTATGAAGCGCTGTCCGACATTAAGGCCGCGATGGAAGGGTTGCTTGACCCCACGCTCAAAGAGCGGTCGCTGGGCCGGGCGGAAGTGCGGCAGGTCTTCACGATTCCCAAGGCCGGTGTCGTGGCTGGTTCCTATGTCGTCGAGGGGACGATCTCTCGAGCGGCCGTAGGCGTCAGACTCCTTCGGGACAATGTGGTGGTCTACGAGGGGCGCCTTGGGTCATTACGCCGGTTCAAAGACGATGTGCGTGAAGTGCAGCAGGGATATGAGTGCGGAATCAGCATCGAAAACTTTAACGACATCAAGGCCGGCGACGTGATCGAAGCGTATACGATCGACAAGATCGCCGGAAAGCTCTAAGTCGCCGAGTCGGCGGGTGTGGTGACATGGCTGGGATGGTCGTAGGCGTGTGCACCGTCGAGCTGTGGATACCGGAGAGCCAGTCGCTAAAGGACAAACGGCAGGTCTTGCATAGCGTGAAGGACCGCCTGCGCGGCAAGTTCAACCTCTCCATCGCCGAAGTGGATGGGCAAGACCTCTGGCAAAAAGCGGTGCTGGGCATGGCTTGTGTGGCGAATGACGGCGGGCATGTAGAGCAAGTGCTGGAGCAAGCGCTCAACGTCATCAAAAGTATGCCGACCATCGAAGTTGTCCGTGTGCATCGAGAGCTGCTGTGATGCGTCGGGTAGAGAGAGCCAGACAAGAAGAGCGAGCGTGCGACAGGTGGGCGATGTCCAAGACGAGCTATAAACGATCGGACCGGGTCGCCGACCAGATCCGCATGGAAGTCGCGGACATCCTGATGCGCAAGATCAAGGATCCCCGCGTGCGGTCGGTGACGGTGACGGATGTCGAACTGACGGCGGATTTGCGAATCGCCTACATTTTCGTCACGACGATGGAGAAGGAGCAGGCCGAGCGCGAGGTGTTTGCCGGCTTATCGAAGGCGAGCGGTTTCGTGCGCGCAGAGCTGGGGCGACGGCTGGCGCTGCGCTACTTGCCTGAAATTGTGTTTAAGCGAGACGAGACGGGCCCGCGTGGCGACCGTGTGATGAAATTGCTGGATGAATTGCAACCGCATGAGGCCGCCGAAAGTGCGTCGAGTCCGGATACGTTGCGCATCCCGCCCGTTGGGGGCTGACGGATGGCGCTCGTGACTGAAGGGCGGCAGCGGACGCGTGTGGGTGATGGTGTGCTCATCGTCAACAAGGAGAGTGGCTGGACGTCTCATGATGTGGTGGCCAAGGTGCGGGGGCTTTTGGGTGGTATCAAGGTCGGCCATGCCGGCACGCTAGATCCCGCAGCAACGGGTGTGTTGCCACTGCTAATCGGGAAAGCCACGCGTGTGGCGGAATATTTGGTTGGGTGGGATAAAGAATACCGCGCGGTGTTGCGGTTGGGTGAAGCGACGGATACGCAGGATGCGACGGGGACAGTGCTCCAACGGGTTGAAACCGCTGGCGTGAGCGCAGAAATTCTCGATGGTGTTGTCGCGCGATTTCGCGGGCCGCAAAAACAATTGCCCCCGATGTATTCGGCGGTGAAGGTGGCCGGGAGAGCGTTGTATAAGTCGGCACGTGCCGGAGAAACTGTCGAGCGAGCAGAGCGGGACATCGTCATTCATGAGCTTGAGGTGATGGCCGTCGATGGACGGGACATCGCGTTACGAGTTGTCTGCTCGAAAGGGACGTATATTCGCACCTTGTGCGCGGATATGGGCCAGGCGCTTGGCGTTGGCGGACATCTCCTGTCGCTGGAGCGTTCGCGCGTCGGGTCGCTGACCATCGAGCAGGGGCTCACGGTCGAGCAGTTTGCGGCGCACGTGGCGATGGGGTCGGCTGAATCGGTGCTATGGCCGCTGGATCGAGTATTGGCGCAGCTGCCGCTTGTGACCGTGACGACGGAGCAAGCGAATCGTGTGCTGCATGGTGCGCCGATCGGGTTGCCGAATATGGTTGTGCCGCCGAGCTCGTCGCCCGTCCGTCTGAAGGACGAGCAGGGACGGCTATTGGCAATTGGGACGTATGACGGGCAGGGCAAAGGGTCGATCAGAATCGACAAAGTGTTAGTCGACGGTGAATCACTCAATTAAGAGGCAGGAGGAGTACGAGTCATGGCCTTGTTGAAGGAAGCGAAGACAGAGTTGATCAAGCAGTATCGCCAGCACGATACGGATTCGGGATCCCCCGAAGTCCAGATCGCGGTGCTGACCAACCGGATTACCTATTTGACCGAGCATTTCAAGCTGCATAAGAAGGATCACCATTCTCGGCGTGGCCTCTTGCAGCTGGTCGGACGGCGGCGCCGGTTGCTCGACTATCTGCGCGGCGTCGAAGAAGCCCGCTATCGGGCGATCATCGAACGCCTCGGCATTCGCAAGTAGTCGTCAGAGACGGACGCAAGCCGCTGTCGCATGGGAGTGCGACAGCGCGGAACGCATGTCACACAGGTGAACACGGAGATACGCTCGCGTGCGAGCGTATCTCTGTGGGCATCTGTGGGACCAACCTGGAGGAAACCATAGATGGTACATGTTGTTGAATTGGAAATTGCAGGCCGCACCTTGCGGCTTGAAACCGGCCGAGTGGCCAAGCAGGCCGACGGCTCGATCTGGGCGACGTACGGGGACACGGTTATCTTGGCGACGGCAGTGGCCTCGCAGAACGCCAAACCGGGCATCGATTTTCTGCCGCTCACGGTCGACTACATCGAAAAAGCCTACGCGGCTGGAAAGATCCCAGGGGGATATTTCAAGCGTGAAGGCCGTCCGGCAGAAAAGGAAGTGCTGACCAGCCGCTTGATCGATCGTCCGCTGCGTCCGCTCTTTCCCGAAGGCTACTACTTCGAAACGCAGGTCATTGCCTCCGTGTTGTCAGCCGACAAGACGGGCTCGACGGATGTGGTCGGCATCACGGCGGCCTCCGCCGCCTTGTCGATTTCGAACATCCCGTTCCAAGGGCCTGTGGCCGGCGTCAAGATCGGTCGCGTGAATGGCCAATTTGTCGTGAATCCCGATCTGGAGACGCTGGAGACGAGTGATCTCCATTTGGTGGTGGCTGGTACGGCCGATGCCATCATGATGGTGGAAGCAGGTGCCAATGAATTGCCTGAGGCCACCATGCTGGAAGCGCTGGCCTTGGCCCATGCCGAGATCAAGAAAATTGTCGCAAAAATTTCCGAGCTGGCGAAGCTGGTCGGGAGCAAGAAGCGTGAAGTGAAGGTTGAAGCGATCGATTCTGCTCTCGCTACCAAGGTGAAGGCGATGGTCGCACAGCCGATTCGCGATGCGATCATGATTCCGAACAAGGCCGCGCGTCAGGAGCGGTTAGATCAGGTCATGGCTGAAGCCGTCGAAAAACTCAAGAACCCCGAGGTGCCTACCACTGAACGGCACATCAAGATTGTCTTCCACGGATTGGAATATACCGAAGTCCGGAACATGATCCTTGAGAAACGCTCACGGGCCGACGGGCGCGGCCCGGCGGATATCCGGCCGATCACTTGCGAAGTCGGGGCCTTGCCCCGTGCGCATGGATCCGCCATTTTCACGCGCGGCGAAACACAGAGTCTTGCAGTCGTGACGCTGGGAACGACGGACGACGAGCAGCGCATCGATGCGCTGGAGGGCGAGTACCACCGGACCTTCATGTTGCATTACAATTTCCCACCGTTCAGTGTCGGCGAAGCGCGTCCACTTCGCACGCCGGGTCGGCGCGAGGTCGGGCACGGAGCTTTGGCCGAGCGGGCCCTGAAGCCGGTCATTCCCGGGAAAGACGTGTTCCCCTACACGCTCCGGATCGTTTCAGAAATTCTGGAGTCCAACGGATCGTCGTCGATGGCGACCGTCTGCGGTGGCACGCTGGCAATGTTGGATGCCGGCATCCCGATTAAGGAGCCGGTAGCGGGTATTGCGATGGGTCTGATTAAGGAAGGGGATGGAGTCATCATCCTCTCCGACATCCTCGGTCTCGAAGATCATCTGGGCGATATGGATTTCAAAGTCTGCGGAACGAAGAATGGCGTGACGGCCTTGCAGATGGACATCAAGATCGGCGGGATCACGATGGCCTTGATGCAACAGGCGCTGGAGCAGGCCCGTACCGGACGGCTCCATATCCTTGAGCGTATGGCGTCGGCATTAACCACGCATCGCGGGAATCTCTCTCCCTTTGCGCCGCGCATTTATACGATCAAGGTCAAGCAGGATAAGATCCGCGACATCATCGGTCAGGGTGGCAAAACCATCCGCGCGATCCAGGCCGATTGCGGCGTGAAGATCAATATCGAAGACACGGGTGTCGTGACCATTGCCTCCGCCGACGAGGCGTCCTTGCAGAAGGCGAAGGATATGATCAGCCGGCTGACTGAAGAAGTCGAGATCGGCAAGATCTACATGGGCACCGTCCGGAAGATTATGGATTTCGGTGCATTCGTCGAAGTGTTGCCGGGCACCGATGGCCTCGTGCACATTTCTCAACTGGCGCACCATCGGGTGAAGGCAGTCTCTGACGAAGTCGCCGAAGGCGATCAGATCATGGTGAAAGTCTTGGAGATCGATCGGCAGGGCAAGATCCGGTTGAGCCGGAAGGAAACTATGCCGGCTCCAGCAGGGGGCTCGCAGGAACCAGCGGCCGAGTAATCCTCTTGTACCGCAAACTCATTCTCGAGAACGGGGTCCGCTTGGTCAGCGAGCGGATCCCCACTCTCAAGTCAGTCACCGTCGGCATTTGGGTCAATGCCGGATCGCGTGACGAACAGCCGGCGCAGGCCGGATATTCCCACTTCATCGAACATATGTTCTTCAAAGGAACGACCAACCGGTCGGCCAGCGACATCTCACGCGAGATCGATGCGCTGGGTGGTGAGATGAACGCCTTTACCACGCGCGAAACCACCACGTTCTATGTGAAAGTGCTCGACCAGCATCTGCCGAAAGCGCTCGACCTGTTGTCCGATCTCTTGCATCGTTCCAAATTCGGCGCGAAGGAAATTGAAAAAGAAAAACAGGTCGTGCTGGAAGAAATCCGCATGGTACAGGATGATCCTGAAGATCTCGTTCAGGAGCTCCACACCGGCCAGGTCATGGGCCGTCATCCATTGGGCCGCCCGATCCTTGGACGCGCAGTGACGATCGGTGCCTTGCGGCGGCAGGATCTTCTCGACTACATCGATGCGCGGTACCAGCCTCAGGAAATCGTCATTGCGGTCGCCGGAAACTTTGACCAGCGGCAGCTCGAGCGGATCATCGCGCGGGAGTTCGGCCATCGCCGGCCATCTTCCCCGCAGCCGCATGTGCGCCGTTCGCCAGAGCTGCACGGCGGCGTGGTGATGCAACGAAAGCGGCTGGAGCAGGTGCATCTCTGCATTGGGATGAAGGGCCTGGCGGCCGGCCATCCGGACCGCTACGCCGCGTACATTTTGAATAGTGTGCTGGGCGGGAGCGTAAGCTCGAGGCTATTTCAAGAAGTCCGAGAAAAGCGGGGGCTGGCCTATTCGATCTATTCCTTCCTCTCGGGCTACTCTGACGGCGGGACCGTCACCGTCTATGCGGGAACACGGCAGAAAGAAGTCGAGCGAGTGATCGATGTTATTCGCCGCGAGATTCGTCGCATGGCCACTAACGGGATCACGCGGGATGAGTTGAAACGGACCAAGGATCAGATGAAGGGTAGCCTGATGCTCAGTCTGGAGAGTTCGCACAGCCGCATGAACAAGCTGGCGAAGGATGAAATGATCAAGGGGAAGCATACGACGCTCGATGACATGACGCGCGCCATCGATGCCGTGACCTTCAAGCAGATGGAGCGTGTTGCGCAGGAACTTTTCGACGAAGACGCGCTGGCGATCACGGGTCTTGGGCCGCTCACGGCTCGCCAGCTTCAACTCGTGAGATGAGAATTTTTTAATAGAGACGGTGTATCGATGAAATTGATAGCCCTCTTTTATTGATGTAACTAGCTGGTTTGTAACGTTATTGTCTGTGGATTAGAAATTTATTAGAGGGTCAAACATTTTCTTGACACTAATTGACCGTTTCAGTACGATTGCGCCGGTCTAGTGAACCTGAAAAATTAAACGGGGAACAACCGCGAAAGAGAAAGAGGGAAGGGGGTAGCCGAACACTTTCTCCTGAGCTGTCGGGCCTCTGATCATTCGGTAGTAGACGTATTCATCGCACTCAAAGTGAACGTTCATTAAGTTGTGGGTTTTATTTTCATGAAGGAGGGACTAGGTATGAAGAGGGTCTTAGTACTAGCCGCCGTCGCAGTGTTTTCCGTGGCTGGCATGCTATCGGCCGAATTTGCCGTAGCCGCCGATGCTCCAGGTGGAGGCGTCACCACCGACATTGTTGGGGGAAGAGTTCTGAAGGGTGAAACTGCCAAGACGCTTCAGGGTCGTGTCTGGTCGCAGTGGGCCGACAATCCCGATAGCGAATTGTTGTTCGGCATTCAATATTGGAATACCGGTGATCCTGCTTCAGGAACCCCGGCCGGTCGTTCGTCAACCATGATGGACGTCAAGCCTCCGGATCCTTTAGTCACCTGCTGCGGCTGGGGCTTTGTCGGCGGGACCGATAAGAACAACGCCTACGCAGGCTGGTACCATGCTGCCACGACGGTGCGGTTGGCCGTGAAGGACAAGGCGTTGATGGACCAGATCATCAAGGCTGCGCAGGAACTCGTGGCCATGGAAGTAACCTTGGAAGGCCGGACCATTACCGGATTCAAGGTTCTCAAGTAATCGATTTCATCACGCTTTCATTCTTTCATGTTGTTGAAGGAGGATTCGATTATGAAGCTTCAGAAGCAAGGCGGGGCCATGATGGCAGCTGTTGCCCTGGTAGTCGGCATGGCTTCCAGCGCACTGGCCATCGAAGCATTCCAAGAACGGTTTGAGTGGGGAGACATGAGTAAGCCGACCACTATTCAGGGTCGAGTGATCATTCTTGATCCCTATGACGAAGCGGTGTGGATCAATGTCGCGGTGTTCGGCGGCAACGCCGAGAGCGGCTTGTTCTGGCAGAAGGTTCACCCTGGCAAGAACCTCAAGTTCTATGCTGACAAGGGTGCCTGGGAAGAATTGAAGAAGATGGGTCGTCCGCATTCCGGACCGGCAGCGGCGAAGGAAGTGCCTCCGGGCAGCACGACGGATTTGGTTGAGTTTGTCGTCACGGAGACCGAGCAGAACCATCGCGTGATCTCATCCGTGAAGAAGCTTACAGAAAATGCCGGTGCTCCTGGCAAGACCATGAGCATCTCCAGCCTGCGCTTGAAGGATTGTGCAGGGAAGAGCGAAGCGGATGCAGGTTGCTCTGCTGCCAAGCAGGGTCTGAATACGTCGCCAAAGTCTCCTGATGGTGCCAGCGTGGCCCAGCAGTATGATGTGATGATTCCTGGTGGCCAAGTCTTTGGTGGCTTGGTTCCCTGGACCGCAAAGTACAATTTGCCAGGCGCCGCGCACTAATCTAGTTTTCTGTTCGTGAAAAAGGGCGGTCGCTCCTCACGGGGCGGCCGCCCTTTCTATTTCTAGCTTGCCTCGTGTGCTGGATCGCTAGTCACGCTTCGTAAAGAGAACCAGCCCAATTAGGAATGCACTCACAGCGATTACAATCGTGGTCATGATCCTGAGCTGACGGTCGGCTTCGCTTCTGGCCTCGCCCGCGATCTTGGCCACCACATCCAGTAAACGATCGAGCTCCAGTGTGATGGCGACGAATTTTTCACCGGCTCGTTCCGCCGCATTCTCTTCTGCGAGATCGCGAAGCCTCCGGGCTTCAAGCAGTGAGCTCGTCTGCCAGCGCTGGTTCAGCAAATGAACCGTCTGGCCTGATGTTGCCATGTATTCACTTACGCGGGTTTTGACTGCGCGAAGTTCGGCCAGTTCTTCGATAGCCGCGGATTTCGTTGAGGCGGTTACCAGGGTGGCTTTGATAAATCGTTCCAAAGGTTGCTCGATCCGGGTCCGTTTCAGCGGGAGTGCCTCGACGATGCGCTGATAGTCTTCGTGAGTATCCGCTTCGATGGCGCGAAGCACAGAAGTGCGGTACCGGATCAATTGCGCGTTGATGTGGCCCAGGTCGGTTGTAGCGAGAGTGTATTCGGCATACAGCACACGCAACTCTTGATCAACCGTCGTGAGGGTATACGCACCCCCGAGGCCTGCTCCCAATATCAGCACGCTGATTCCGATCCTGGGCCAGATCATTGGCCTGGAGGGCGGTTGAGCACGATGGGAGGGATGTGAAAGGGGCATGCCATGCCTTTATTTGAGCCGAATCGTGCGCCCTTCAATTTTAAGATCGGCTAGGAACTTTCGAAGGTTCGATTCAAAAAGATCGGTGGTCAGATGCTGGGCATCCTCAGGATCAAACCAAAAGACCCGATCGCTTCCTGTGCCGGAGACGCGTTCACGCACGATACTGGCATCACTGTGGTTTGAAATAGTGAATCGGAGCGCATTGGTTGCCGTGAGATCCGTATGCATAAGACCACTCTTCGCATCGACGGATAAGCTCTCAATCGTTCCCGCGATCGTGATGTCGGCCCCGTCACTGCCAGCGGTGCGCGCTAGTGACGCCTTCCAGCCTTGACGGTTTAGGTAATCTACCAAGCCTTGGGCTGTTGACTTAGCGACGGTCCCACTCGGCAGATCGAAGTAACTGACGCCGCCCCAGAGATGCGATCTGGTCCCAAGATGTGCGGCATTGGTCCGCTGATCTTCAAAGGGCAGCACGGCGATGCGAGGGCCAGGGGCGGCGACGGACGAGAGGCCGTCACCCGTTGCTCCACCGGGGATGAGAATATCGATGCGTTCCCCTTTGCCGGCACAACCAACTAGCGCGATCAAGCCCACGCACATCAGAAGAATCTGGCGACAAGTACGGTTCACAGTGGTCTCCTTCACGCAAGAGGTGGCATGCACGTGTGGATGATGTCTCAGCTATTGGATGGCAAAATGTGCACGGCGATTATATTTCCAGCAGCCTTCGTTATGCTCTTTGCACGAAGGTTTCACTTCACCGTAACTCGTCGTCTGAAGGCGGGAAGAGGGGATTCCGAGATTCTCCAGGTATCGCTTCGCCGACTTTGCCCGTTTTTCTCCGAGGACGAGATTGTAGGCCAAGGTTCCCCGTTCATCGCAATGGCCTTCGATCAGTAGCGATTTGCCAGATGCAGTTCGTATCCATTGCCCGTTGCCCTCGAGCACTGACTGCGCATCGTGGCGAATGGTGTATTGGTCAAAGTCGAAATAGATGTCTCCAATGCCCGTCGTGTCAGGAGCTTTCCCTGACTCCTTGTCGTTGAGCGAGGACGCGCTGGTTGACGGGGTGGTGGATGGAGATTCTTGCCTAGGGGAGGGCTTGCTCGCAGTCAAGGGCTCAATGGACGCGATTCGATCTGCGTGAATAGCTTCGGTCTGAGTCTTCTCTTTTGTCGTCATAGATTGGTCGCCGGAACTTGAGGCGAGCTGTTTGTTCGCGCAGCCGAATTCGCCGAGCATGACGGCACTCAGGGCTAACGCAGTAGACAAATACAATACAGTTCGGCCTCGGTTCATTCGTCACCTCTGGGTTGATGGTGTATGGAGGACAGCGTTTAGCGATCTATTTGTAGCATTTATCAGAATTAAGTTTTCCAAGCCACCGCGCTAACAGAGCTGAAAGATCGCGGGTTGATCCATGTCGGTTGTGATTTAGAAGCGCAGGATGTGCTCACTTTCCTCGGCGTTGATCTTTGTAGGCACGGAGGATTAACAAGATAACGAGAATTCCGAACACCAGGCTTCCGACCAGGACAATTATCCCCTCAGCAGACATGACAAGGCTTTCGTTTTGCAACATCAGGGACAGCGATGGTCGCCCCTATGTATGCTGGTCGTGCGTTCAGGGACCTTCTCAGATTCGAGATGTTTTCTCATGCGAGGCCAGATCAATCGTTCACGCGAGCGGAATAATGGGCGACAGGAGAGGCCGTTTCCCACCGGCGCCACCAGTCTGCTCATTCCCATGGGACTGATCCGGGGTCTCGATCATCAGGCGCACTCATACAGTGGGTTTGCCGCATTGACGGCAGACGGTATGCCACCACCACACCAGTGTCGGAGAGGCGTGGTGTGAAGACAAATAGCCTGGTTGGTCTTTCCAGGCTTCTTCATTGGCCGATTCAGATAAACCATCTTGCACACGGTTGCATCGGTCGCACAAGAGGATGACGGGGTACCCCAACCATTGCCGTGACGCTGCTACACACTCAGGCTCTTCTCCCGAATCCATGCGTACCGCCTGGTTGCCGATGAAACAGAGAATGCGTTCGTATACAGCTGTTTGGGGGAAGAGGGAACTCGTAAATTCAGAAGGTTGGAGGTGAATTGTTACGAGGTCAGGATGTGGTCACAATCCCGTGAGTGATTGCATACTTGATTAGGTCTGCCGTGTTCTCCAGCCGCAGATGTTCCATGATTTGGCTCTTATGGAATTCGACCGTCCTGGCAGAAATTTTCAGTACGCTGGCGATGTCCTTTGCCGTACGTCCTTCCGTAATGAGTTGTAATACTTCCCTCTGCCGGCTGGTGAGGGTTTCGGTGCTTTTTAGCTTTTCCGAAGGTGTGGCGAGAAACACGGTCAGGAGATCTTTGGTGATGAGCGGCGTGATGTAGGAGTGTCCGGAAAGGACCGCGCGAATGGCCTGATCGAGCTCATCGACAGCGGAGCGTTTCAAGACATAGGCGGAGGCGCCTGCTTCGAATGCCGAGCGGACATACTCTGTGTCGGCATGCATGGTGACGAAAATAAGTTTGGTCTTCGGGCAGAGCTTCTTCAGATGAACTGCGGCATCGATGCCGTTTAGGAGGGGCATCGAGACATCGAGGATAATAATGTCCGGCTGAAGCGATTTGGCCGATTCGATGAGGGCGCGCCCGTCCGTGGCGGTCCCGACGAGATCGTACTGGTCTTCAAGAATGCGTCGGAATCCCTCAATGATGAGGGCGTGGTCATCTGCCAACAGGATGCGGGGTTTAGGCATGGGGTGTTCCTATCGCCAGGGGAATTTCAACGTGGATGTGGGTGCCTTGCGACGGGGCCGCGTCGATGTCAAACCGCCCCTTGGCCAGGCGGACCCGTTCCCTCATGCTGAGGAGCCCGAGATGCGCTCCGGTCTGGGAGAGTTGTGCGGGGTCGAATCCCGCTCCATTGTCGTGGATGGAGAGGGTCACGAGATCGTCTTCGCAGATGAGCTCTATATCGACCTGGGATGCGTGCGCATGTCGCGCAATATTACTGAGGCCTTCCTGAACGATGCGATAGAGGCTGATAGCGAGTTCCGCTGGAAGCGCGATTGTGGGGTCTCGATGGACATAAGCTGCTTTAATTCCGGTGCGGCTGGAAAAATCGTCGATCTGGCGTCGAATGGCTTTCACCAGTCCGAGGTCATCGAGGATGGAGGGATGAAAGCGATAGGCCATTTGGCGAACGTCGTCGGAGATGGAGGTCAGTCGTTCCGATACCACACGAATCGTCGAGCGGAGCTCGTCGGGGGCTGAGGCGGGATTCTTTTCCGCTTGCCGCAGATCCATGGCGAGCATCGCGAGACGTTGATTGATGTCGTCATGGAGATCCCGGGATATCCGCCTTCGGTCTTCTTCCTGGGCCGTGAGCAGTTGTCCGGCCAATGCGCGCAAATCCTCCCGGCTTTGCCGGAGTTCCCGCTGATTGGCCTGCAAGACCGCTTCACTCTTTCGCAGGGACCGTTCGGTCTCCACCCGCTCAGCAATTTCCTCGACGAGTGTGCGATTCACGGCAGCCAGCTCCTGCGTGCGTTGCTGAACCCGCACTTCGAGATCGTCATGGGCACGTTGCAACGCGTCTTCTGCTCTCCGTTGATGCAGAAAGAACAGCACCGGCAGCCAGATGGCGGTCAGGCTGAACAGCCGGTTCGTGATGCCCATCCACAGGGGGACGCCATCGAGGGTGGGGCTCAGAATCACATCGGCCATCGTCAATACGGAGCAGATGGCGGCGGTCACCAGCGGGCCAGTTCGATTGGGCAAGAGAAATGACAGGATGACGAGGCCGCCGTAGAGAACACCGTTCCCTATGCCAAGCGGGAGGTAGAGATCGAGACAGAACAAAGCGATGCCTAGCCCGATGATGGTCAGCAGGAGCCGTCGATTAGCCTCGTCCGCCATGAAGCGCCTCGCAGACCGGTATTATCCGACTATTGAGGAAGTTGCATCAAGGGGTGGTGAGCTCTCATGTGACAGAGTCCTTGGCCGAGGGAGTCACTTTTCGTTGAAGATCCGCAAGTCGATTGAGAGCGTCCAGAGGGGTCATCGAGAACAAGTCGATCTGCCGGACCTCGTCGACGATGGGATGGGGTTGCGGCAACGGCGCGGCGGCTGGTTCTGCCTGGGCGGTCGATTGGGCGATTTGAGCTGCTTCCGGTCGTTCCAATTGCACCAGGACATCCTGGGCGCGTGCGATAACCGACTGCGGAAGCCCGGCCAGTTTCGCCACATAAATTCCGTAGCTGCGATCCGCTCCTCCCGAGACGATCTTTCGGAGAAAGACTACGTCACCGTCTCGTTCCTGGACCGCCACACGAAAATTCTTGATCCCGTCGCGCTGATGTTCCAGCTGCGTCATCTCATGGTAGTGCGTCGCGAACAATGTTCGGGCCCCGAGCGTGCTGCGATCATGGATATATTCTGCGATAGCCCAGGCAATGCTGAGCCCGTCATAGGTACTGGTGCCGCGCCCGATTTCATCAAGGAGGATCAGGCTCCGTACGGTCGCGCTGTGCAGAATCGTGGCGGTCTCCACCATCTCCACCATGAAGGTGCTGTGGCCGCTAGCGAGATTATCCGAAGCTCCGACGCGGGTGAAAATTCGATCAACCACGCCGACTGTTGCGAATGCCGCCGGAACGAAACTGCCGACCTGGGCCATGAGCACGATCAAGGCGACTTGACGAAGGAACGTGCTTTTCCCAGCCATGTTCGGCCCTGTGAGGATCTGGAGCCGGTGCGAGTCCAGGTTCAGCAGCGTATCGTTGGGCACAAAGGCCATGTCCTCGCTCAATCGCTCCACGACGGGATGGCGGCCATTTCGGATGTCGATTAACCCGCCCTCGTTGATAACGGGCTTCGTATATTGATTCAGTGCGGCGGTTTCAGCTAATCCGGCCAGGACGTCGATGAGGGCGAGTTTGCCGGCCATCTCTTGCAGGCGGTCGGCGTGGCCGGCGAGGGTCGTGCGAAGCTGGGCGAATAGATCCTGCTCCAGTGCCAGCAGTTTCACTTCGGCGCCCGTCACGCGCTCTTCGAGCTCTTTCAACTCGGGGGTCATGAACCGCTCGGCGTTCACCAATGTTTGCTTGCGGACAAAGTCCGCCGGCACGCGGGCCAAGTTGGCCTTGGTGATTTCAATGTAGTACCCGAATACCTGGTTGTAGCGAACTTTCAGAGATTCGATGCCGGTCCGCTCCCGCTCTTTGGCCTCCAACGCGGCGATCCAATGTTTGCCTTCGGTGCTGGCTTTCCGAAGTTCATCGACTCCTGCGTGATAGCCGTCGCGGATGACGCCGCCATCGCGGAGAGAAATCGGCGCTTCCGGCTGGAGGGCCTGTTCAATCAATTCGCACAGATCCCGTCCATCGTCCCAGGCGTTGCGCGCTTCCAGGAGCAGCGGGCTCGAGAGTGAACTCAATTGCGTGGCGATTTCAGGAAGGGTCGCGAGCGAGTCCTTCAGCGCAATCAGTTCACGAGGGCCTGCGACCCCGAGGACAATGCGGCCGCTTAAGCGGGAAATGTCCTGCACAGATCTGAGCGCGGCGCGCAACGCCACGCGTGCCGCCATCAGGTCTTTCAGTTCACCGACGGCATCGAGTCTGGCTTGAATCGCTTCGCTGTGAATCAACGGCCGGACGATCCACTGTCGGAGCAGACGGCTCCCCATGGCGGTGACGGTTCGATCCAGGACGGACAACAGCGTGGCCGGTTTCCCGCTGTGGCCTTCGTCCGAAGCGCCCATGGGTTTGAGCAATTCAAGATTGCGAATGGTGACGCTGTCCAGATGCATCGTGTCCGAGGATCGACGGACGCGCGGGCGACGAATGTAGTCCAACGGTGCGGCAGGCTGGGTATCCCGGAAGTAGGTCAGTACGGCGCCGGCTGCGCCGATTCCCGCAGTGAGACCATGACATCCGAATGCCTCCAGCGAATGGACGTGAAATTGCTCTTGCAGGAGGCGAGCGGCCCGCTCTGGCTCGAAGGTCGACGCGTCACGCTCGCACCGGCGGATGCCTTTCATTTGTTCGAGCCAGGCGATGTCTTGCGGGGTGGCAGATGGTGCGACCAGAATCTCCTTTGGATCCAGACGCGCCAGTTCGTCCACCGCTTGCGTCTGAGCCTGTTCGCCATGAAATTCGGCGATCCAGAATTCTCCGGTGGAGACTTCCAGCATCGCCAGTCCGATCACGGGTTGCGGCTTTGCCTTGGAGTTCACCGCCACCGCTGCGAGAAAGTTCGATTCGACCGGCGAAAGAAACTCGGTTTCGACAAGTGTGCCGGGGGTATACAGCCGGACGACTTCACGGCGCACCAGCCCTTTGGCGAGCTTGGGATCTTCGACTTGTTCGCAGAGGGCCACCGTCCGTCCGGCTTTCAAGAGTTTGGCGATATAGCCGGTGGCGGCGTGGTATGGCACGCCGCAGAGCGGGACCGGATCCGGACTGTTCTTGTCGCGTGAGGTCAGCGCGATGGAAAGGATGCGCGAGGCTTCCTGCGCGTCCTGATAAAACATTTCGTAGAAATCCCCTACCCGGAAAAACACGATGGCTTGTTCGTAGCCGCGCTTGATGTCCCGGTATTGGCGCATCAGCGGGCTGGCGTCGTGATCACTCATCGACAAGATCCCGCGTTGGTTCATTAACCGGGGTAGAACGGCCCGTCACTGTTTCTAGCGATTGGCGTGCCCGCTCCAGATCGACTTCGGCATCTTGCAGCGCTTTGGTCTTGCGCCGGAGTTCAATCCGGCTACGCACCCATGGGGGGAACAGGAGAATGCCGGACACCAGCAGGCCGACGGCGAAGGCCGTGAGAATTGGCTTATAGATCGGCGTCGAGGCTTCGAGCAAACCGAAAAAATAGCGCAACGTGACTTCTTGCTCCTGATTTTGGAGAAAGAACGCCAGAGAGAGGAGCAGCAGGATGCCAACAAGAATCAAACGTATCATGATGTGCGCGGTCTTCCTTTTCGAGCGACGGCGTTGCGCGGTCTCTTCGGTGTGGCCGTGTGCCGGGTTCGGCGGGCCTGCTCTTTGAGGGCGGTGAGCAACCTCTTGGCGCATGGCCCAAGGGCAAGCAGCCGTACGGTTCTCGTCGTCGGTGTTTTGTGCTGTAGGGTGAGTTCCAGCCTATCCTCGGGCAGTAACTCGGGAAACTTGTCTGCCCATTCGATGGCGGTTACGGTTTCGCCATGAAAGTATTCTTGTAGCCCGATCCCTTCGGCCTCTCCTGCGCTGCGCAGTCGATAGAGATCCATGTGGATCAGCGGCAGCCGTCCGCGGTATTCGTGAATGAGCACAAATGTCGGGCTGGTGACGTGATTGGCTGGTATGTCCAGACCGATGGCGATTCCCCGCACGAGTGCGGTTTTCCCGGCACCGAGCTCTCCGAAAAACGCCAGCGTCTCGCCGCCGGTCAGCATTCGTCCGATCGTCCGGCCGAAGGCGTCCGTCGCGGTCCGGGATGGTAACGCCACGGTCCAAATGGCCGCCGCCGCAGGTCGCGACGATCTAGCCAGAGGAGACTGTTTTGATTTCGCCGTCATGGGCGGGCTACGCCGCGCCGATGTTTGTGAGTGCATAGGGAATATGGTCAAGGACATCTCCGGCCATTAAGCTGGTCTGCCCGACTGCCTCAGCGGCAAGGTCGCCGGCGAGTCCGTGTACATAGGTCGCGGCGCAGGCGGCTTCCCATGAGGCAAGGCCCTGGGCAAGTAATCCGACGATCATGCCGGTCAAGACATCGCCGGTTCCGGCCGTGGCCATACCGGGATTGCCGGTTGGGCAAATGGCCACCATTCCGTCGGGCCTGGCAATCACCGTTCTCGCCCCTTTGAGCACCACGTAGCAGCCGCGTTCTCTCGCAAACCGTGTGGCTGTGCCGATCCGGTCCTCATTGACCGACTGAGATGAAGATTCTGTCACCAGCCTGGCCATTTCGCCGGGATGCGGCGTCAGAATGGGGGGAATTGTACACTCGGTTAAGAGCGCCGCGCGACCGGCGAGCGCGTTCAATGCATCGGCATCGAGCACGCTCGGTCGATCGAGCTGCCGGACGAGCGCCTGTACTAACTCAACGGTTTCTGGATGGGTCGAGAGTCCCGGGCCGATGGCGACAGCGGTTCTTACGGCGATGAAGTCTTTCAGGCGATCTAGTGCGGTGCGGGACAATGTGCGCGCCTTCGTGTCGGGCATCGGGATTGTCATGACTTCCAAGAGCTTGGACTCCAGGACATCGTTGACGCTCGCTGGGATCGCGACGGTGACCAGTCCGGCGCCGATGCGTAACGCGGCCTGTGCAGACATGGCCGCTGCGCCGGTTTTGCCCACTGATCCGGCGATGATCCCGGCATGACCGAAGGTGCCCTTGTGACTGGAGCGTCGTCGTGGAGGTAAGGCGGTGCGAACAAATGGGGCAGTGATCAGTTGGATTCTGCTTCCAACGGCATCGACATAGGCAGATGGGATGCCAATATCGACGATCTCCACGCGTCCTGAGTGATCGATGCCTTGATTTTGGAACAACCCTAGCTTGGGCAGACCGAAGGTCACGGTCAGGTCGGCGCGCACGGCTCGGCCCAAGACTGCGCCGGTGTCGGCCTGAATGCCTGAGGGAAGGTCCACGGCGATGGTCAGCCGCTTTGCCTGATTGATACTCTCGATGGCCTCTGCATAGAGGCCGGTAACCGGCGCCGCCAGACCGGTCCCTAACAGGGCGTCGATAATGACGTCGCTGCTTCCTAAGATCGTTTGGCTTGCGGACGAAAACGGTTTGACGACAGTCTTGCCGGCGGTTCGGAGGAGCTGGCGGTACATCGTTCCGGCGTCACGGCTCAGATCCTTTGCCGAGGCCATGGTGAGCACCTGCACCTTTGCCCGTTGCTTGTGTAGCAATCGTGCGACAACGAATCCGTCGCCGCCATTATTGCCCTTCCCGCAGAGTATGGTGACCGTCTTCCCGCGTAGCGGGCCTATCTGTTGTTGAAGGCAGGCGACGATCCCGGCTCCCGCCCGCTCCATGAGTGTCGTGCCGGGCACGCGAGCCTCGTCGATGGTGCGACGATCAAGGGCCTGCATTTGTGCGGCGGTGACGAGGTTCATCATTGCGGCGAATGATCTCTCATCCCCTCATACGCGATGGGTTCCGCAGAGAGCGCATCGTACGGTGAGTTGAGTGTGTGTGACGTCATGGCATGATCGACGGTTCGTGGCACGGTGAATGACGTCGATAGGCAGGTCAGCTGAGCAACGCTTTCATTTCTTTGACTGCCTGGTCGAGGCCGACAAGAACGGCGCGCGCGATGATGCTGTGGCCGATGTTGTATTCGACGATTTCAGGAATATGAGTCAGCCGAGAGACATTGCGGTAATTGAGGCCGTGCCCGGCGTTCACTCCCATGCCCAGCTTATAGGCGAGTTTGGCCGCCTGGGTAATGGCTTCGAATTCAGCATCGGCTTCTTTCGACCGGGTCGCGTTGGCATAGCGCCCGGTGTGTAGTTCGACAAAGTCTGCGGCGATCTTGTGTGCCGCCTTGATTTGATTCAGATCCGGCTCGATGAAGAGGCTGACAGGAATCCCCGCGTCGTGCAGCATGGATACCACGGTCTGTATTCTTTCTTTGAGACCTGCCACATCCAGTCCGCCCTCGGTTGTGAGTTCTTGCCGCTTTTCCGGGACCAGAGTGACGAGATCCGGCTTGACGGTCAGAGCGATCTTGACCATCGCCTCATCGGCGGCCATTTCCAGGTCCAGTTTGGTGCGGGTGATTTCCCGTAATAGCGTGAGGTCCCGGTCTTGGATATGCCGTCGATCTTCCCGCAAATGCACGACTAATCCGTCGGCCCCGGCAAGTTCAACGAGGACGGCTGCTGCGAGGGGGTCCGGATCGGTCCCGCCCCGGGCTTGGCGGAGCGTTGCGATATGGTCGATATTGACGCCCAGCCTGGCCATGGCACCTCCAGCCTGTGGGAGACCTACGGAAAATAAACAAGTGACGGGGGAAACGCGAAGCATTATTAGCAGAAGGAGCCGGAGGGAGCAAGGTTGACCGGAAGGGTGCGCCCAGTTGGCCCGCCTGCAGCAAGGAAATGATCGCTAAAACGGAACCCCACAGAATCACAAGGTAAATTGACTCGACAGGGGCCCTCCATTAGAATAGGCCTTTCCTTAACCCCGTTCATTCCTCTCATTACTGAGGAGCAGGGTGAGGCAGATCTGAAATTATGAGGTAAAGGACCGTCATGGGTTTGGGCGATGGGTTTTATCGGTTAAAGCGGCTCCCGCCATATGTGTTCGCTCAGGTTCAGAGCCTCAAGCTGGAAGCTCGACAGCGTGGAGAGGATGTCATCGACTTTGGGATGGGCAATCCCGATCAGCCGACACCGCCCCACATCGTCGACAAGTTGATCGAGGCAGCCCGTAAAGGCAAGAACCATCGCTACTCTGCTTCACGCGGCATCACCAAGCTGCGTCACGCGATTTGCGGCTGGTACAAGCGGAATTACAACGTGGATTTGGATCCCGAGACGGAAGCCATTGTGACGATCGGCTCCAAGGAAGGACTGGCGCATCTTGCGCTGGCGATGATCGGCCCCGGCGATGTGGTGCTGACCCCCACGCCGACGTACCCCATCCATATGTACAGTTTCATCATTGCCGGGGGCGAGGTCCGCGGAATTGAGTTGCGTCAGGACAGCGATTTCTTTGAGGACTTACAGCGGGTCTATCGACAGACGATGCCGCGGCCGAAAATCCTGGTCATCAATTTCCCGCACAATCCCACGACCGCAGTGGTGGATATCTCGTTCTTTAAAAAGATCGTTACATTTGCCAAAGAGCATGATGTCATTGTCATTCACGATTTGGCCTATGCAGACCTCGTGTTTGATGGGTACAAGGCGCCGAGCTTTCTGCAAGTGCCTGGGGCTAAAGATGTCGGCGTGGAGTTCTATACGCTCTCCAAGGCCTACAACATGCCCGGGTGGCGGGTAGGGTTTTGCGTCGGTAACCGGGAAGTGGTCGGCGCTTTGGCGAAGATCAAGAGCTATCTCGACTACGGCATTTTTCAACCGGTCCAGATTGCGAGCGTTATCGCGCTGAACGGTCCGCAAGACTGTGTGAAGGAGACTGTGCTGCGTTATCAGAAGCGGCGGGATGTGCTCGTGGGTGGCTTGAACCGGATTGGATGGCAGGTCACCAAACCTCTGGCGACGATGTTTGTCTGGGCGCAGATTCCGCAGGCCTATCGGCACATGGGGTCGCTGGAATTTTCGAAACTGTTGTTGCGCGAAGCGAAGGTTGCCGTCTCCCCCGGTATTGGATTTGGCGAAGGGGGCGATGAGTTTGTGCGATTTGGTCTGGTTGAGAATGAACATCGAACCAGGCAAGCGGTTCGAGGCATTAAAAAAGTGCTGAAGCTCGAAGGTGCAGACGAATGAACGCTCGCATCGGCGTCGGCCTGATTGGATTTGGAACCGTCGGGACCGGCGTGGCGAAAGTCTTATTTGAGAATGCCGACGTAATCCGCCGGCGGGTCGGTGTTCCGGTGGAGCTGCTGCGGATCGCCGATCTCGACATCACCCGTGATCGCGGGGTGGCGGTGCCGCCAGGCGTATTGACGACGGACATCAAGCAAGTGCTCGGCGATCCGGCGATCGATATCGTGATCGAGCTGGTCGGCGGCTACGATTTTGCCAAACGCGTAATCCTCGACGCGATTGCTGCGGGTAAACATGTCGTGACGGCGAACAAGGCGTTACTGGCGCTGCATGGGGAGGAAATCTTTGCTGCCGCGGAGTCCAGACACGTCGATCTTGGTTTCGAAGCCAGTGTGGGCGGAGGGATTCCCGTCATTCGAGCGCTGACCGAAGGGTTGGCGGCCAATCGCATTGAATCGATCTACGGCATTATCAACGGCACGTCGAATTACATTTTGTCTCGGATGACCCGTGACGGACATAGCTTCGATGCGGTGCTCAAAGATGCCCAGCAGGCCGGCTATGCTGAAGCGGACCCGACGTTCGATGTGGCCGGGATTGATTCGGCCCACAAGCTCGCGATTCTGGCAAACCTGGCCTTTGGGACCCCGATCAATTTTAAAGAGATCTACACTGAAGGCATCACGAATATCACCGAGCAGGATATTGCCTATGCGCGGGAGTTTGGCTACACGATCAAGTTGCTGGGGATCGCGAAGCTCAACGATGGCGCGGTCGAAGCGCGGGTCCATCCGACGATGGTGCCGTCCGATTCCCCGATTGCCAAAGTAGACGGCGTCTACAACGCGATCCATCTGGTGGGCGATGCTGTCGGCGATGTCATTCTGCATGGCCGAGGCGCGGGCTCCATGCCGACCGGTAGTGCGGTGGTGAGCGACGTGATTGCGATCGGCCGGAATCTCCTGAAGGGCGCCGCCGGACGTGTTCCACCGGCCTCGTTTCAACAAGATCAACGGCGGCCGATTCGTATCAAGCCGATGGAAGACATCAGGTCCCTCTACTATCTTCGGTTCATGGTGCTGGACCGGCCAGGTGTCTTGGCGCAAATTGCGGGAGAGCTCGGCCGCTGCGGGATCAGTATCTCGTCGATGTTGCAGCAGGGGCGTCGCGAAGGGCAGACGGTGCCGGTCGTGATCAAGACCCACATGGCGAAAGAGCGGGATGTGCAAAAGGCGATGAGTGAGATCAATCGCCAAGCCTTTATTTCTAAGCCTGCCACGCTGATCCGCGTGGAAGGGAAAGATGAGTAGTCGGATGGCTCGTTGGCGCGGCATCATCGAGGAATATCGCAAGTTTCTTCCGGTGTCGGAGGCGACGCCGATCATCAGCTTGGGGGAAGGCCATACGCCGTTGATTCGCGCGGCGCGGCTGGCCAAGGCGATTGCCCCAGGAGTCGACCTCTATTTGAAGATCGAAGGGGCCAATCCCACCGGCTCATTCAAAGATCGTGGCATGACGATGGCGATCTCGAAGGCGGTGGAGCAGGGTGCGCGCGCTGTCATGTGCGCATCGACCGGTAACACCTCCGCCTCCGCTGCGGCGTATGGGGCTCGCGCCGGACTGGCCGTGTATGTGCTGATCCCGGCCGGGAAGATCGCCCTCGGAAAGCTGTCGCAGGCGATGATGCACCAAGCGACGGTCATTCAAATCGAAGGCAATTTCGATCAGGCGCTTACGATCGTCAAAGATCTTTCGGCCGCGCACCATATTGAACTGGTTAATTCCATCAACCCCTTTCGAATCGAAGGCCAGAAGACGGCTGCATTTGAAGTGTGCGATCAGTTAGGTGACGCGCCGACTCTGCACGTCTTGCCGGTTGGGAATGCCGGCAACATTACGGCGTACTGGAAGGGATACCGTGAGTATCGAGCGGCCAACCAGACGACGCGCTTGCCGCGCATGATGGGATTTCAAGCGGCAGGGGCCGCCCCGATGGTATTGGGCCGGGTTGTCGAAGAACCGCAAACGATTGCCACCGCGATTCGTATCGGGAATCCGGCGAGCTGGGCGGCGGCATCGACCGCGGTGGAAGAATCATCCGGCGCGATTGATATGGTGACGGACGAAGAAATTCTTGAGGCTTATCGGTTGGTGGCGGCTACGGAAGGAGTGTTCTGTGAGCCGGCCTCTGCGGCATCCGTGGCAGGAGTGACGAAGTTGGGACGCGCAGGAAAGTTGAGAGAAGGGGAGACGGTGGTCTGTACGCTGACTGGGCATGGATTGAAGGATGCCGATACGGCGATCAGCGTGTCAAAACCGCCGTTGACTGTCAAGGCGACATCCGAAGACGTCGCCCGGTTATTAAACGCACGATGAGGGTCTGATCTCAATGAAGTATCTGATTCTCCATGCTGGCGGGTTAGCGGGGCAGGCGCAGGATGTCTTGGGAGGGCGCACGCCCCTCCAGGCTGCTGCTACGCCCCATCTCGATCGATTGGCGCGGATTGGTGAGCTGGGTCTGGTCACGATTCCTGCCGAGGAGAGCCGCCATGGTAGCGGCCTCAACGGGACCACGATTCTCGGGTACGATCCCAAAAAATATTATCAAGGCCCGGGTCCGCTTGAAGCTGCCAGTCTTGGGGTATCGGTGACGGAACAGGATGTCGTCTACCGTTGCACGATGGTCACGGTGAGGCCTGAAGGCGGAAAAGTTGGGGCAGATATCAAGAAATTAAGCGCGCACACCGTGTTGGATGACGCGACGGCCGGGCTTATCGAAACCGATGAGGCACGCGAGCTGATCGAGGCGATCAATGAGCAATTGGGTTCTGAAACGATGCAGTTCTATCCCGGCACGGGCCATCGCCACGTTATGGTGTGGATGAAAGGCAAGCCTCGAGCGGTATGTGTCGATCCGCAGTCTGTTCGTGGCCGCGTCATCAGCCATGCCTTGCCGACCGGGGACGGTGCCGATATTCTCAAGGAGTTGATGGAGGCCACACACGTTATTCTTCGCGATCATCCGATCAATAAGGAGCGTGTGGCGTCGGGGAAGAATCCAGCCAATTGCATCTGGTTATGGGGCGAGGGGCGGGCGATCCCTTGGCCTAGCCTGCCGGAACGATTTCAGGTTTCCGGTACGGTCGTGGCGTCGAGTGATGTGCATCGTGGGGTCGGGCTCTGTGCGGGATTGGACACGGCGGATTCGCTCGAGCTCGGTGACGGGCAATTCAAGGCGCTGGCAGCCGCGGCGCTCGACGCGTTTGTCCGGAAAGACTTTGTCTATCTCTATGCCGGCTTGAGCGATGAGGTGGTGCACGGAACGGACGTGAGCGCCACAGTCGGGGCCATTGAGGCTTTCGATCGCGAACTTGTCGGGCCGATACTGGATGGCCTTGCAAAGAGAGGCCCCTATCGTTTTCTTGTGCTGTGCGATCATGGCGAGGGTAATCAGGGACAGGCGTTCTCCGTATTTGGTGAAGGAGCTGGTCAGGACGGAGCGTCTGGTGGCCGTCGATTCACCGAGGCTGATGCGCAGGATTCCAAGGCGCCGGTCCGTGACGCCAGTAAATTTGTAATCAAGCTGTTTGCCAAAGGGTGAGTCGGTGGCATTGATTGTCCAGAAATACGGCGGAACATCGGTCGGCAATATCGAGCGTATTCATCGGGTCGCGGAGCGGGTCGCGCAGTCGCATCGTGCCGGAGACCAAGTGGTTGTGGTCCTGTCTGCGATGAGCGGCGAAACCGATCGATTGATCAAGCTCGCGCATGAGGCGACTTCCACCCCCGATGACCGTGAGATGGATATGCTGCTGTCAACGGGCGAGCGCGTGACGGTGGCGCTTCTGGCGATGGACCTCCGTGGTCGCGGGATCAACGCGCGTTCGTATACCGGACGGCAGGTCGGGATTGTGACCGACAGTGCCCATACGAAGGCTCGGATCGCGCGGGTCTCCGCCGACCGGCTCCGTGAAGCGCTCGCCAAGGGCGTGATTCCCGTGGTGGCGGGGTTCCAGGGGATCAATGAACATTCGGATGTCACGACATTGGGGCGTGGCGGGTCTGATCTGTCTGCCGTGGCCTTGGCCGCGGCGTTGAAAGCCGATCGATGCATCATCTTTACCGATGTGGACGGCGTGTATACGTCAGATCCCAATGTGGTGCCGGCGGCGCGACGGATCGATAAGATTTCATACGAAGAAATGTTGGAAATGGCCAGCCTCGGCGCCAAGGTGTTGCAGGCACGATCGGTGGAGTTTGCCGCCAAGTTTAACGTCCCGGTTGAGGTGAACTCGAGTTTCAAGGAAGGAAAGGGGACTCTCGTGACACGTGAAGATGCGGATATGGAAGCGGTGGCGGTGGCCGGAGTCACCGGGGACCGGAATCAAGCCAAAATCACGATGGTCGGAGTCCCGGACAAGCCCGGCATCGCGGCAAAAATTTTTGGTCCTGTCGCGCAAGCCAACGTCAACGTCGATATGATCATTCAGAATGTGGGCCAGGATGCGCTGACCGATTTGTCATTTACGGTTCCTCGCGCGGATCTGCGCACGGCCACGCCCTTGCTCCAACGTGTGGCTAACGATGTCGGAGCCAGAACGGTGTCCATTACCGAAGCGATCGCCAAGGTTTCGCTGATTGGCGTGGGGATGCGCTCGCATTCGGGTGTCGCCGCGAAGATGTTCGAAGTGTTGTCACGCGAGGGGGTCAATATCATGATGATCAGCACCTCGGAGATCAAGATTTCCTGTGTGATCGATGAAAAGTATTTGGAACTGGCGATGCGTTCGCTGCACACGGCGTTCGGCCTTGACAGGGTTGCGCAGGGAGATCAACCAACTAAGTAAGACGGATCTCGCCCGGCCCCGCTCGACAGGTTCCTCCGTCTCTTGTTATTCTTTTAAACTATGGCTCGAAAATCCACACAGAATCGCACCGCTCGTCATCTTCCGCCGGAGGAGCCTGTCGTCATTCCTGCTCTTTCAGCCCACCGTGCGGCGGCGCTTGAAATTTACGATACGACGTTGCGTGACGGCGCTCAGGCCGAAGATGTCAGCTTTTCGGCCGAAGACAAGGTGCGCGTCGCCCAAAAGCTGGACGAACTCGGTGTGCATTACATCGAAGGTGGCTGGCCGGGAGCCAATCCGAAGGACATCGAGTTTTTCCGGATCATGAAGACGACTCCGTTGAAACACGCCTCGGTCATTGCCTTTGGATCGACGCGCAAAGCCAGTAATTCCGTTCAGAAAGATCAAAATCTGCAGGCGCTCCTTGCGGCGGAAACCAAGACTATCACGCTCTTTGGGAAAACTTGGTCGTTGCATGTGACCGATGCGTTAGGGATTTCCCTGGCGAAGAATCTGGAGTTGATCGGGGACTCCATCGCGCATCTGAAACATAAAGGCCGCCGGGTGTTTTATGATGCCGAGCATTTTTTCGACGGCTACAAGACAAATCCCGAGTATGCGCTGAATACGATTCGCAAAGCGGTTGAGGCGGGGGCTGAACGTGTCATTCTCTGCGATACGAACGGCGGAGCGATGCCGTGGGAGATCAAGGAGATCTGCGAAGTCGTTCGTCAGGAGATCAAGGTGCCGCTGGGCATCCATGCGCACAACGATTGCGACATGGCTGTGGCGAACTCGCTGGTCGCGATCGAGACCGGCATCGTGCAGGTGCAGGGGACGATCAATGGCATTGGCGAGCGGTGCGGGAATGCCAATCTCTGCTCGATCATCCCCAATCTCGAACTGAAGATGCGGCGTCCGGCGCTCAACGATCGGCTCAGTCATTTGAAAGACGTTTCCGGCTTTGTCACCGAAATCGCGAACCTGATGCCCAACAAGCATCAGCCGTATGTGGGTGATTCCGCCTTTGCCCATAAGGGCGGCGTCCATATTCATGCGGTGCTGAAGAACGCGTTGACCTATGAGCATATCGACCCCGCCAAGGTTGGCAATCGCCAGCGGGTGTTGGTGTCCGACTATGGCGGCCGGAGCGGGTTGTTGGACAAGATCGAGGCGTATGGCATCAAGTTGTCAAAAGATCACGCGAAGGTGCAGGAGCTGGTCGATACGCTGAAGGAACGGGAAAGTCAGGGGTATCAGTTTGAAGGGGCCGAGGGTTCGTTTGAATTGTTGATGCGCAAGGCGATGGGGGCGCATAAACCGTCGTTCCAATTGCTGGGCTTCCGCGTGATTGTGGAAAAGAAGCAGGAGGATGGCGCTCCTCTGTCAGAGGCCACCGTGATGGTAAAGGTCGGTGAGGTGGTCGAGCATACCGCGGCTGTTGGAGCTGGTCCGGTCAATGCGCTGGATCATGCATTGCGTAAGGCGTTGGAAAAATTCTATCCGCAATTACAGGAAGTAAAGCTGCTCGATTATAAAGTCCGGGTGCTTGCGGCCAATAAAGGCACCGAATCGAAGGTGCGGGTCCTCATCGAATCGGGTGACCACAAAGATAAATGGGGAACGGTCGGCGTTTCAGAGAATATCATTGAGGCCACCTGGCAAGCCTTAGCGGACAGTATCGAGTACAAGCTCCTTTCCAAGCGTTCGTAGGCTCCCCGCCGCATCCCTGCCGATGTTTATTCTTGACAGAACTCGTAACCTCACGTAACTTAAGCGGAACTTTCCGTCTTTAGAGTGCAACTTCATCGAGGAGGTTGTGAGATGGGAATGTGCAGTCGTTACGGAGGGGGGTGGCATGAGAAAGGCTGATATCGCGAACGAGATTTTCAAGCAAGTGGGAATTTCGAAAAATGAGGCGGCCGATATCGTCGAACTTGTGCTCAATCTCCTCAAGTCGGTGCTGCAAAAAGGGGAATCCGTCAAGATTGCGGGGTTCGGCAATTTCGTGGTCCGTAGCAAAGGATCTCGCAAGGGGCGCAATCCTCGTACAGGAGAAGAAATTGGGATTACCCCGCGTCGAGTCGTCACATTCCGCCCAAGCCAAGTTTTCAAGAAGTACGTCAATTCGTAGCCATCGCGAGCCCCGTATCGCGATCGCACTATGAGGGCCGGTCATGGGGATTGAACCCAGGCTGGGGAGTAAGGTTTTTTATAAAATCGGGGAGGTGAGTCAACTGACGAAGCTCCCTGCCTATGTGCTGCGTTTTTGGGAGTCTGAGTTTAAGTTCCTGAGTCCGAAGAAGAGTCGAGGCAATCAGCGCCTGTATATTCAAAAGGATATTGAGACGGTCCTTGAAATTAAGCGGATGCTGTATGAGGAAGGCCACACGCTGGAAGGCGTGAAGCGGTATTGGGCCAGGCGTGGAAAGGCAGCGGCTCGAAAGTTAACCCCGCAGGAATTGGCCAAAAAGCTTCGGGGGGATCTTCAAGCGATTGTGAAAATCATCGAGAACCATTCACGGTAAATCTTCCGGAAGATCCCCATTGCCTTTCCAGGGTTGCACAAGCGACAATAGCGAACGATACATGGAAAAGATGTCGGGGCGTAGCGCAGCCCGGTAGCGTACTCGCTTGGGGTGCGAGTGGTCGTGGGTTCAAATCCCGCCGCCCCGACCAATCTTTTCCACAGACCCTTGGTGGCTGAGCACGAGGCAGCGATAGTGGAGCGGCCTCTCGGTCGGCCGCAGGGATGAAGAAAAAGCTGCCTCGCGCAGCTTTTTTTATGACTGGAATCATATGCGCATCTTGGTCACGAATGACGATGGTATCGATTCGCCAGGCCTGATGGCCTTGGCTGATGCTCTTAAGGCCATTGGCGAAGTCTGGATCGTGGCTCCCGATCGGGAACGGACCGCCGTGGCCCATGCCGTGACACTTCACAAACCGCTCCGTGTGCATCGTTTGGCGCCGCGCACATTTTCCGTCAACGGTACGCCGGTGGATTGTGTGAACTTGGCGCTCCTCAAGGTGATGCCGAAGCCGCCTGCGATCGTGGTATCTGGAATCAATAAGGGCGTGAATCTCGGGGATGATGTGCTTTATTCGGGCACGGTCTCCGCGGCTATGGAGGGGACTATCCTTGGTGTGCCCTCGATTGCCGTCTCACAGGAAGGGCGAGAGACCTTTCGGTTCGCGGTTGCCGCGGACTACGCGGCGCGCATCGTCCGGCTCGTGCTGGAGCAAGGGATGCCGGAAGAAACGTTGCTCAATGTGAATGTGCCGAACCGCGCGCTACGCTCGATCAAGGGGGTGCGGGTGACCTGTCTCAGTCGGAGAAGCTTTCACAATCCCATCATCGAAAAACTTGATCCGCATGGCCGAAAATATTACTGGATCGCCGGCACGCGGGTGTCTTGGAGTCGAAGCAAGAATGCGGATCATGAAGCGATCGAGGAGGGACGGGTGTCGGTTACGCCGATTCATCTGGACTGCACCAACTACGCAGCCCTCGACCACTTTCATGCCTGGGAACCGATGATTCAGAACCAGTCGGTGCGCCCCAAGCCGCGCGCGCGTTCAGCCGCACGGCGGAAGGGCTAAGCGGTGATTGGAAGTCTCATTGAGGCGATCATCGGTGAGCTGAGCCGCTTTGTCATCGCCTGCATTTCCCGATTCGGCTATGCCGGAATCCTTTTTACGATGGCCGTCGAGAGTGCGTGCATTCCGTTGCCCAGCGAGATTATCATGCCGTTTTCAGGCTATCTGGTCTTGTCGGGGCAGTTCACGATGCTGGGGGTGACGTTGGCTGGGGCGATTGGGAATGTCGTCGGATCGGTTGCCGCCTACTATGCCGGAATCTGGGGAGGCCGCCCGTTCGTGGAACGCTATGGGCCCTATTTCCTTGTCTCGCACCGGGATCTCGACATTGCCGATCGCTGGTTTTTGAAATATGGTGAAGCGGCGGTGTTCTTCAGCCGGATGCTGCCGGTCGTGCGCACGTTCATTTCTTTGCCGGCCGGCATCGCACGCATGAACTTTCCGCGCTTTGTGCTATTTACGTTTCTCGGGGCATTGCCCTGGTGTTATCTCCTCGCGTATATCGGGCTGAAGATGGGAGAGCGTTGGGAAGAGCTCAGGGACTATTTCCACCGGTTTGATATCGTCATCGGGGTGATGCTCGCCATCATCATCGGGCTGTTTATCTGGTCGCATTGGCCGAAACGCCGCGCGACACTGCCGTAGGTTGATCGCATGCTCAAAATTTACAACACGCTGACAGGGAAGAAGGACGCGTTTGAACCGCTCGCGCCGGGCATCGTCCGCATGTATGTGTGCGGCGTGACGGTCTATGATTATTGCCACATTGGGCATGCGCGCAGCGCCCTGGTGTTCGACGTTGTCCGTCGCTATCTCGAATATTCCGGATTTCGCGTCGATTTTGCCAAGAATTTCACCGACGTCGATGACAAGATCATCAAACGCGCCAATGAACAGGGCGTGAGTTGCGACACAATTACTGCGCAATTCATTCAGGCCTATCACGACGATATGGGGCGATTAGGTGTGCGGCCTGCGTCGATTGAGCCTAAGGCTACCGAGCATATGGTCGAGATCGTGCGCCTTACCGAAATTTTGATCGGAAAGGGATTGGCCTATCAGGTGAACGGCGACGTGTATTTTGAAGTGGCTAAGTATGCCGACTACGGCCGGCTGTCCAAGCGGCGACTGGACGATCTGCAAGCCGGGGCTCGTGTGGATGTGGACGAACGGAAACGCCACCCGATGGATTTTGCTTTATGGAAGAGCGCGAAGCCTGGCGAACCGGCCTGGCCGAGTCCGTGGGGGCAGGGACGGCCAGGGTGGCACATCGAATGCTCTGCCATGTCTATTCGCCATCTGGGTGAGACGTTCGATATTCACGGCGGCGGGATGGATCTGATTTTCCCGCACCATGAAAACGAGATCGCGCAATCATGTGGAGCCACGGGCAAAGAATTCGCCCGGTACTGGATGCACAACGGCTTTGTGCAGATCAACCAGGAGAAGATGTCCAAGTCATTGGGGAACTTCTTCACGATCCGGGAGATCTTTGAAAAGTCGGAGTGGCCGGAAGCGGAAACCGGAGAAATGCTGCGGTATTTCTTACTGGCGACGCAATACCGAGGCCCGCTAGACTTTTCCGATCAAGCCTTGAAAGAAGCCAAGAATGCGGTGAATGGGTTCTACGATCTTTTCGCGCGCCTGGCTGAGGCAGACGAGTGTACGGCGGGAGATGAAGGGTTGAGTCTTGCGGTGGAGCGATGCACGGGTGCGTTCAAATCCGCGATGGACGATGATTTCAATACGCCGATGGCCATCGCCGCGCTGCAGGGTCTGCGAAGCGATGTGAATAAGCTGCTTGCTGAGGGTTTGTCGGCGGTTGCCCGAAAGACAGCACGGGATGAGTTCCGGTTGCTGGGCAGTATCGTAGGGCTGTTCCAGCTGGACCGATGGGTGTTCAATGTTGAAGTTGGGGGAGATCTTCTCCTGAGCAGTGAGGTCGAAATTGAGCGAAAGATTGTCGAACGCACAGAAGCGAAGAAACGGAAAGACTTCAAACGGGCCGATGAAATCAGAGCCGAACTCGCATCCCAAGGCATCATCATCGAGGACAAGCCCGATGGCACCAGCCGGTGGAAACGATAATACGGATGAGTCGCAGGAGATCCTCTACGGACTCCATGCGGTGCGAGAAGCGCTGAAGGCCGGGAGCAGGCCACTGCAGCGGCTCCATGTGATTCGCACCGATAAACAGTTCGCGGAGCTGGTGCAATTGGCCAGGGCGCTGCATGTGCCAATCCATGTCCAGCCGCAAGCGTCGCTCGATCGCTTGGCCCCCGGGGGCCGGCATCAGGGCATCGTGGCCTTCGCCGCAGCGAAAGCCTATCAGACGGAAGAAGCCATTCTTGCTGGAGCCGCCAAGCGAAACGAGCCGCCATTACTCGTCATTCTCGATGGCGTGGAAGATCCGCATAATCTCGGCGCCGTGCTCCGAACCGCCGAAGGCGCCGGTGTTCATGGCGTGTTTATTCCAGAACGGCGGGCGGCCGGGTTGACCTCGGTCGTGGCAAAAGTGTCTGCCGGGGCGATCGACCATATTCCCGTCGCGCGAGTGACGAACACCAGCCGGCTGCTTGAGTCGTTGAAAGCGGCGGGGGTGTGGATCTATGGCTTGGAGCCGACGGCGACGAAGCTGTTTACCGAGGTGGATCTACGCGGTCCTGTCGGACTGGTTTTTGGAGGAGAGGGTGCTGGGATCCGTCCCGGAGTGTTACAGCACTGCGATGAGCGGATTCGTATCCCGATGAAGGGCCATGTGCAGTCGCTCAATGTCTCCGCGTCTGCGGCGGTGACGCTCTTTGAGGCCGTACGCCAGCGAGGTTTGCCGCCTCCGGTTCGCCCCCGTTAACGAATCTTCAGTATCCCGCCTTGAATCGCGTTCTTCAGGAGTTGCGCCGTGTTGGACACGCGCATTTTCTTCATCATGTTGGCACGGTGGGCTTCAACCGTTTTCACGCTGATCTTGAGCCTGGTGCCGATTTCCTTATTCTTAAAGCCAGCCCAAATCAATTCCAGGATTTCTTGCTCGCGCGAGGTGAGCGACTCCGGCCGTTTCTTGCGAGGAGGAGGCTCAAGGTCTGCGAGGGACTTGCGCACCCGAGGCTTCGTCGTGGCTTTGGCCATAATCGTCAGTTCTCCTTTGAATCGCCGGGGCTTGAGGTATACTGGGTTCAATCTGCGCGCGGACGCACGACGGGGAAAAGTATAGAGATGTTCGTCATGGCTGTAAATGAAAGCACAATGGCCCTAGTAGGGTTACTGAGTACGGAAACAAGAGTATTCGTAACCAGCTAGAGAGATATTGGGGTTATCCTCAAAATTTTCCAAAAGGAACCGCGAACGGCATGTGGCAAGTCTTTCTGATCGTAGGAATCTTCGGTGCACTTATCGGGAGCTTTCTCAACGTGTGCATCTATCGATTGCCGCGGCATGAGTCCATTGTCTGGCCTGGATCGCATTGCCCATCCTGCTCAAAACCGATTGCCTGGTATGACAATGTGCCGATTCTTGGCTATCTGATGCTGGCCGGTCGATGCCGGGTCTGTTCCGTCAACATTCCGCTCCACTATCCAGTTGTCGAAGCCTTGAATGCAATCGGCTATCTCGCCCTCCTTTGGCATTTTGGTCCGACGGTCGAGGCTGCGGTGTATGCTGTCCTCTATTCCGCCTTGCTGGTGGTGGCAGGGACGGATCTGTCTCACAAAATTATTCCCAATGCCATCACGTTTCCCGGGATTGTCCTGGGCCTGGTGAGTGCTGCCACCCTGTTGCCGTTGGGGCTCCTAAATAGCCTGATTGGGCTCTTGGTTGGGGGCGGTATTTTGTGGCTGTTGGCCTGGGCCAGTCCGTATCTGTTCGGCAAAGAAGGGATGGGCGGCGGCGATATCAAATTGCTGGCAATGATTGGGGCATTCCTGGGGTGGAAACTGGCACTGATGACGATCATGATTGGCTCATTGGTCGGGTCGGTCGTCGGAGTGTCATTGCTTGCGGCACAGGTGATCAAACGCCAGGACTATATTCCGTTCGGCCCCTTTCTGGTCTTGGGCGCCGTGGTTTCTCTCTTCTTTGGAATCGGGATTCTTGATTGGTATCAAGGGCTCTTGGCTGGCTAGCAGCCTTACGGCTCTCCCCGTATATTCGCTCTCCTCTGTATCCAAATCTTTTCGCATTGTATCTGCTTCATGACGTCGGTCCCTGCCGCCCGTCTCGCTGGCGTAAGCCTCTCTTCCGTAGCGGTTGCTCTAGGGGCGCCTGAAATAGTGCTGAGATTCAAAGCGATTCTCCTCTATCTGCAGGGCGCCTGTATTCAGGTCATACCGTCACGAGCAGTGGGCATGTCTTTTGATATGGCAGATAGCCATGAATCGATGCAGAGCAAACAGACAAGTAGTCCGGGGGAGTGAAGGCGGGTTCAGCCTTGTTGAGGCGTTGATCTCAGTGGCCATTGTCGGACTGGTGTCTGCCCTGGCCATTCCGAATCTGATGGCGCTGCATGCGCGCATGCAGGTCGATGTCTTTGCACAGCAGGTCTCGTCTGAACTTCGCTGGGCGAGACAATGGGCGATGACGCAGCGGGATCGTGTGCGGCTGGTATTTGATCAAGAGCGACAGGCCATTGTTGCACAAGTGGGCAGCGACCGCGTGCCGCATCATCTCTTGTCGTATGAACATAAGGGGCTCGCACTTGATGAGCCCAGCGCAGGAACGGATATCGTCTTCCATCCGAGTGGTCGATCGGCCACCGCTACTACCATTCAATTTTGGAACGGGCAGGGGCACACGCACACCATCACCGTGAGTCTCACCGGACGGGTCTCGCTACGATGACGCGTATTGACGACACAGGATTCAGTCTTGTCGAAACGATGGTGGCCATGAGTATTTCAATGATTGTGATGATGGGAGGGATCGCGGTGCTTCAAGTGTCCGGAGGCTTTGTTCAGCAGGGGGTTATGAAGACGAGAGCGGTATCACTGGCACAAGGGCGGTTGGAAGCCAAGCGGTCGGTGCGGTGGGAGGCGATGTTGCAGGATGATCTCGATCACGATGGCCGGACTGATGTGGTGATGGCGGATGACGGGCAGGGAGCAGATCTGTCCGCTGGAGATGGCATCTACTCAGCTCAGTGGGAGCACGATGGCGTGACGCTCACATGGACGGTGGCGCTGGACCGGCTTGGTCCGCTCAGCACCGCAGGCTTCGTGACGATTCGGGCCAAGGCGCTCTATCAGGGGTTTGGCGGCGTTCGGTCCGTGGAGATAGGAACCCTGCGGGCCAATCCGACATTTACAGGCGTCCGATGAGCCGAGCTTTCCGACCGTCTGGATGGATGAGCGCTCTCACGCAACAGTCGGGGGTGTGCCTGTCCGAGTTGATGGTGGCGCTGGTGATTGGAACGGTGGTTTTAGCGGGGAGTTTGGAGGCGTTCAACGTGGTGCAGGCCCAAGCGGTTCGGCAACATCGGACCCTATCCGCACAACAGGAGATGCGGTTGGGTTTGGAGGTCTTCGAGCAGGAAGTACGAATGGCTTCGCCGTCGAGCATCGTGGCCGCTACCCCCGATCGGTTTGAGTTTCTTGCCAACATTCATGGACTGCAGACCGTGACGACAAGCCCTGTGACGTCGGGTCAAACCGTACTGCCGGTGCAAAGTGGCAGCGGATGGGAGTCAGGAAAGACCGTGGTGCTCTGTGATCTGAATGGGTGCGAGTCTCACCAATTGGCGCGACAAGGCCTGCGGAGTCAGCTGCTGTTGAGCGGGCCAGTGAGCGGGGCCTATCCGGCGGGTGCTTCAGTGGAGGTGCGCAATCGGGTGGCGTACTACTCGCGGATTGATGAGGGGGATCGTAGGCAACTCATGCGGCAGATCGACGGCGGCGCCGGAGTTCTGATCGGCAATCTGCAGTCGGTGCGCTTGTCCTATTGGGATGAGTGGGGGAGAGCTGCTGCAGGGGTCGATCGGATTACCCGCGTGACAGTGGAACTTCTGCCGGCTGCCGGGGAGTCTACAACGGTTCGTGAGGTCGGTGTGCGTTCGTAATCCCGTCTGCGAAAGGAGTTGGGTGGCATCGTGATGACAGATCGAACACAGGCATCTCATGAGCACGGCATTGCGCTTCTCGGGGTCATCGTCCTTGCCCTGGTTCTGGCCCTTCTCGGTGCCGCGTTGCTTGATTTAGCTGGCCAAGAGGCGTCGAGCGTTGCTGGCGCAACAGACGTGGCTGTCGCGCAGGCTATTGCCGATGCGGCGCAGGATCTGGTCATCGCCTGGTTTCACAGTCCGCAAACAAGCCCAACGGCCATGGCGGCAGTCCTGACGAAGCGTCAGGTGTCGTCGACCGGAAGCCCCTCATTTTTCAACCTGGCTGGCCGGTCTCAATTTGTCGGGACTGCCGATCGACCGGATGTGCTCCTTGATGCCTCAAGGAGCGCGGACCAGCAGTTGCTGAATGATTCAGGTACGGGGCTGTTTCGATCCTTGCAGGATTTGGGCTCGGTGGAAAGCGTGAAAGTCTATGCGCCAGGCACGCCCGGTCAGCTCTGTACGGTGGAGGCAACCGTGATGACAGCGCATTCGTTCGCGAGACATGTGGTGTCCATGCAACTGGGTGCGCTGGAAATTCCCGCCCTGCGGGCTGGAGTCCAGACTGGAGGAAGCGTTGGTCTGCAGCAGGTAGCGCCTGAGTCTGGCGCGTTGGTGCATTGGGGAGAGCTGACGGTCGGCGGCGACCTCATCCTACAGCGGTTGGAAGACATTCCTTTGCAGAGTGGCAGCGCATCGGTCACAGGCATGAGTTATCGAGACATGTCTCATCGCGACGATCGCTGGCTGTCGATTTGGACGGGAGGAGCGGTGCATCTCATGCAACTGTCACCGGGTCAGAATAGTGGGTCAGTGTTACCCATCCACGTTCATGCGAATCGGCATCCGACTCCCGGCGTGCGAAGAGATCACTGGGGGTACGAGCAGCTAAAGCAACTTGCCATACAGCACGGCACCTACTTGGGAATCGACCGGGATGGCCTGCTCTACCCGGGCGGGTCGATAGTGCCGGGTCGCGGCATTTCGCCCGATGACTATCTTCGTTCTCGAACGGTAGGCGATACCCGTGGGCTGATCTTCATCGACACGCTGGATCGGACCGCTCCGCGAACGGATAATCTCGGAGTGCTTCGTTTGAATGCGGCCTATCTCGAAGCGATCCTTGTCGTTCAAGGCCATGTCATTGTAAGCCCATCTGCATCGGGACAGTCTCTGTCTGTATGGAGTCCTCCGTCCGGAGGGAGTGCGCCGGCTGGGAGCCGCACTCCAGTCCAACTCTCGGATATTCACTTGAATGGGGCGCTCTACGCAGTTGGGAATATCACCCTCGACCGTTCCATGCGAGTGTTTGGCGCCATCGCGGCTGAAGGTGCGATGGCGACAGCTCGTCCTGGAACGACCATAGAGGTGTGGTACGACCACGAGATGGGCCGGGGACTGTTTCGGGGGATTCCGGTTGTCATGCGTGCGCCTGGAACCTGGATGGTCCGCTATGAGTGACAACGAAGTGGCAGGGAGGAGATGAATGGTGCAGCGTCCAAGCGAAAAGTTCCCCGGCACGATCCCCTTGGGTAAGGACGGGGTGCCGTCACGTCCTTGTCTCCCGGCACGGGTGGAGAGAGGACGACGGCTACTCGAATTGCTTGTCACTCGTGGTGCCATCAGGCAGGACGAGATGGACACGGTGTTTGAAACTGTGAAGGCGGGAGATGTTGATCTGGAGCCGCTCCTTCTCGATGCCTATCATGTTGCCAAGCCGGATTTCGGCGCGGTGCTCAGCGAGTATTTCGGCTGTCCGTTTGTGGCGTATGATGAACGGGTGATGATCGACTCGTCTCTTCTGAAGAATCTGCGCGTTGAGTATCTTCGGAAAAACGGCTGGATGCCGATCAGGCGGCAGGGAGCAGTGGTAGAGATTCTTAGAGTGGATCCACAGGATCTGGACAAAGATCCAGATATTCGACGTGCGTTTCCCCGGTTGACGGTTCGAGTCGCGGTTGGGCTACGGCGCGATATCGAGCAGTGGCTGCGTGTTGCCACGGAGCAGTCCGCTCGCGGGGCCGTCGCCGAGATTCTCGGCGAACTTGTACGCGAGGTTTGGAACGAAGCGGAGGGCAGCCAACTGCCGATCACGGAGCACGATTCTGCCATCGTGCGACTGGCCAATCATCTGATTGCCGAGGCCGATCGGCTGGGCGCATCGGATATTCATATTGAGCCCTATTCAACCGGGCGTGATACGGCGGTGCGGTTCCGCGTCGACGGGACGTGCTTTTCTTACATGCGCATTCCCGCGGCGTATCGGCGTGCAGTGGTATCCCGGATCAAGATCATGGCGAACCTCGATATTGCGGAACGCCGCAAACCGCAGGACGGAAAAATTCGCTATCGACTTGCAAAAGATCGGGATCTTGAGCTGCGTGTCGCGACGCTTCCGACGGCGGGAGAGAATGAGGACGTCACCTTGCGGCTCTTAACGGCGAAAACGCCGATGCCGCTTGAGGCGATGGAGTTTATGCCGGAGGTCTTGCAGACGGTGAAGGATTTAGCGGAGCGCCCACAGGGCATTTTTCTTTGTGTGGGCCCAACCGGGTCTGGGAAGACGACAACGTTGCATGCGGTACTGAAACAGGTGAACACCGATGAACGTAAGATTGTGACGGCGGAGGATCCCATTGAGCTGACTCAGGAGGGGCTTCGTCAGGTACAGGTCCACCCCAAGATCGGCTTCACCTTCGCCGCCGCCATGCGGGCGTTTCTGCGGGCTGACCCGGATATCATCATGATCGGGGAAATGCGCGACAAAGAAACAGCGGACATCGCCATTGAAGCCTCGCTGACAGGTCACTTGGTAATGAGTACGCTGCACACCAACAGTGCCGTTGAGACCGTGACGCGACTGTTGGACATGGGGTGTGATGCGTTCAATTTTTCCGATGCGATGCTAGGTGTGTTGGCACAACGATTGTGTAAGCGCCTCTGTGTGCACTGCAAAGAGGCGTATCGTCCGGATCGGCAGGAGTTCGATGATCTCGTGCAGGCCTATGGGGTTGATGCCTGGGATCGTATCGGAGTCCCGTATTTGTCCGATGTCACACTCTTTCGAGCGCGTGGCTGTGAGCGCTGCAATCAGAGTGGATTCAAAGGACGGATGGCGGTGCATGAGCTGCTTGTCGGTTCCGACGAAATGAAACGGTGTATCCAGTCCCGCGCCAGGACGGCGGAGATCGCTGAAGTAGCCAGACGCGAGGGAATGGTGAGGTTGCTCCAACACGGAATTCAGAAGGTCCTCGAAGGAGTCACTACGTATCGGCAGGTCCGTGCCGTGGCGGTGAAATAGAACCCCACGTCATCCCCTTCTGAGTCACCAGGGCCAGCAGAGAGCTCTCCGGACCCGCCACCTCGTGTTTTCAAATAGGTGACTTTCCTTGAGCGACCGCATTACTTAGTTCCCTCTTCTAACTTCTATTCATCACCATAATAGTGAGTCATTCTGCATTTGCGTGAGGCTCTTGCGCTCGACCGTTAGGGCGGGGAGCGACTGGTCGTCCGAGATTGTGCGGAGGCTTCGCCAAATTTTGTCGACCCATTGCGCGAAAAGCGGCCAGCGCAGGCTGAATCGATTCCCAGTCGAACCTTGATTAATCAATCGGTTAAGTCTGAACGAGCGAGATATCTTAACGGCATGCCCCTTGCTCGGTTGGGGATGCCATGATGCACTCTCAACCGAAAAGTCGGAGCAAGACCCGTTCGCAAGAAGGCGGATTTACCCTTCTTGAGATCATGATTGTCGTCGTCATTGTTGGGATTGCTGCGGCGTTGGCGGTTCCGAACCTGACATTCATGTATGCCAAGTACGAGCTCTATCAAACAACAACAACGATTTATAACCGCCTCATCATGGCCAGGACTGCGGCCATCAGCCGGAGCGCTATGATTGTGGCTACTCCTGCCAATGCGCCGTTGAACCTGGATACTGTGGATACGGTGACGTTTACAGCTCCCCTTGGAGGGGAGAGGCTCCCTCTCAATGTACGATTCGTACTTCCGCTTCCAGTGAATCCCATCGGATTTACGCCACGTGGATTGAGCACGACGCCTCTGGCGGCTCAGACAATTCAACTACAAAGCGTACGCAATCCCAGTCTGATTTATACGATCTCACTCGCGCCTTCGGGGAAGGTGACGTGGTGTCGGCAGGCCATCAACCCCTGTGTGTTGAACGCCACATCATGAACAGAGGAGCAGGCAAAACGATCATGAAGGCACGCAACGAAAAGGGTTTTACGTTGGTGGAAGTGCTGGTATCCGCTGCCATTCTCGGGGTAGGCGTAATGGGGATGGCCGCCATGCAGGGCATCTCATTCACGAAAAACGTAGATGCTAACGATCTTTCTGTCATGACCAATGTTGCGGCCGACATGATGGAGCGCATTCAAGGCAACCGGCAATTTTCCTGGGCCTATAATAATTTGGATACCACCGGGGCTGGAAACTGTCTGGTAGGCGGAATTCCCGCTCCTGCGCCGGCCTCGCCGTTCTCATGGACCACTCCTTTAACTGCTGCGACAAGGGCAATTCAGGGCGACTGCGTGCAGTGGCGAACGTTGGTCTTGGCTTCGAACTTGTTGAATCCACGGGGCACAGTCCAAGTTGTACCGGTGTTGCCGGCCCGGGCCGATTCAAGCGCCGTTCAAGTGACGGTGCGACTGCAATGGACAGAACGCGGATCAACGCAACGCACGCGTGTGGTGGCGTTTCAGACGGTGATCGAACCGGAATAGAGGTTGCCAGTGGGTACGAATAACACGAGAGTGCAGGGGGTGCCCATGAGTCGATTGCTGGGCGTGCACGAGCAAGGCCAGAAGGGCTTTACGCTCACAGAGGTCATGGTTGCCACAATGATGACTACCGCCATTGTTGCGGCAGGGTTCAGCGCGCTTGTTGTGACCCAAAAGAGCGCGCGGATTACCGGACAGGTCGGACAAACCCAGGCGACTGCACGGACTGCCCTCGACATGATCACAGCGGATCTGAAGCTGGCCGGATTCGGGATGCGAGGGTTAACAGCTGCTGTCGGCGGATGTCATGTCAGCGGCACGCCATCGGCGCTGGTCCCTGGCGACAACAACCCTTTAGGGGCAGACTTCGGATCAGATACCATTTCGATGGTAGTTCCGATGACGAATTCCATCGCGCCAGTGGGACCGCTCTGGCAGGTTTCCCTTCCGCCTGGGGGAATTATCGGGGGGCTGGGCGCGTCAATCGCCAATGTGCCCTTGCCGGCCAACGCGACGACTGCGATGGCGAATGCGATCCCCGGTGGCGCAGCCGCTCTTCTTGGGATGTCGGTGTCGCTCGGAGGAGTCTCTGGTTCGGTCATTCAGGCGGTGAATGCCGGAGGGCTAGCACTGAATCCGGCCATTCCTGGCCCCGTTGCATTCGGTGGGGGTACGCAGGTCTACCTGCTTCAGTGCATCACCTATCAAGTGATTCCTCCTCCTGACGCGCTCAATCTCTGCCAGGGGGCGGCACCCTGTCTGGTGCGGGGAGCTGTTCCGATCGCTATGGTGGGTCCTGGCGGACCGCCGAACTGTAACCAGATTAATTCGGGCTGCATCCCCATCATGGACGGAGTGGAAGATCTTCAACTGGCTTATGCCTGTGACGGCTGCGATCCGCGGGTGAACAACGCGATTCCCGACTTGCAGCCGGATGACCTGGATCTCTCCAATCAGTTTGACCAGGCCGATTTCATCACTAATCGGAACTGGTTTGGCACGGCCGGACCCTATGGCACCTACATGACTCCGAGGCAGATCCGCTTGGTGCAAGTCAACATCGTTGCACGCGAGACCCGAGCAGATCAGGGTATGGGGGAAGGTAATTCCACCCCGGTTCATAGCGGCACGATTCCCGTTATCAGTGACCACAATCATGCGAACGGCGTCTTTGTTCTCGGGGATAACGCTTCTCCGGCGCAGCAAGCGGCCTACTTTCAGTTTCGTCGGCGTATCTTGACCAGGACCATCGAACTTCGCAACCAAAGGCTCTAATCATGTTGAACTGTCACGCAACACCGAGGAAACACGGGCTGTGTGGGGATGAGCGTGGGTCGTCATTCATGACGGTCATGCTGTTGATGTTGATTGCCGGCTCCCTGGGCGTTGCTGCGTTAACCATGAGCGGGCTTGAAAACTCGATGGCGGGCTCGATTCGTATGGTCGAGGAGGGCACCGATGCCGCGGAGTCCTGCGTGGGGACCGCGGTTCGCGCGATCCGCTTAACGATGGACGACCCGCAAATGACAGCGGAGGCGGCGGTTCTTATTGCGCCGCTAGGGCCCGTGCCCGCACTCAACCAAGCTGTGTTCACACAGGAAGTAAACGGAACGCTTCGAAATAATTCGGATGTCCCAGTAGGAGCCGGCAACGCACCGAATCTCACCATGAATGTGAACGGATACATTGTGAATGGAGACATCGATTTTCTTTACGCCAAGCAACGGACCGGAAGTAATTTTGCGGATCAGGACGAACCAACCTACGATCAATTCTACCGCGTGGACTGTGTGGCAGCGAATGCAGCAACAGGAGCTACGAGTCGGGTGATCGCGACCTTTGCCTGTCTGAGCAGTGGTGCTGGATGTAAGAAGAGAGGGAGTAATGGTTAGGGGAGAGCAGAGAAGTAGATTCGTGGCTTGCAGAATTGAGGAGTGTAGGGACCATGAACGTATCAATCCATAAAACAAATGCGTTGAGGCAGTTACGTAGCGCGGTGATTGGGTGTTTGGTCACCGTGGTTCTGGCCGCTTTGGTCGCTCCCTCATCGAGCTATGCCGATGAGCCACTTCCCGCTGCCGCAGCGAGCTATCCGACCGGGAAAATTACATCGATCCATGAGGTGACATTTCAGATAGATGGACGGACGGTCAGTCTCACCCCGGAGGCCGTGCTGGTTGATCGGCATGGTGATCCCTTGCAGCCGACGACACTCAGAGTCGATATCGACGTGAAGTATCACATCCAAAAAGGAACGATCGATAAAATCGATTGGATGCTGCTGGTTTTGCCAGAATAAACATCTTGGGACTCACAATGTTCGACGGTATGTCGCAGGGGTTGAAAATGGAGGGTGCCATGAAACGCCGGAATATTGCACTTCGTGGAGCCGTCATCGCCGCGTTGGCCTATGTTTTCATGGGGCCGAGCATCGGCTCTGCTCAAACGATGGATCAATATTACGCGGTCCCTCCGTTTGTGAGTGACCAGGTCCTTCCGAACATCATCCTGCTGCTCGATAATTCCGGCAGTATGAGTGGACTGGCCTGCGACCGGAATGATGACGGGGATTGTGTGGACGTCGCCGATCAAGTGTTCACCAATACCACGACGTATTCCGGCTACTTTGACTCCCTCACCTGTTACACCTACGACACGACTGATACGCGGTTTGAATTCAGCGCAACGAAGGCGGCGCTGGCGACGGCCTGTACGACAACCCAGTGGGACGGTAACTTCTTGAACTGGGCGACCTTCAGACGATTCGATGCCTTGAAGAAAGCGATGATCGGAGGCGATTGCTTTGTCGCGCGCGCAGTCGATGGGACCTGCCCGACAAACGGCACGCCGGCTTTCAGGACAGTCCGGGCTCAGGCGCAAGGCATCAATACAGAGATGGCCTCGATTGCGTATGGCGGTGGGGCCGGGGCCAACACCTATGTCGGCAGAATGCCGTCGGCCGACTATGGGGGTACTCCGGGGACGCTCTACATCGGGACCGATGCTGCCTATTTTTGCGTCGATAACGATAATTCGTTCAACGCCAATTGTGGAGACGGCTACAGCCAGCGGAAATATGAACTGAAGATCGGGTACAGCGTTGAACCGACCGGCGTGATCCAGCAGATTGGTGCTCAGGCTCGCTTCGGTCTGTTTGAATTTAAACCGGCTGGCGATGGCGCAAGAATGTTGGTGGGGGTTGGGTCACGTCAGTCGATCGATTTCGGCGGCGGCACCGTAGAGACGTTCAATACCAATATGGCAGCCATGGTTGATGCCGTACAGGAGTCGTTTCCCTCAACCTGGACGCCGCTCTCCGAGTCGCTCTACGAGACGGTCCGCTATGTTGCCCAGATCAATTCCACGTACGTCCCCGGGTCATACGTATTCCCCATCGCCTATTCTGGGGGTATATCCAATGGTGTGGCCTTTGGCACCAATGGTGTTGGGTCGATTGGACCGTCAGAGATCTCGGCTCTGACTGGTACGGAAACCTGCCCTGCCGGGTACATTACCAATGCCTGCGGTCGCGATCCATTTTTCTTCGGGAGCAATCACACACCGCCTTGGGCGTCGACATCGACTCAAGTCACTTGCTGTAAGACATTTGTGATTCTCGTCACAGACGGAGCACCGACGCAAGACACGAATATCCCTGCGGGACTTCAAGATTACGCTCACGGACAGCATGGACAGCACTGCATCGGCGGCAATGCAACGATCCATGCGCCGAACGGGACCTGTAATACGAATCAGGCCACCCCTGCTGCAACACTTCTGGGAGAGCACAAGACCGATTACGCCAACAGCGGCAATCACTACCTCGATGATGTGGCCTTCTGGGCCCACACGAATGATTTGCGTCCCTGCAGCGGGACTGCGGATGGGACCATTCCAGTGCTCGGCGTCACAGGTCACTGTTTGCCGGGTTTTCAGAACGTCACGTTTTATACCTTCTTTGCATTCGGGAATATCGCCGGCCGTGAAATCCTGATGCATGCGGCAAGGCTTGGTGGATTTGAAGATACCAACGGAAACAACCTTCCCGACGTGACGTCGGAGTGGGATAAGGTCATTAATGCCACAGGCGCGCCGGGGACTGATGGGATTCCGGATAACTACTTTGAGTCTTCCAACGTCGATGATCTCCAAGATCGTTTGATGGCTGCGATTACGGCGATTCTTCGAAAGAGTGCGTCGGGTACGTCGATTTCGGTCTTGGCGACGTCGTCCACGGGCGAAGGATCGATCTATCAGGCCTATTTTTATACGACCGACGTGGGGCAGGGCGGCGCTAACGTGAAATGGACGGGGTATGCCCATGCCTTGTTTGTCGACACCTTCGGAAATTTCCGTGAAGACACCAATCAGGATGGCGTGCTGACCTACGATCAGGACCGGATCGTTACGAGCCGGTATGACAATGACCCATCGAGTCCGAATTATCAAAAGGTACTGGTTGACAAGTTTGAGGATGTCAGCCCGTCAGATGGTGTCGCTGATAGCACCACGCCGGTGTTTACCGGCGATCTTCGGTCGGTATTACCGATATGGGAGGCGGGGAAAGAGCTGGCGCTGGGTACGTCAGCCTCTCGAAAAATTTTGACCTGGGTCGATCCTGATAATGATGGCGTAGTCGACGCGGGCGAACAAATTGACTTTACGACGGCCAACTGTGCAGCGCTGCGGGACTATCTCCGGTATGCAGGCGATGCCTGCTCAGGGTCGAGCAATGCCATGAATCTGATTAACTTCATTCGAGGAGATGAAGTTACTGGATTGCGGACGCGGATGTTAGAAGTTCCGGTCGGAAGCGGGAACTTTAGGGTCTGGAGGCTTGGAGATCCCATCCATTCAACTCCTACTGTCGTCTCGGCGCCTAAAGCACGATATGATTTAGTGTATGGAGATCCCACATACACCGCATTCTATACGCAGTATCGTACGAGGCGGCAGGTCGTCTATGTGGGAGCCAACGATGGCATGCTCCACGCGTTCAACGGAGGCTTCTACCACAAGGGGGATAATCCTACGACAGGCGCAACGGTGGAGCATGGTTGGTATACGAAAAATCCGACAGACAATTCCAGCGGTCCTAACCTGGGCGCTGAGTTGTGGTCCTTTATTCCGCACCAGCTCTTGCCTCAATTGCAGTGGCTGGCCAGGACAGATTATACCCATGTGTATTACGTGGATTTGAAGCCGACGATCACGGAGGCACGTGTCTTCACGCCCGATGCCGACCATCCTGGGGGATGGGGAACTATCCTCATCGGTGGATTCCGGATGGGCGGCAGTTGCGGGCAATGTGCATTGGGTTCTGGCGCCCCTCCGATGACGGCCACGATCGGTGGTGTCTCACGGAACTTCTACAGTGCGTACTTTGCGTTGGATGTGACGAATCCCGAAGTAGACCCTAAGCTGCTCTGGGTGTTTACTGATAGCGGACTAGGGTTGACGACGAGCTACCCGGCTGTGGCGCGCATGAATCCGACGACGGATTCCTCAATCGATCCTGCCAATGAGAAGTGGTATGTGCTCTTTGGGTCTGGCCCGAACGGGTATCAGGCCGATCTGCCTTCCGCTCCAGCGCAGACGGCCAGTCTCTATACCGTTGACTTGAAGTTCGGGCCGAAGGTTGCGGCTGGAGGGAGCTTGACTACAATGCCGGTGGGATCATTCCGATCCTTCATGGGGCATGTCGTGGCCATCGACAAAGACGGGGATTGGAGGACGGATGTCGCCTATGCTGCGCGGACGCTCCATGACGGATCATTACCCTGGCGCGGGAAAATGTATCGCCTGACCATGAGGTGTTCCGCTGCTCCTTGTACGCCGACCAGTTGGGGGATTGCCAATGGGGCTAATCGCGCGCCTACGGAGGTGCTGGATACATTTTGGGATGCGGCAAGTTCAACGACCAAGGAGATGGGGCCTTCCGCCTCTGCTCCAGCGGTGACGGTCGATGATACCAATAAGGTCTGGGTGTTCTTTGGTACGGGGCGATATTTCGGCAATACGGACAAGGTCGATAACACGGTACAGCGGTTATTCGGAATCAAAGATTCGGTATCGAGTGGAACCTGTTCTGAAACCAGCATTGTCAGTTGCTACGATGATGATCTTGTGGATGTGACGAATGCGGTTATCTGCATCATTTGCAGCGGGAGCACCAATCAAGTTACGGACCCCACGAATCCTGGGGTAACCTCGTTTAACGGGACGGGCACGACCTCTATGATGGGTTTAGTGCAGAGCAAAGATGGGTGGCGTGTGAATTTGCCTGGCCCTGTCACCTTGACCGACCCCGTGAGCGGGATTGCAACGAACTACTCCGCAGAGCGGTCTGTGGTTAACCCGACGTTGATCGCAGGTTCGATCTTCTTTCCGACTTTTGCCCCGACGAATAACTTCTGTGCCTCCGATGGGATCAGTTATCTCTATGCGCTGTATTATAAAACGGGGACAGCGTCCACGGCGCCGGTGATTGGAACGACGGTTTCCGGTGGAAATACCCTCGCGAACGGCAAGACTGCCAGTGTTGTTGGTTTGTTGTCGCAAGTGACCGTGCACTGCGGTCAGGAGTGTAGCAGTAAAGGTCAAAATTCTACGGGAGCAAGTTCATCGACAGTGTTAGACCTTGAAGGAAATTATAGTCGCTATGTGAATTGGGTACATCAGCGGGACTAACCTATCGTGAGTTCCGAATATGTATGGGGTATGCAAGATGTCGTGCGATGGAAGGTGAGTACTAGGAAGTGATGCGTCCTCAAAGTCATCAACGATTGATCTTGGGAGCTGGAGCCATAAGTATATTGCTTGGCGCCGCTTGCAGCGGAGGAGGCGCGAGCGATGTTACTTCACCAGCTGCTCGTTCAGAGGGCAATCAGCCTCCAGTTGTGACATCAGCCAAAATTCTTGATGCCCCGCTATCATTGGCTATTCCTGTTTCGGTACAGATTCAAGCGGAGGATCCAGAGCGGGAAGCAGTCACGTACCAGTATCAATGGTACGTGAACGAAGCCCCTATTGCGGGTCAAACGAATCCGACGTTGCCATCGGAAGGGCTTCGGCGAGGTCAGCGTGTCAGCGTCGAGATCGTTCCTGCCGACTCTGTGCAGAAAGGCCAGGCGTACAGAACGGCAGGAGTACTCGTTGGAAACACTCCTCCCACGGTATCAGCCGTGGTCTTGCAGCTCGCAGATAACGGTGCGCGAGTCGAGGCACAGGCCGAGGTCAGCGACCCCGATCACGATCGGATAGATATCACCTATAGATGGCTTCAGGAGAATACGGTCATCAAGGAAGGTGAAGAGGCATCACTTTTCACCAAGGGATTAAATCCGAGAATGCCCGTGGTTGTAGAGGTTCTCCCGCGAGATTCAGAAGCGACAGGGAAATTCCTTCGCTCCACGCCTCTTCTGCTGAGCAACCATCCTCCCCAAATCGTTTCGACTCCTCCTGCTCCTGCCGGGACAGGAGGATACGAATATTTTGTCAAGGCTGTTGATGAAGATGGTGATCAGATCGCGTTTCAGTTGGAGCAATCGCCCCCTGGAATGATCATTGATGAAACAACGGGTCGCCTCAGCTGGGCCGTGTCGATCGATCAAGTTGGGGCCGTTCACGTTAAGGTGCTCGCGAAAGACGGGCGCGGCTCTGCCGCTAATCAGGAATTTGATTTAACATTTGCAAGAGAAGCCGCACCTGCCAAGCCTACTGGCATCTGATTCAACTGAACTCCTTGTCTCCCCTTTTCTCCCTCTGCTAGAATCATTTTATCTGGCGTTCTAGGAGGGAGACTATCCTGTATTCGTGCGTAAACTGAAACTACGAGAAGGCACTAATACTGCCGCCCTCTTCGGTCACCACGACCGGCACCTCAAGCTCATTGAGGACGACCTTGGCGTCAGGTTGTCTGCACGCGGTGAAGAAGTCACGCTCGACGGCCTCCCGGACGCAACTCGCCAGGCCGAACGAATCCTCTTCGAACTCGCCAATCTTACCAACGAAGGTCTTGTGCTTCAGGCGGACGATGTCACGCATGCGCTGAGCGCATTACGGCTGACGCCGGATGCCTCCATCAAGGAGGTGTTGACCAGTGCGACATCGATCGTCACAAAAAAACGATTCGTTGGTGCAAAATCGCCCACGCAGAGAGCCTACATTGAGGCCATAGAAACGCACGACATTGTGATCGCAATCGGGCCGGCCGGAACGGGCAAGACGTATTTGGCCATGGCGATGGCGGTCAGTGCGTTAATGAAGAAAGAAGTGAGTCGCATCATTCTGGCGCGGCCTGCGGTCGAAGCCGGAGAGAAGTTGGGGTTTTTGCCCGGTGATATGTTTGCGAAAGTGAATCCGTATCTTCGTCCATTGTACGATGCGCTATTCGACATGATGGATATGGAACGT
>JBEBHO010000114.1:0-4862 GCA_040081095.1 Nitrospira sp.
CACGCCTTGGACGGACGGTACGAACTCTTCAAATCCTCAAACCGCTACGACGGCCGGATCGGCCGCGAACAGCACGGGCTGTCGTAACGGCCTCGAGCGGGAGCCCACGGCTCCGTGCCTAGCCACAAGGATTCACTTGCCTCACGCAAGGAACAAGGCTATTCTGAAAATCTGACATCGCAGGCGGGAGGTCCCTATGAGCTATTTACAACAAACCATCAAAGCAGTGATTCGACCCGGTGATGATGGCGGGTATGTGGCTGAATGTCTCGAGATTGCCGTCGTCACTCAAGGACAGATACTGGATGAAACCGTCAAAAATCTTCAAGAAGCCACTGCGCTGCATCTGGAGGGAGAACAACTCGCATCCCTTGGGTTACGAGAGAAGCCAACCTTGGTGCTCACGATGGAGTTAGACCCAGCCCATGCCTAAGCTTCGCAGGCTTGCGGGCCGCGATGTCCTGACCATCCTCCACGGTTTTGGTTTTCAGCAAACCTCCCAACGAGGCAGCCACGTCAAGCTCGTCCGTGAAGTTGCAGATTCACGCCAAGTCTTAACAGTCCCACTTCACGCCGAATTGGACCCCGGCACCACCCGCGCTATCTTTCGTCAAGCCAGTCGCTTCATTACGAAAAAGACCTGCGTCCGCATTTCTACACATATCTCCGCATATCCCCACCACATCCGCGGCGTATTCTAGACAGACTCCTCGCACGACATCGAAATCGGTTCAGGCTATCCCGATCGCAGCCGCTACCGCGCTCCGGCTTTGGCTTGCAGGCTTTGCAGATAATTCGCGATCGAATGGTCCGGGACCTGCTGGTTGCCGAGGGTGGTCCAAAAGGAAAGCACAGAGAAGCGTTCGGCCTGAGATTCGGCAAAGTAGGCGTAGTTGGTCCCGTCTTTCAGCACGACTTCCGGACCGAAGTGTTTGTACGGCCCCTCATCCAAAATCGTGGAGAGATCGAGCGGCGGCATCATCGGCACCGGATCCTTGTCGTTCACGACGCGCAGCAGCGGCAGCCCGCGATACTTCTCGACGCCCGCGCGGTTCGTCACCTTCGGCTGGCCGAACGTCATCGCCTGGCCGAGCTTCACGCCATCTTCCTTAAAGAGCATCAGCACAATCGCCGCCGCGGCGCCGCCCAAACTGTGGCCCGTCACGCGCACCTCGTAGCCCGGCCTCAACAGCGGTTTCGCAAAGCCATAGACCAGCAGAGCCGTATCGGCAAATCCTTTGTGCAGCGGAATCTGCAACCGCCCGTCCACCACCTTGTTGTAGTCCACGTCGAGCTTCACATTGTCCAGATTCGACGTTCCCCGCACGACCACCCACTGCACCTTCTTCGCGTCATCCGTCTCCACATAGGCCTTCACGCCTTTCGCCGTCTCCACCATGAAGGACACCGTCGTGCCGGCCGGCGATTTCTGCTTGATGGCCGCATCGGGCTCATAGACCAGCGCCGACCGTTGCGCATACTGCACGGCAAGGGCGAAATCGATCGGTACAGGAGGCTGCGTGGGGATCGGCTTCTGTCCCTTGGAGCAGCCGACCGCGGAGGTGAGCAGACCGGAGAGCGTCAGCACAACGGCAAATGTACGAAACGGCATGCTATCGAGAGCAGTAATCATCATGGATAGTCCTTATGAAGGTGAAAGTGTGAACGGCTTGTACCCGCCTCTCCGGAACAAGTCAAGGCGAGATGTGGTCAGGCGATGCGAAGTACCTAGGGATTCTCTGGCCTGATCCATCGCGCGAGCCTAGCCCAGCAGCGCAGCAGCCACGTTGGGCAGCCAGGGAAGCAGCGCGACGCCGAGGCAGATCGAGAGCGCCACGATCGAGGCGACAAGATCTTCATCCAGTCCGGTCTCTGTCGCAAAGATCACCGCCGTCACCGCCGACGGCATCCCGGCAATCAGAATCGCCACCGCCCGCTCCACTCCCGTGAGATTCAGCAGCCCGGCAGCCATCCATCCCAGCACCAGCCCGCCACCCATCCGCACCACTACGCCTAGGCAGGTGAGCGGCCAGGTCTTTCGCACCGCCGCCAAACTGATCGAGAGGCCGAGCACCAGACTCGCGAGCGGAGTCGTCGTCATATGCACCGGCGTCAGGATCTCGCGAAGCCACGAGGGCAGATGCAGCCCGGCGACCTTCAGCCCAAGGATGAGAACAAAAGCCCAGAACGGAGGCGCGAAAAACATGCGCATGATGGCCGAACGTGCCGATGGTGACGCGGAGCCATGCCAGAAGGCCAGCGCATACAGCGCCGTGAGAGTGATCGTAGTTTGGCCAAGATCAAAGAGAATCGCCTGCGCGAGGCCTTCTTCTCCGAATGTCGCCAGCGCGACAGGATAGGCAAAGTAGACGGAGTTGATGCAGCCGATAGCGAGCAGCAATCCGCCCTGCGTCGGACGAGCGAGTTTCAGCAAGCGGACCAGCGGCCAGGAGATGAGCACGAGCGGCAGCGTAACAAGGCAAGCAGCCAGCGGCAGCTTCCAGGCCGTCGGCGCAAAGGCCACACGATCCAGCGAAACGAGAATCGTCGCCGGCAGACTGACCGAAAACACCACCGCCCCGAGCCGCTCTGCATGGGCCTTCCCCAGCAGGCCGGACAAACGCAACGCCGCACCGACGATGAAGAGAATGAGAAAGGCCTGGAGCGTTGCGGACATGGCGGGAGAGTAGCAGAAAATGTTACAGCGGTCCTCTAGCAGGTTATTGCCAAACGATATGACAAGGCGAGAAGCCTCGCTGTGGCGACGATCACAGACAGAGTCTGAATAGCATGCAGGCTGTTCAGCAAGGCCGTCCAGCAAGGCCGCAGCACACGAAGAGACGAACACGTACTCTCGGCTGTACGTGGAGCCTCTGAGCGGCGCGAGAACGCCGCTGGTGAGCGCCCCCCTATTCAGTACCGGCTCAGGGCTTCCCACCGTTCCGACGTTGCACAGGATCTCACGGCGATGAGGGAAGGCTTACCACTGCACCCGAACCGGATATTGAGCAATCAGCGGGTCCGGTGTCAGCAAGATGCAGTCATATTCGATGGCCTGGCAGATCAGCATCCGGTCAAACGGGTCTCGATGCAACGCCGGAAGTTTGTGGAGGTGGAGGACAGCCCGTTCATCAAGCGGAAGGGGTGCAATCCCATGTCGTTCCCGTTGCTCAACGACAAAACGCTCAACCGTGCTCGGCAGAGGCAGCTTCCCAAGAGAATGCTTCACGGAAAGCTCCCAAACGGACACGGCGCTCAGCAGCACCTCGTTGGCAGGATTCGCGAAGATCTCCTTCACAGTTGGAGACAGCTCTTTCGCTCCGGCAATGATCCATAAGAAGGTGCAGGTGTCGAGGAGGCACTTCACCCGCGCGTACCCTCGAAGACGTCGAGGAGGTCATCAGGCAAGGGATCGAAAAATGAAGGCGGGACGGAAAATCGGCCTTTCGCCAGACCGATGGGACGAGGTTGAATCGGAAGTGCCGGCAAAGCCGTAATCTCCGCGACGGGATGATTGCGATTACACAACACAATCCGCTCCCCACCCTTCAGCTTCGCCAGGTACTTGGAGAGGTGCGTCTTCGCCTCGTGGATATTCAGTTTAATCATGCCGTCAGAGTAAACTAGGAAGTGAACTAAGTCAAGCCACGGGGGCTATTAGATGTTGCTGCCTCATGAAGTTGAGCAACCGAAAACACCACCGCCCCGAGCCGCTCTGCATGGGCCTTCCCCAGCAGGCCGGACAAACGCAACGCCGCACCGACGACGAAGAGAATGAGAAAGGCCTGGAGGGATAACGGCATGGGGGGAAGAGTAGCAGAAAAGATTCAACAGGTCCTATGGAAGATAGCCTCCACGTCCGGCCACGCCACAGACGCAGACCTATCCCAATAGAGCCTCTACTCCTTCATAACCGATTCAATCTGACAAACCGCCTCTTGCCACTGTCCTAATTTTAGGACATACTGACGTCGTGAAATCGATCACATTTCACCCTAAAGCGCTGACATTTATCCGAGCGCAATCGCCAGCGACCAAACAGGAGATCGGCGAAGCGCTCCGAGACCTGCAGAAAGGGCTCACATTGGGCCTCCCTCTCAGCAGACCCATGCCCACAGTGGCCTCTGGAGCTCATGAGCTTAGAATGAGAAGCGCCGCAGGAGCGGTACGAGTGTTCTATTTACTCAAATTAGCGGATACGATTGTCGTGTTTCACGGATTCCAGAAGAAGACCCAGAAAACGCCCGCACATGAAATCGCGGTCGGCAAGCAACGACTCCAGGAGGTGTTACATGACCAGGTCTAAGCCCCGCAAGAGGCTCACCGTTCGAACCCCAGAAGAACTTGGGAAAGCCTTGGGACTGTCCAAAGCCGACACAGCTGAAATGGAATTTCGTTCCGACCTTACCGTGTCGCTCGCCAAACTTATTCAAACCGGACGGTTGACCCATGCCGAGATTGCCAAGGGTGCCGGCACATCGAGAACACGAGTGACGGCCATTGCCAACGGGAACACCCACGGCGTTTCGACCGATGTTCTCATTCGGGTCTTAGCAGCAACCGGGTATCGTGCGGAAGTCCGAGTGAAAAAAGCCGCTGCCTGATACCGCCGACACGAAGCTCGGTCAGCACGCAGCCAGATCACCTTGTCCGACCTGGTGAGAGGCGTCACAGTTGTTATTTCCCTACGAGGAGTGGCGCGAGCCCAAGAAAGATTCTTGCCGCCCTCGGAGGATGTCAGGCGGAAATCAGTCAGGCCGGTTCCGCTGATACCGGAGCGTGTAGTGCCCGCATTTCATGCAGACGACTTGGTATGGCGGGAGGGATGGGTCGTAGAGCTTGTGGATATACCCCATCGGCAC
>JBEBHO010000367.1:0-4826 GCA_040081095.1 Nitrospira sp.
TCAGCGCGGCCTTTCGAACCATCCTCCAGGACGGTCCCAAACCTCTATGTCACAAGAATGTCTCCTTCTCTTGCCGCGAAAGGCTGGAGCCGACCTAATCAGGGCGATATCGCGCTGGTTCAGATTGACCTTGCACATTGGACTGCGGGTAACGGGCCCTATTTGGGCACGGACCACCACTTTCGGAGCGTGCCGAGGCAGACCTTTGCCGTGGCTGTGCTCGCTGCGGCAAAAGCGGTCAACTATGATCCGCGATTCGTACAAGCTCAGTTGACGATGCCGGTCGGGTCGATTTTACACGCTGGGGAGCAAATCGATGGACCAAGCGCTGGTGCTGCGTGGGCGGTCGCTGTGGCAGCCGCATTACTCGGAGATCCTGTGCGAGCGGATGTGTGCATTTCAGGCACGATCGACATCAACCTCGTGGTGGGGCCTGTTGGTGGGTTAGAACATAAAATTGAAGGCTGTCACATGATGCGGAATATCCATGAGATGTTACTCCCTGCCGGGCAGAACACATTTGCTATTACCGATAAAGGAATGGCACGATCTATAAAAGTGACGGAGGTTGGTACCTTGGCGGAAGCGTATGAGATTATGACGGGCCGCGCTCTAAGACCGGTCTTTTAGGACTGTGCATGATTATCGGCGTTCCCAAAGAAATCAAAGACCATGAATATCGCGTGAGCCTGACGCCGGACGGGGCATCCGCCCTGCGCAAGGCCGGGCACGCTGTATGGGTGGAGCCGTCGGCTGGGCAGGGAAGCGGATTCACCGACGAGGAATATCGGCGGGCCGGTGCGACGATCGCCTCGTCCAGCGCAGAGGTGTTTGAGAAAGCGGACCTGATCGTCAAGGTCAAAGAGCCGTTGCTCTCGGAGTGTTCCTTGTTTCGTCCGGGACAGGTTCTCTTTACCTACCTCCATCTCGCTTCTCTTCCCGAACTCACGAAGACTCTCTTAGATACGAAGATCACTGCCATTGCCTATGAAACAACTGTGGCCCGCGATGGCAGTCTCCCGATGCTGAAGCCGATGAGCGAAATCGCTGGACGCATGTCCGTTCAAGTGGGTGCCCACTACTTAGAAAAAATTCAGGGCGGGCGCGGGGTGTTATTGGCTGGTGTGCCCGGGGTTGAACCCGGGAAAGTTGTGGTGCTTGGCGCCGGCGTGGTCGGGGCTTCAGCTACCCGGATCGCCGTCGGGTTGGGCGCGCAGGTGACGGTGATCAATTTGGATCTGGACCGGCTGCGCTATCTGGACGACCTGTATCAGGGGCGTATCGTCACGCGTGCGGTGAATGAAGCTGCGGTAGAACAGGCGGTGTGCGAGGCTGACCTTGTGATCGGCGCGGTGCTCGTTCCAGGGGCCAAAGCGCCCAGGCTGGTTTCACGGGCGATGGTGTCGAGGATGAAGCCTGGAGCGGTTGTGGTGGATGTGTCAGTCGATCAGGGCGGGTGTTTCGAAACAACCAAAGCGACGACCCATTCAGATCCCGTCTATCTCGCCGATGGCGTGCTGCACTACTGTGTGGCCAACATGCCGGGCATCGTTCCACGGACATCCACGTTTGCGCTTACGAATGCGACGTTGCCCTATCTTGTTCGTCTTGCTTCCGAAGGGGTCGACGGTGCCATTCGATCTGATCCAGGATTAGCCAAGGGTGTCAATATAAAAAACGGGCAAGTAACCTGCCCCGGAGTTGCTGAAGCACATGGCTTGCGTTTTACCCCCATCTTGTAAGACAATCCGGTTCCCGTTTTTATGAGTCGCCTTGTCGGGGCGTAGCGCAGCCCGGTAGCGCACTGCGTTCGGGACGCAGGGGTCGAAGGTTCAAATCCTTTCGCCCCGACCAAATCCCTCTCACTCGTACCGCGTGCTCCTCTTCGAAGTTTCCTTCGGGAGGCACGCGGAAAAATCCCTTCAGCGATTCTTGTCTCTGTCTCAAGCGCATCGCATGTGCCATTGCACGGTCATCGGCACTCGTTGTCTCATAGCCCCCGTTCTCGCGCGTAGAATTGCAAAACGCGTGACGGGTCTATGGAGGTGTGAGAGTATTCCACCGTGTTGCGCAATCTGTTGTGGTTAGCAAGGTTGACTTGATGATGACAACGCAGGTACGCGCGCATATTTTGGTGAGTGGTCGTGTGCAGGGAGTAGGGTACCGGGCTTTTGCCGCTCGGGTGTCTACGCAGCGCAAGTTGGTCGGTGGTGTGCGCAATCTCGACGATGGTCGAGTCGAGCTGGATGTCGAGGGGCGGCGCGAAACGATCGAATCGCTGCTGACTGAGCTTGGCGTTGGACCTCCGGCCGCGCGGGTCACGGCGGTGACGGTGGAATGGAATCCGGGGACCGAACGTTTTACTGAGTTTCAGATATGGTACTAGCGAACCGAGTCAAGGATACCGACCGATATGAGTCGACAGGACGAGGAGCTTCAGGACATGAGTGAAGCCCGACGACAGTCGTCCGACGAGATCGAAGAGATTGAGGTGGACGGTTCGCCTGACCGCGAGGAGAAATCCTCGAATCGGTCCGAAGGACTGGATACGCTCAAGAGCTATCTGCGCGAAGTGCGTCGTTCGACGCTGCTCAATTTCAAGCAAGAACAGGAATTAGGGAAGCGGGTCCAAGCTGGCGATGAGCAGGCGCGGCAGATCATGATTGAGTCCAATCTCCGCCTGGTCATCAGTATCGGCAAGCGCTACATCAATCGGGGCTTTCCTTTTTCGGACATTGTCGAGGAAGGAAATCTTGGACTGATCAAAGCCGTTGAGAAGTTCAACTATAAGCGTGGGTTCCGTTTTAGCACCTACGCCTCTTGGTGGATTCGCCAATACATTGAGCGGGCCATCATCAATCAAGGCAAGCTGGTCCGTCTGCCTGTCCATGTGGTCGAGCGGCTGAACAAGTATATGGGGAAGGTCGAGCAGTTGGTACAGGAGCTTGGCCGGGAGCCGCTGGCGATAGAAGTTGCAAAGAAAATGAAGACGAATGAAGAGGAGATTCTGGACCTGAGGCAACTGGCCCGGACGACCTGTTCGTTGGATAGCCCGATTAACGACCGCACTGATACTTTTCTCCGCGATGTTATCGAAGATCCGATGTGCATGTCTCCCGACGACACGGCGGATGGGATCCGGCGGCGTGTTGAGCTGATGAGCTGGGTCAAAGAGTTGCCTGAAAAAGAGCAAACTGTTATTGTGTCGCGGTTTGGGCTCGACGGTGATGAGTCGAAGACGCTGGAAGAGATCGGTCGGGAGATGGGGTTGACCCGCGAGCGAGTCCGCCAGATCGAAACGACTGCGTTAGTCCGGCTTCGAGGCACGATCGAGCGAAAGACCATGACGCAGGCCGACCTGCTCTAATTCCGGAGACCGCCATCAATTATCAAGCCCTCATCCGCGAAGTGCCGGATTTTCCCAAGCCGGGCATTCTTTTTTACGACATTACGACATTGCTGAAAGATGCAGCGGCGTTTCGCAAGCTGACCGACGACCTCGCTGCACGATACCAAGATTCTCGGATCGACAAGGTGGTCGGCATCGAGTCGCGGGGGTTTATCTTCGGCGGCGTGCTGGCGGAGCGGCTAAAGGCTGGGTTTGTGCCGGTTCGCAAACCGGGGAAATTGCCAGCCGATTGCTTCGAGGTGAAGTACAGCCTTGAGTACGGCTCGAACACCTTGGCCATCCATCGGGATGCCATCGCAGCAGGAGAACGTATACTGATCGTCGACGACCTCCTGGCGACGGGCGGAACGGCCGAGGCCACGGTCAGTCTGGTCCGCCAACTTGGAGGAGAAGTCGTGGGGCTCGACTTCCTGGTAGAGCTGAAAGGGCTCATGGGCCGAGAGAAGCTAGCCGGGTATGACGTGCATTCGACCATCCTCTATCCCTAGGGCTGCTTGAGTTACTGACCACTAGCCCTTGTCAAAGCCTACATGCCGTGATATAGATGCCGGACTTTTTTGGGGGGTCTCTTTACCCAAGGAGCATTAATTTATGGCAACCAAAGTGCCTGCAAAGAAGAAAACTGAAGTGAAAACCAAACCCGCAGCTGCTGTCGTATCCAAGAAGGCTGCTCCTGCGGCACCGGTATCGGTAAAGCCGGCTCCTGTGCAGATCGTGGTCGAGGCGGCAACCCGTCCCAAGGAATCCGCCAAAGATCGAGACGCACGTGAGCGTCGGCAGGAAACCTTGCATCAGATGTTGATGGGCAAGCGCCAGGAGATCATCCGCGAGATCGAGGGCAATCTCGGTCAGTCATTGACGGAGGATCAGCAGCGCAGGCTGGAGTCTGCCCGTGATGTGGGCGATCAGGCGTTGATGGATCTGGACCGAGAGCTTGGCATCTCGCTCATGGAAATGCGCAATCGCCGCCGCCAAGCTATCGATGAGTCGCTCAATCGGTTGCGGGACGGGACCTATGGGATGTGCGCCGAGTGCGGCATTGAGATCAGCGAAAAGCGGCTCCAAGCCGTTCCCTTTGCCAAGCTTTGCGTCGAGTGCCAATCCAAGGCGGAGTTGCTTGAGAAAATTGAGAAAGAAGAAGATCGCGATTAGGTTCTTCTTTCGTCTCCGGTTCTGTCGTACGTCGACTTTCCGCCCTTTTCCTGTGAATGCCGCACGAAGCCAGCCTCATGCGAGGTTGGTCTGATTGGTCCCTCATCCAACCGGATGCGGGGAGCTGCTAACCATGATTTCTGAAGCAGAGTCTCAGCCGCGCGCCGTTGTCCTTTTGAGTGGAGGCCTGGATTCCACCGTCACGGCTGCCGTGGCCAGGCACGAGGGATTTGCGCTGTATCTGCTGACTGTTGCCTATCGTCAG
>JBEBHO010000077.1:0-4816 GCA_040081095.1 Nitrospira sp.
GATGTCAATGTGTTTGTTTCCCAGCCGGACGAGAAGACGTTACTGGAGAGGGTGCCTGGGTTGCGCACGGCGATCGTGCCTAATGGTGTCGATGTCGAGTATTTCACTCCGACCCACGGCAAAGACGCACCGGCGCTGATATACACCGGCGGCATGAACATGTTTGCGAATCGTGATGCCGTCATGTTTTTCCTCGATGAAATCTGGCCATTGATCCGGAAACAGGTGCCGGACGTGCGATTCTTTGCCGTGGGGCAAGATCCGCCCAAGGAGCTTCTCGATATGGCCGTGCGAGATCCTCAGATAACGGTGACGGGCTATGTGACCGACGTCCGTCCGCTGGTATCGGAGGCGTCGGTGTATGTCGTTCCGTTGCGTGTGGGAGGCGGGACTCGCTTAAAAGTGCTGGATGCGATGGCCATGGGTAAGGCAATGGTCTCAACGTCCATTGGCTGCGAAGGGCTCGCCGTTCATCCCGATGAGCATTTACTTGTCGCCGACACTCCGGAGCAGTTTGCAAATAAAACGGTCCTGTTGCTGGGCGACAAGAACTGCCGGCTCGCGTTGGGCCGCGCCGCTCGTGAGTTGGTGGAGCGCCGCTACTCTTGGCGCACCATTGGCGGGCAACTCCTGGACGCGTATCGCATTGCGATCGAACAACGAGGACGGAAGCGATGAACCGCTACGCTGCGGCGCTGTACAGCTGGGCTCCTGTCTGGGGACAGAATCTGATCTTGACGGGCTATAGCGCGCTGCTCGATCGCGAGCGTTACGGGGGGCATTTCAGCGAATATCACGATCTGTTGGCGAAAGCGGAGTGGTTTTCCGCCAGTGAGTTGGCCGCCTATCAGGACGAACGGCTGCGCGCGACGGTGAAGCACGCGTACGACACGATCCCGTTCTACCGGCGTCGGTTCGATGAGTATAAGGTGACGCCGTCAGATATCCGAGGGCAGGATGATTTGTCTAAGCTGCCGCTGTTAACTCGCGCCGATATTCGTACGCACTTTGATGATTTGCGCTCCCGTGATGTTGCCCCCAGCTCGATGCGGACGGGGCACACGAGCGGGACGACCGGAACTCCGCTGACCGTCGGATACGATGCCGACACGGTTTGGATGGCGTATGCGGCGTTGGATCGCCACTATCGCTGGGCTGGATGCTGTCTGGCTCGGGATGGGGACCGGATTGCCGTGGCCCGTGGCAATGTGATCGTGCCTCTGGAGCAAAGAAAGCCGCCGTTCTGGCGAATGAACCGGTACCAGAATCAGATGTTGCTGTCGTCGTTTCATCTTTCGAAGCAGAATCTTCCTGCCTATTTTGACGCCTTGGCCCGTTTCCAACCTGCGGTACTCGACGGCTATCCTTCAACGTTGTATCTGCTGGCTAAGTTTCTACAAAGTCGCGGCGAAACGTTTCCCCTTCGGGCTGCGATCACATCGTCCGAAACGCTGTACGATTTTCAGCGCCAGGTGATTGAGGAGCGGTTTGCCTGCCGGGTTTTCGATTACTACGCGCTGGCCGAGCGGGTGGTGTTTTCCAGCGAGTGCGATCGGCACGAGGGGCATCACTTGGCCATGGAGTATGGGGTCGCGGAGATTGTGGACGGCCAGGGGCAGCCGCTCCCGTCCGGTTCCGTCGGCAAACTGGTCGGGACCAGCTTGCACAATATGGCGATGCCGCTGATTCGGTACGTCACGAACGACATGACGAGTCTTCGGGGAAAGCCCTGTTCGTGCGGGCGGGGCTTGAACATCATGGACGATGTGACGACGAAAGCGGAAGACGTGCTCACCTTGAAAGACGGCCGTTTGATTTCACCTTCTGTGCTGACCCATCCATTCAAGCCGCTGGATTGCATTGAAGGGTCCCAGATTATCCAGCAGGATCGTGATTCTGTGATCGTGAGGCTCATTCCCGGGCCGGCCTACACGCAGGGGCATACCGACCATTTGGTCAGCGAGTTACAGGCCCGGTTGGGCGAAGACATCCGGATCGACGTGCAGATGGTCGATCGGCTGGAGCCGGCAGCCAATGGAAAATTTAAATGGGTCACCTCCCACGTTCCTCTGGGCATCTGACCTGACCGAGTCTTCCATCAGTTTTTAGAGAAGGGAACCAGGCGTATGTGTGGGATAGTTGGGTTGGTCTACACTGATCCTGCCAGGCGATGCGAGCAGGATATCGTAACAAGGATGCGGGATGTATTCGCCTACCGGGGACCGGACGATGCCGGTCTGTATCTTGATGGACCGGTGGGGCTTGGCCATCGCCGGCTCAGCATCATCGACCTCGGTGGCGGACATCAGCCTATGGCCAATGAGGATGGTTCGCTCAGGATCGTCTTCAATGGAGAGATCTATAACTTCCGCGAGATCCGGAACGAGCTGATCGCGAAGGGCCATCGTTTTCAGAGCCAGAGCGACACCGAAGTCATCCTCCATCTTTATGCCGAGCGGGGCGAGGCCTGTGTGCACGCGCTCAATGGGATGTTTGCATTTGCCATTTGGGATGCCCGGCGGCGTGTCCTCTTTTTGGCCCGTGATCGGATGGGCGTGAAGCCTCTGTATTATGCCGTGACGCCCCACGCGTTTCTGTTTGCGTCAGAGATCAAGGCGATCCTGGCGAGTGGCGCGATCTCGGCACGGTGCCGCGATGAGGCGGTGGCCGAGTACATGTTGTTTCGTCAGGTGGCCGGTGCCGAGAATCTGTTTCGAGACGTGGTCAGTCTTCCCCCGGGCTGCACCCTCACGTTGCAAGATGGGCGGCCCAGGATTGCGCAGTATTGGTCTCCACGCCCAACCGCCGACCGACTGCAGGTCACGTATGAGGAAGCGCGGCAAACGTTGACGGAGTTGCTGGAAGATTCCGTGAAGATGCGGCTGATCAGCGATGTGCCCGTAGGGACCTTTTGCAGCGGCGGGGTCGATTCCAGTCTCGTGACGGCATTGGCGTCGAAAGTTAAATCAGATCCGGTCAACACCTTCTCGATCGGGTTCGACGAACCCGAATACGATGAGAGCGCCTATGCCACGATGGTTTCCAAGAAGTATGGAACGATCCATCATCAGCTGGTGCTCAGCAATGTCGAATTCAGCGAGTTGCTCCCGCAGATGGTATGGAATAACGATGAGCCGCTCAACTTTGCCAATTCGATCCAAATATTCGCGTTGAGCCGTTTGGCCAAGCAGCATGTCACGGTCGTGCTCACCGGCGAGGGTTCGGATGAGCTGTTTGCCGGATATCCCCGCTACCGCATTCCCGGCCTGGCGGCATGGTGTCGGCGTATTCCCTCTGCGCTAAGGAGTGTCTTCAAGGTGTGGGGGCGTATGACCCGGGATCATCGCATGGATAAGCTCACTCGCTATGCCGCATCCTCTCCGGAGGACACGCTGCTCTACAATTCGAGCGTACTGCGTCCGGAGGTGGTGGCTGCGGTGTATCCGAAGATTCTAGACGTCCATCTCGATTATCGCCTCGCCTGCCTCAAGGGGACGGAAAATCTCGGCTTAGACGAAGTCTCCCGTGTGTCTCTCCTCGATCAGGAATGCTTTCTCGTTTCCATCCTCAATCGGCAGGACAAGATGAGCATGGCCGCGAGCATCGAGTCTCGCGTGCCCTTCATGGACTATCGGATCGTGGAATTCGCCAATCGATTGCCGTCCGCCTATAAGGTGAAGGGGGGGACCAGCAAAGCCATTGTGAAAGATGTGGCGCGTGGTTTCTTGCCGACGGAAATAGTCGATCGCCGAAAGTCCGGTTTTGGGGTTCCGTTGGACCGATGGTTCCGGTCGGATAAAGGCATGGGGGAGCGGATTCTCGCGCTGCCCGAACAGGCTGCTTCCGAGTTCTTCGACCGCACGGCCCTTCGCAGAATTGTCCAGGAGCATCGGTCCGGCGTGCATGACCACTCCGAGTTATTATGGACAGTGCTGAGTTTTCAGGTATGGAAGGAAACGTTCCATTGCTAGAGTCGCGTAAGGAAATGCATTAAAGTAAATCGTCGAGTTCGGGCAAAGTCGATGGTGGAGTGCGGCGAAAGGTCTCAGGATGTTCGTGCAGCTGCGACCGTGTTTGATGCTGTAGGTCGTTCAGGGACTCATCACTTTCCGTTATAACCGGGGAATCGATTGAACATGGGACAACAAGGTAACGCAACGACGCCGCTGGATGTGGCCCTCATAGGCTGCGGCAAGATGGGCGTGCATCATGCTAAAGCCATCAAAGCGCATGGCGCCGGGCGCATTGTCGCATTGGCGGACCCGTCTGGCGATCGGTCGAAATTGGACGGGCTGGTTCCTACGGAGGTACCGTTCTTTACCTCCGTGTCCGATCTGCTCAAGACAATCAAGCCCACGGTGGTTCATATCGCGACGCCGCCTTCGACCCACGCTGAGCTGGCCATATTGTGTCTGTCGCATGGTGCGCACGTCTACGTCGAAAAACCATTTACTCTTCGACTGGCTGATGCGGACGCCGTGCTTGAGGCTGCTCGGGTCGCTGGTCGAACGGTCTGCGCTGGCCATCAATTACTATATGAAGTACCGGCCCGAGCCTTGACTGCGTCGATTCCGCTGATTGGTCGCGTGGTTCACGTGGAAAGTTATTTCTCGTTTAAAACGGTGAGAAAGTCTAATGACGGTCGATCGTTGATGTCTCCGATCGATCAATTGCTCGATATTTTACCGCATCCTGTCTATACCCTGCTGGACGCGCTCGGTGGTGTCGCAGGGACGGCGCCGCAGCTTCAGTCACTGTTAGTCAGGCCTGAAGGAGAAGTGCATGCCATTTTGCAGGCGGGAGAGACGACCGGCGT
>JBEBHO010000236.1:0-4773 GCA_040081095.1 Nitrospira sp.
CCATTCAAGATCAGCGCATTACATGATTAGCAATCAAGTCTATTCTGCATGGATTATGATAGTGCTTCGATATTGGAAGAGGCTGTAATAGCATGACGTGGGGTAGGTGTTCTTATTGAGTGAGGTATGGGTCCTGCTTCTGCGTATATAATTCATCTTTCCTGTAACATCATTCACGCGCGAGCTTGTCATAATGGCCGTAAGTAGTCCGGTGCCAAAGTCGGTTCAGACATTGGCAGACCTTTTTTTGCATCGCTGCCAGCAGCCAATGGACGGCATCGCCTATGCGTTTGTCCGGGATACACTGGAGCTTGGTGAAGAGCTGAGCTGGTCGGAGTTGCGGAAGCGAGTGGCGCAACTTGCCGAGGTCCTTCGCCACCGGACCGATCCGGGAGCCAGGATTCTGCTGTTGTATCCTCCCGGATTGGATGTCGTCGTTGCATTTTGGGCCTGTATTCACGCGGGTCTCGTTCCAATTCCAGCGCCTCCGCCAGATTCGATCCGACGAAAGCACAGCCTGCCTCGTCTCCGCGCGATTCTCGACGATGCTCAGGCCTCGATGGTTCTCACAATAGGGAGCATCCATGCGCTGGCGTCTTCCCTCTTGATGGCGCCAGAGCCGGAGGCACGCTCGTGGCTGACGACCGATGATCTTTCTGCCGGCTCCCTTGTGGATGAACCGCCGCGCCGTTCGGGGACATCCCTGGCGTATTTGCAGTATACGTCGGGGTCGACAGCCACCCCTCGCGGCGTCATGATCAGTCATCGGAATGTGTTGGCGCAGTGCGAGGGGCTTCGTCTCGCTACCGGTGTGACGGAAGAGAGTCGTTCACTGTGCTGGCTCCCGTACTATCATGACTACGGTCTGGTACACGGCATTCTCGCACCGTTCTATGCCGGTATTCCTGCGTTCTTGATGTCTCCCGTCACGTTTCTGCGCCGGCCACTCCGATGGCTAGAGGCGATTGACCGTTTGGGGATTACCCACAGCGGCGCTCCCAATTTTGCGTATGAGTCATGCCTCGCCGCACTTCAGGTTAAGGGGGAGTGGTCTGGAAAGTTAGAGCGCTGGGCAGTCGCCAGTTGCGGAGCCGAGCCGATTCGTGCCGAGACTGTCGAGGCAGTTAGCCGTCGATTCAGCGCGTATGGATTTGATCCGAAGGCGTTTACACCAGCCTATGGCTTGGCAGAATCCACCCTTGTGGTGACCGCAAAATGCTTTGGGACCGAGTCCGTGGTGCTCACCGTATCAGCTGAGGGGTTGGCGAATCAGCGCGTCACTATTACGGAACCGTCCGCACCGGCTGCGTGGCGACTGATTGGGTGTGGGGAGCCGCTTGCCGGGACCACGATCCGCATTGTCGATCCCGTGACGAATGTAGACTGTCCCCCCGACCGAGTCGGAGAGATTTGGGTTTCTGGCCAGAGCGTCGCGGACGGTTACTGGGCGAACAACGAAGAGAGTCGAGCGACGTTTCGGGCGTCGGTGGAAAGCGATCCGAGAGCCACCTTTCTTCGAACCGGGGATCTCGGATTTCTGCACGCGCGGCAACTGTATGTGACGGGCCGCCTGAAGGATGTGATCATTCTTCATGGACGCAATTTGTATCCTCATGACATTGAGCGGACTGTTGAGCAGTGCCACGCGGCCCTTCGTGCCAGTGGCGGCGCGGCATTTTCGGTCGATCATGGACAGGGTGAAGAACTGGTGGTCATCCATGAGGTCGATCGCGTCAGTTCGTTGGACGTGGACGGGGTGATCGAGGCCATCCGTCAAGGGGTGATGGACGAATATCTCACCGGCATTGCGGTGGTGGTGTTGGTGCGGACAGGAGGACTTCCGAAGACCGCCAGCGGAAAAGTTCAGCGTCATCTGGCTAGAGCCGCGTATCTCGAAGGGACTCTGGCGGTGGTGGGCATGAGCAGACTCGAGGTGCGTGCGCCCCAGTCGTCAGCCTCCGGTGTGAGCGAGTCGGATCCTCACACGGCCGGACTGCCTCATGACCGATCGTCTCTGGAGGAGTATCTCCAGAAGGTGATCTCGGTGGTGCTGCAGACTGACGTTGGGCAGATCGACCGCGCTCGCCCGATTGTCACACTGGGAATCGATTCATTGAAGGCCGGGCTGCTCAAGGCCCGTCTGGAGGAGGATTTTGGTGTAGAGGTGTCCTTCGGACGTCTTCTGACCGGCGGATCGATTGAGGATTTGGCGGACTACCTATTGTCCGGCTCCTCCATCATCGCCAGAGAGCAGCGCCCTGTGGCGGCCTCGTTGTCTGGATCGGGCGATGGGAAGGAGGCCGTGTTGTACTCGCTGTCTCCCTCTCAGTTGCGATTCTGGTTTGCAGAACGGCTACAGCCTCAGAGCACGGTGAACACGATCGCGGTGGCCGTCCGTCTGGAGGGGCGCTTTGATGCTGACGTGCTTGAAAGCGGTCTGCAGATGCTCGTGGGTCGGCACGAACAATTGCGCTCGACGTTTGGTGAGCGGCACGGAGAGCCCTGTCAGTTTGTGCATCCCACGATGGCGGTTGCGCTACGGCGCGAAGACTTGAGCCATCTTCCCGTCACTCAACGAGTACAGGCCCTGAATGATCTCGTTATGCGTGCGTCGCAGCACTGTTTCGATGTGGCCAGGGGGCCGTTATTGCATGCCGTGTTCATCCGGATGGAGCCACAGGTCGCGACTTTCATCGTGGTGTGTCATCACTTGATTGTCGATGGTTGGTCGATGGGTGTGCTCTGTCGCGAACTGAGCCTGGTCTATCGTGCGACTGTAGTCGGCCAGCCGATTGAGCTTCCGCAGCGTCAGGGGGAGTACCGCGACTATGTGGCTTGGCATCGGGCGTGGCTGGCTGCCGGAGGGCGAGATCGACAGTTGGCGTATTGGGAACAGCAATTGCGCAATGTGCCTCCGGCACCGGCGCTCCGCATCGATCCTCCGAAGATGCTGACGACGGCGGCGCGGACCGGTCGCGTCACGGAGCTCTTGTCTTCGAATACCGTGGGAAAAATTGATGAGGTGTGTCGGCAACGAGGTCTGACTCGATTCGCGTTCTTGTGCGGGTTGTATGTGTGTGTGCTGGCCCGATATGCCGGACATCGAGACATCACGATTGGAACGCCGGTAGCCAATCGGCATCGGGGCATGGCCGAGTCGCTGGTGGGATGTCTCGTGAATACCGTGGCGCTCCGTTTCACGCTCTCCGAAGACCTGTCCGTGGGCGATGTCTTGTCGTATGTGCAGTGTGTGATCACGGAGGCCATTGATCATCAGGATGTGCCGTATGACGAGGTGGTCCGTGCCCTTACGGCCCAACGCGGCGGCCAGTCGGTTCCGTTGTTCAATGCGATGATCGTGTTCGATGATCAGTCTCTGGACGATCTGCGGTTGGAGGGAGTCTCGGCCAGTCGGCAGTCGGTCCCTCCGGCCGATCTCCCCGTCGACTTGGTGCTGCTGATCTCTCAGCGGGGCGAGAGCGTGAAGCTCGCCATTGAATATCGAACGGCATGTTACGAAGCCGACGGAATTGGAGAATTGTTAAAGAGCATTCATCGGTTGCTGGATTGGTGTCTGGCGCATCCCCAAGAGCGCTTGTCCGTCCACTGGGCTGGTGCGGGGCAAGAAGCGCGTGGCGTGGAGGAACGACCGGCCTCGACCACATCCGTGATTCCTCAGTACGACTCGGTGCTGGACCGCTTTTATGAGCAGGTGAGAGCAACGCCGAATGCGTGCGCGGTGGCGACCCAGCAGCAGGTGGTGAGTTACGAGGCTCTGGATCGCCGATCGAATCGGATGGCGCGCTATCTGCGGCAGAAAGGGGTGCGATCGGGACGGCTGGTCGGGATTTGCTGCGAGCGCTCGGTCGATATGGCCGTCATGCTGTTGGGGGTGTGGAAAGCGGGAGGGGCCTATCTCCCGCTGGATCCGACGCTTCCCCAAGCGCGTTTGTCGGATATGATTGATGAGAGCGGGCTTTCCGTTCTGGTTACGCAGCTCGTGTTCCGATCTCGGCTTCCGGCGTTTGACGGGATCGTTGTCGATTTCGATTTGGAAGGAGCGGCGCTGTTGGCGTGCGATGATGCGCCGTTACCGTCCATGGTCGGCGGGGACGATCTCGCCTATGTGATGTACACGTCGGGTTCGATGGGTACTCCTAAAGGCGTGGCCGTGACTCATGGGAATGTCGCCCAGTCCACCCGGGCGCGCGAAGTCTACTACGGGAATCCAGTCGAGAGATTTCTCTTCACGTCGTCCCTGGCATTCGATAGCTCGGTGATCGGACTGTACTGGACCTGGTGCACAGGTGGGTCATTGGTGATTCCGGCAGAAGACGAGCAGGGGGATGTGGATGTCATTCTGGACCTCATTGCCCGGCATCGCATTACCCATGTGGCCTGGGGGCCGGCTTGGCACGCACTTGTGATACAGCGGATGTCTGCCGCAGGCGGCGCATCGCTTCGCATGGTGATCGTGGGCGGAGAGGTGTTATCGGCTGAACTGGTGCGACGACATTATGAGCTTCTTCCCCACGCGGTCCTTTACAACGAGTATGGACCCACTGAAGCCACCGTGTGGTCGGCGGCCTGTCGGATATCGACGCAAGGCGGGGAGGGCAGAGTTCCGATTGGCCGGGAGATCCCGGGGGCCGACGTATTTCTGTTCGATGAGCAGATGCGTCCGGTCTCAACGGGAGAGATTGGCGAGATCTATATTGGCGGGGCCGGGGTGGCGCAGGGTTATTGGAATGACCCTGTGATGACGGCCACGTG
>JBEBHO010000087.1:0-56595 GCA_040081095.1 Nitrospira sp.
GCGAAGAGCGTCGTCGTGAGGACCGGCCCCACGCCTGGCACGCTCCGCAAGACGTCTTCCTTCTCTCGCCACACCGGGCTCTCGCGCATGGTCGTCGTGAGCGTGATATTGGTGGTGGCGAGCTCTTTCTCCAGCCAGGTCACATGCGCCTGCACCCGTTTCTGGATGGGCCGGGCCGCGAGGCGGAGTCGGTTCTTTTCGGCCGTAAGCATCGCGATCAACTGCCGACGGCGCGCGACGAGCGCGGCCAACGCCTGCGTCTGTTCATCCGGGACCGGGCGGACGGGTGGACGAATGGCTTCGGCGAACCGGGCGAGGATCTGGGCATCGAGCCGATCCGTCTTCGCCAACTGTCCGGTGGCCCGAGCAAAGTCCCGCACCTGACGAGGATTGATGACCACGACCGGCAGGCCGGCGGCGGCCAGTGCGCCCGTCAATGGCACTTCGAGGCCACCCGTCGCTTCGAGCACGATTAAGGTGGGCTGCACGGCCTGAAGCCGCTCCACCGCCTCCGCAATCCCGCGCTCATCCTGCGCAATCTGGAAGACAGTCCCGGGATGGACCGCCACATCAACACAGGCCTGCGAGACATCCATGCCGACAAAGACCGCTGTGCTCATGGTGCACCTCCGTGTCTCCCGTCCTTGCACAATGCGGGCTCGGGGCCCTCTCAACTGTCCGGGTTGGTGAACGGAGGAACGGGACGACCCGAGCTGACCCACGGTCTTCAAAACGACGGACCCGGATCTTTGCGATCTGTCCCGCTCCCGTGGTGCCATGATGCAAAACCTCCAATGAAGATACAAGGTCTTGCAATCACACATGCCTTACGTGGGTGGGATCAATATGGACTTCGCTCCCAAGAGTATCGTTTCCCTCAGAGATGCGGCCCTAATGGCATCGAAGCTCCGCGCGGCGGCTCGCCCTTCAAATACATGCATTACCCATCCTTACCCCGTTGACTACGCCCCTCTTTGGAAATTAGTCTGCACCAATTCAGCCGTGGATAGTTCTGTGCTTTCCGACGCATTGCGGGAAACGAGACAACGATGAACCGAATAATTCGACTGATTACCCTTGCAGGATTCCTTCTTGTTGTTGCTGCAGGATGCAGAACAAGTCCGATCAAGAATCTCACCGAGGCGACAATACCTGCAGCTTCTGAACAAACCCCAACTCTCGATGAAGTTACACAACGAATTCTATCTGCAGGCAAGAAACTTGGCTGGTCAATGAATGCTGAGCGCTCTGGGCATATTGTTGGCTCACTCCAATTTAGAATGTACGCAGCTATCGTTGACATACCGTACAACGAAACACGATACAGCATACTCTACAAGGACAGTGCCAACCTCAAATACGATGCGGAGACAAGCACGATCGACTCAAGTTACGGTTGTTTGGTTCGAAACCTTCATGCATCGATCCAAAGAGAGTTTGGGAAAACTGTGGAGCTAACCTGTGATTTAACTCCAATCAGTTCCTCACAAAGACTCTTAGACACTTATGACTACTCCGCGATCTATTTTCCCTATTGAATGGGGGCGAAACAAATGGGGTTGGCTGGACTCCCCAGGCTTTAGCGGACACCTTTAAGCCTATTTCGACACGGCTTCAAACGCCGCAGGGCTTACACCGCTCAGATGGGCGAGAGCAGGGTACCAGAGAAAGACTATGGTGTCAGGAACCATTTCCCCGCACGTTCCACTTTGCCAGACCTTGGATTTGACGTCTCGGTAATGCCCCTTTCTCCCGCCGCCGCAGAACGGATGCTCCGACACTTCGCCACCAACCACAAATCTGGCCATCCGCTCGCGATTTCCTAACAAAACCGATAGTAGGCTATCGCTATGCAGGGAGAATCAACGGGGACATTCCGAGCTGCCCATAATTTCATAGATACCGAGTTACAGTAGACGTCGTACCTCCCCCTACCGCAGCCGCACGCGAATGGTCTTATCAATCACGGTCGCCTCATTCAGAGGAGAATACGCATAGCCCAGCTTCATGGATTTTAAGTTCGACAGTTGTGCTTTCTGCGTCGAGATCGGCCCAATTCGCAGAAACACGGTTTTATAGTCATCTCCGCCCGGTCGAAGATGCGCCGGCAGGAATGTGGTCTTCTTGATCGTATTCCATTCAAGAACAAGGTCGGACGTCATTCCGGTATCCTTCCGCACCTTGTGCCCGATTTCCAATGGCACCGCGGGAGAATTGGGAAGACTGAAGGTCTCAAGATAAATGCCGTGTTCGCTGACGTTCCGGATCATCAGCTCAACCACGTAATAGTCGTTCTCCTGCCGGCTTGCGACAATTTGAATGAACAACCCGGTATTGCCCACGTAGGCCTTGTACATCGCACTCCCCACCGCAGGCCCGAACCTTTCGAACAGCGTGGCCATCCCTTCGATAATCGGCCCTTCCAAGCCGGTCAACGCCTTGGGGCCTTCTCGTGCCCGCCCGGTCGGTGTCTGTTTTGCCTTAGCCATTCTCTCCTCCTTCACCGTCGAGTTGTGGTGATGCCGCAGATCCACGCTGGATTAACTCTCGGCTCCCAGCGTCAAGAGCAAAGAACAGGGTACCAGGAACCATTAGGCCTGTGTTTAGATAACTAGCTTGCGCTAAAATGCGAGTCAGCGGTACGGACGTTCAGGAGCCGCGCATGATCGTCGAAGTTGAATCCAACGACAATTGCGAGATGAGTTTCTTTGCGCGGTTCAAAGAAGCCGGTCCTGCGCGACCGATCCGCCAGGTTCGGCTCTATGAACGGAACCCTGCCGGGGAGTGGTACTGGGTCACGGGGTGGAGTGACGATGAGAAGACCCCTGTCTGTCAGGCCTACGCGCAGTTGGTGGAAGACTCCGGGTCGGGCCTCGCATATTTGGCCTATGGCGGAATTTATGGACTCCGGTTCAGACCGATCCACCCCGACGAGCCATGGGATCTCACCAACCAAAACCAGTGGGGAGAACCGTATCTCTCACTCGCCAGTGACCGCGATCTGGGCTACGCCGAATAACACACGGCAACCCGAGATAAAGCTGTGACTATCTCTGCGTCGCAACCCGAGTCAATGTCGCATCAGGCCCCGCTCGAAGAACAGTTCGCGATTGATGTCACCGATGCTCACCATGCCGAGAAGCGTGCCATTATCGACGACCGGGTAGCCGCAACGATGCGTTCGGCACAACATCGGCGGCCACTCGATGAAAGCCTGCGAGACGGACGGCTATCTGTACTATGCCGATCACGCCGGCAGGCGGATGAGACGGTGACGATGTCTGACTTGTTCGGCTACAAGACGGCGCGATGCGAGCGCGAAGGAGCTCCGGTTCTGTCAAAACAATGAAACGCGGATACGATCGCCAGAATCAGAGGAGCCAGCCGCTCAAGTCGAGCTGGTATTCCGGCCAGATGGGAAGCGGGACTGTGGTGCGGTCCAGCGGGAACAGCGACCAATTGACACCGGTCATGGCAGGCTCGCCGACCGCTGCCCTCATCACAATCGCCTGCGGCACTCACTGATCTTGACCCTGCGCACCTAGGCGGCTTTCGCCCCTTGCATCATGAGATAGTGCACCCCGGCGTGCAGGGCCCTCCACCATTCAGCTTCGACTTCCGGAGTGCACTCACGGTCGAATTCCTTGACGGTCTTGACTAGACTCGTGATCCACAACTCATAGAGCCGCGCGGTCACATTCATCCGTTTGGGGCTGTGCGTCTCCGCGATGCGGTCAAGACAAGCGGTCCCGACCGGCTTTCCCTCCAGATGCATCAGGAGCATCGACACGCCCTCGCGCAGCAATGCCTTTTGCTTGGCAAAGTTTGTCCTGACGAACATGGGGCGGATCGCCGGGTCACTGCCAAGGAAGATCTCGTAGAACCGGTCGAAGAATGCAGGATGCACACAACAACGACCGTAACTGGCAATGACATCTGTGATAGGCATGGCGCTCCCTCGCAGTTCCGGCTGTCTCTTTTTTATCGGCACGCTCCCAGAAGACTTGAGGACACTCGTCACATTCTCCTTCTCAATGGCCTCCATTCCCGTTCCGCCCTATAATTCACCTTGAACGAATCAGGCTGCATCTCACCTGCAAGAGGCCCCTATGAAACTCCCGCGCAAGCAAGCCACCGTAGTCCAAGATACTATTGAGCAGTGGCGCAAAGACGGCGTGATTCCCGATACGCAAGCCGCAACACTCGCGGCCACGATTGAGGTGCAGTATTTCGATTGGCGCAAGCTGGCCAAGTACTCCTTCTGGATTGCCCTCTTTTCCATCATGTCATCAGTCAGTGCGGCGCTCTCCGATCGTGTGCTACGTGACCTGCTCGACGTGTTTTTCCAGGCCCCCGCATCGATCAAGTGCGCTCTTCTTTCCCTTATTGCGGCAGGGCTCTATCGCTGGGGGCTCGCCAGACGCGAACAGGCGCCCGACAAGGTCTATCGCAACGAAGCGATTTTCTTCCTGGGGGTGCTCGCGACCGGCGGGGCAATTTCCCAACTCGGCGTCATGCTCGATACGGGCAGCGGCCACTTCTCGCTGCTCCTACTCCTTTCGTTCCTCGTTTACGCAGTCCTTGGTGTGGTGCTTGAATCGAACTTGATCTGGGTCTTCTCCTTGGCGTCGCTCGGCGGCTGGATGGGTACGGAAACAGGCTATATGTCCGGCTGGGGCGCCTATTACCTCGGCATGAATTATCCGCTGCGCTTTATCCTGTTCGGCGGGTTGCTCACCGGCTGCGCGCTGGTCTTGGAAACACACCCCCTGGGCCAACGCTTCTTCCGCAGCACATTGGTGATGGGATTGCTGTATCTCTTCATCTCCCTCTGGATCATGTCGATCTTTGGAAACTACGGCGACATGCACAGTTGGGAACGAGCGAAACAGATCGAGCTTTTCCACTGGTCGATCCTATTTGGCTCAGTCGCCGGCTGGGCCATCTATCATGGTCTGCGGCATGACAACAACATCACGAAGGGCTTCGGCATCACCTTCCTGGGCATCAACCTCTACACGCGCTTCTTTGAGTTGTTCTGGAACGGGCTGCACAAGGCCGTCTTCTTTGCCCTGCTCGCCGTGAGCTTTTGGTACATCGGCAGTAAAGCGGAAAGCATTTGGAACCTAGGTAAACGCGAAGAGAACCGCACGTTGAAAAGCTGAGGATAGAGACGCGCCTCCCCTCGCGAGGAGAGGAAGCGCGTCTCTGGACCTGCCCCGGTCAGAACTTTGCCGGAAACTGCTGGGCTAATGCACCGGTCAGGGCATCGGCCACGACGTAGATGTGCTTCTTCATCCCGTTCCAGGTCTCACCTTCCTGGGCGTACTCCCCGGCTTTCAATTGCTGGAACTGCTGAAGGTGATGCGCGGCATGGGCCGTCAGCAATCCCATCACCGCATCCTTCGGCAGATAGGGGTTGGCACCACTCAAAAATGTGGAGATCTCGGCAGCATTGACCGTGAGCGCCTTGATGGCCGCCTCCTGCTGGGCTGCATTCCCTGCCACCGTCGCATCCAAATCGTCACGGATGGCTCCGTAATGTCCGGCTAACAGAGTGAACAGTTTATCCGACGCCGCTTTGCCATAATACGGCTCGATTGAACCGGCGATCTGTTGCGCATTTGCCACCACGCTCTTTTCCGCCGACTCGCGGGCTGCGGCATTCTTATCCATCGTGGCGACGGCGACATTGCGGATGCCGAGAATATGCCCGAGCCAGAGATCGCGAAGCGCCGCCTTGGTGTCCGCCACCTTGGTGGGTGACGCCGTGGTGGCCTGCGTCTGCGGTGCCGTGCAGGCGACCGACATCAGGATGAGGGCGAGGACGGACAAAGACCGAAGTGTGCGACCCATGAAAAACCTCCTGGTTGGAAACCGTACGAGTGAATGACCGGCCCAGAGTAATGGACCAAGAGACACTTTGTCAATATAGATATGTTATAAGTATCTTATTGGCCAATTCGACCGCTTTTCTGTATACTTCCGCCGGAGGTTTGCACGATGCGGATACAAGGTTCCCGACGAGAACAGCTCCTACGACTGCTTCTGGATCGTAAGACTGGCCGCACGATCGACGAACTTGCGCGCGAGCTGCATGTCTCGCGCAACGCCGTCCGGCAACACCTCACCTCTCTGGTGGCCGAAGGTCTCGTGACGAAAGGATCGATGCAGGCGACGGGCGGCAGGCCGGAGCAACTCTACCTGCTTAGCGCCGAGGGCCATGAAGGGTTCCCCCGCAAGTACTCGTGGTTTTCCGAGTTACTCCTGGACTCGTTGAAATCGGAAAAGGGAGAAGCCGCACTCATCGCGCGGTTTGAGAAGCTTGGCGCGCAGGTCGGCGCGCAGCTCCAGCACGCCCAACATCTGGCCGGACCCGCCGCCGACCGGATTACCCGCCTGGCAACGGCTATGCACGAACTCGGCTATGAGGCATCATCGACGGCAGCCACCGGACGGCAGCTGCCAATGATCGAGGCGTCCAATTGCGTCTTTCACCACCTTGCCACCCGCTTTCCCGAGGTCTGCCATTTCGATCTGGCCCTGCTTTCAACCTTCGTCGGACGCCCGGTCGAACACGACGAATGTATCGTCCGTGGCGGCCATGTCTGCCGATTCAAGTTCAAACCATCCTAACTTCCGCTGCTTCCCCTCCCCTATCAGTTTGACCGCAAGAATCGGATAGTTCCTCGCACTTCTCCGGCGGTATCATGGTCCACTAGCAATGATTGCGAGGGGACGATGGCACCGGTCAATGCACAAGTAGCTTGGAACGCGGTCCTGCACCGCGACCGTCGATTCGATGGGCGCTTTGTCTATGCCGTGTCTTCCACACGCATTTACTGCCGTCCGTCCTGCTCCTCGCGTCGCCCTGCCCGTCACCGCGTGGCGTTCTTTTCATCGCCGCAGGAAGCAGAAGCCGCGGGCTTCCGTGCCTGCCTGCGTTGTCAGCCCCAATCTCCTCACGGCTCTCCGTCTGACCAGCGAGTCGAGCAGGCCCGTCAGTACTTGGATGATCATGCAGACGAGTCGGTCTCACTCCGTCGATTAGCCGGCCACGTGGGCCTCAGCCCGTTTCATTTGCCACGAGCTTTTGAGAGATCATTCGGCCTTTCCCCCAAAGCCTATCAGGATGCCAAGCGAATTGAGCGATTCACCGCCTTGCTGAAACAAGGGAAGAGCATCACAACCTCAACCTATGAAGCGGGCTTCGGCTCCAGCAGCCGTGTCGCGGAGCGCGTATCGGGAGCACTGGGGATGACGCCGTCCGCTTATCGGTCAGGCGGCAAGGGCGTGACGCTATGCTATGCCACGGCGCGCACGCCGGTCGGCCATGCGCTTATCGCCGGAACGGAACGAGGGATTGTCTCGGTGAGCCTTGGAGACAATGAAGCAGGCTTGGTCGCCTCGCTCACAGACACCTATCCACAAGCCATCCTGCACCACGATCCACAGGGATTGGAGCCGCAGATGCAGATGCTACTTCATTACATCAATGGACAAACCTGTTCAGGATTATTGTCTTTGGATGTGCGGGCAACTGCATTTCAACGGAAAGTATGGACGGCGCTCCAGGCAATCCCTCGCGGATTGACACGCACCTATCGTGAGATTGCCTGCGAGATTGGAAAACCAACCGCAGCCCGAGCGGTAGCCAGAGCCTGCGCGACGAATCCTATCGCGGTTGCCATCCCTTGCCACCGTGTCGTGCGGGCAGACGGCAAGCTGGCCGGTTATCGCTGGGGGCTGGAGAGAAAGAAACAGCTCCTGGCGCTCGAGCAAGAGCGCCAGGAAGACTGACTACGCTGCCTCTCGATGAACTCGAGCGACACGCACCATTGGTTTGAATAGCATCTTCACACTGCGTTTCGCAGTAACCCGCACTTATTGACAGGCGACCGTCAGCTCCTGTCCTTGGGCAGCGGCTAGTTTTTCCATGTCACGGGCCTTTGCTCGATATGTTTGCGCCGCTGTCAGCATTCCATTCCTCACGAACCCTTTCGGGTCGGCGTACCCAACCAGTGATGCGGCCCGCCGTTCATACCTTGCCGCTTCCGCATGGTTCGCTTCAGCTTGATCGCAATACCATTGTGCGGTCATATGCTGGGCCTGTTCCCCCATCGTTTCCTGCATACTAGAGGTCACCTGGGCCGAGACGCCGGAGCAACCGAACAAGCCGGCGCAAAGTAGCATGAAACCACCAATCGCAGACCTCCGCCAATTTCCCAGCCTCAATAGGTTCTTCATACATACCTCCATGGGCTACATCTGACGCGTTCGCACTGCCCTTAAACGCAGAATACGCCCAAGGCAGTTGTGCCACTAGCAGGTAGATACCGTGTGGAGCACGAGATATTTCCTGGGGTGACACCAAGGGATTCCCTTGGTGCGTGCGGAAGAAGAAACGCAAGAGGGACAGGGGGCTGATTTAGGAATCTACCGCGATCAAGCCGATGCGAATCGCATAGCGAACGAGCCCTGCGACATCGTGAATCTCTAATCGCCTCATCAATTCGGCGCGGTGCCCTTCTACCGTCTTGACGCTCAATGCGAGCTTGCCGGCAATCTCCTTGGTGGAACCGCCTTCGGCGATCAGCTTCAGCACTTCACACTGCCGCGGAGATAACGCCACGCCTTTGTTTTGCGCTGTCCCCTGCCTGAGATACTCGTCCACCACTTTCTTGGACACACTGGGCGTCAGGTAGGTCTCTCCTCGCATGACCGCCTTGAGAGCCATCTCCAACTCCGGCGGCTCGGCTCCTTTCAAGAGGTATCCCGAGGCACCGGCCCGGAGCGCTTGGCGGACATATTCTTCGTTGGAATGCATGGAGAGGATGATGACTCGCACCTGGGGCCACGATGTGGTGATGCGGGCCGCCGCCTCGAGGCCCGAAAGACCGGGGAGCGCGATGTCCATCAACACCAGATTGGGTCGATCTCGTTCTGCCAGCTGAATCGCGTCAGGCCCGCTTCCGGCTTCGGCAACCACCTGCACCCCATCGAAACTCTGGAGCAGCGCACGAAGTCCGGCTCGAAAGAGCGCGTGATCGTCGGCCAACAGAACCCGCACCGCCTTTGACGTGGCTCGCATGCTCCCTCTCTTCTTCAAACGGCCTCGTCGAACGGGATCATCGCTGACAGCTTCGTGCCCTTCCGCTTTTCTGAACTGATCTGGAGCTGCCCGTTAAAAGCCCTGATCCGTTCTTGCATGCCGATTAATCCCAAATGCGACCGTTCCCCGGATACCCGCATCGCCTCGTTAGGGGAAAAGCCGATACCATCGTCTTCGATGACCAATTTGACTCCTTTTTTTAGAGGCCGCAGCGTGACCGCCATCCGGCTCGCCTTGGCGTGTCTCAAAATATTGGTCACTCCTTCCTGGACAATCCTAAAGCAGGCCACCAACGCATCGGAAGATAATCCATGAGGGATGGCCACAGAATCGACTTTTGTCAGAATCCCGGCCCGCTCACCCTGCTTGCCGACGTACCACCGCACGGCAGAAGCCAGCCCGAAGTCATCAAGCATGGAAGGACGCAAATCGAGCGCCATGTCGCGCACGCGCGCAACCGTCTGGTCGATGATCATAAAACTGTCGTTGAGCGAGGTGGTCTTGCGTTTCGGGTCTGTGGTTCTCTGAATCGTTTGCAAATTTACTTTGAGCGTCGTAAAGGCTTGACCGATTTCATCATGCAGATCACGCGCCAACTGGCGCCGCTCTTGCTCCTGCAGACGCATCGACTGCTTAGACAATGCTTGGAGCCGTCCATGGGCTACCAAGAGATCCTCTTCCGCCCGTCTTCTAGTCAGATAGGAGGCACAGCTGTCGGCCAACGAATTGATCAGATTCCGCTCCTCTGCGAGGAACGGCCCTTCGATTTCCGGCGGACGTTTCTCCCGATAAACCACTTCAAGCTTCCCTTGGCGCCCGTCGGGAGTCGTAAAATCAGCCCGCTGTATCCAGGCAGTCTTTCTGAAGCCGGAGGTAGGAAACCGCATTCCGTCAACTGTCAGGCAGGCTTCCGTTACCTCGGGATACTGCCACGCAGGGGGAATCAGCGACACGATCTCACGCAACACGTTCGATACCGGTTTGACGGTATCCTGCATCAAGCGAACGGCGCGATGCAGGGCACTGAGCTCTTTCACTCGTTCAACGAGAAGGTGAGCCACCCCCCCGCGTGCCGATGAGATTGCCCGACTCTTCCCCATGCGCGATTTCTTTAACCCTGCTCCGCCGGCAAGCCGAGAATCTTTATTAGTCGCTCGCGTCAGTCGTCTTGATCTGTTCTTCGATAAACTCATTCTCACCATTCAGGCACTAACCGCACACGCCTGTGACATACGTATTGGTCGGCCGGCTCCTCATCTCGTTCTACTTTGAGATCAAGGATTCCCCATAGTTCCACACGTTGTCCGGTATCAAGAAACGGAACCGCCCACCCGGTTCCGGAATCCACCAGTCACCTCAGAGAACCGGCCGAGACAATGGATACTGCCGCCGCATTCATCCATTCTACGGGCTCTCTTCAGCGCCAAGAATGGCTAAATGAATACGCTCGGCAATAGGACCTGGCGATGACCGGATGGCGAGCGTGATCCAGCCAAGGCTACGGCGTGGCGTCCTGAAATGCGCGCACTAAGTCAGATACCGACAGCACGCCAATGACAGTCCCGTCGGCGGTCACCGGCAGATGCCGGATCCCCTGTTTTTTCATCAAGGCCATCGCTTCAGACAGGAGCTCGTCTTCCTCGATCGTCACGAACGATTTGCTCATGCAGGCCGACACGGTGGTCGTATTCGGATCGAGTCCTTTCGCGACCGCTTTCCGGCTGAGATCGGCGTCGGTGATGATCCCGATGTAGCGGGACCCGTCATCCACCATCAGTGAGCCCACTTTATGCTTCAGCAACAGCTTCCCGGCTTCTTTCACCGTCGCCGCGCAATGGATGCTCCGCACGTCATGCGACATGTAGGCCTCCACGGTCGCACGTAACCGTCCCTTCCCGTTACGGCTGCTTTCCCGCGTAGCCTGCACCCGACGGCGCAACTCCAGGTCGGCCAGACAACTGGCAAGCACCTGGCGTCGTTGTTGAAGCGTTTCTCGCTCCACGTCGTGCATGCCGCTCTCCTGAGCCTCTTCCGGGAGCATGATCGACTCGCCGCTCTTCGCATAGAAGTAGGCTTCGGCTTCTTCCGAGGCGGCGCCGAAGACCTGCCCGATCAGATCCTCGGCGGCCTCGTCGAAGTCTTCCAACGACGCGTTCCCCCGCTTGCGCGAGAGAAACGGCTGGAACTTCACCAGCATCTGTTTGACGCGTTCAATATATCGATCGAGAATGTCGCTGCGTGTGAGGCCTGTACGAACTCGTTTTGCCATGAGATCCCTCCTGCATGATAGGCACGAGGATATCGCATGCGCGGCGCCGCCTCAAGCCTCCGTTCCCTACGCCGCTGGCGATATATTCGCTTCCTTTCCCAGCGTGACTTTCCGGACGCCACCGCCGCGTACACGATGCATCTTCTCCCGCGTGTGATAGGGTAGCAGCCCTTCAAGGACCCCCGGCAATTTGTCACAGGGCACATCTTCCATAATTTTGATCGCCAGCTTCGCATCAGGCCCCGACCGGCCGCCGACATAAATATCGACCGCCTCGACGACCTTCCCGTCGACTTTGGCCTTTTTCCCCAACAGCCCCACATCGGCTACCAGGTGATTGCCGCAACTCGCGGGACAGCCGGACCAGTGCATGGTAATCGGCTTGAGCGAGCTGCCCAACCGTCCCTCAAGCGCCTTGGCCACCGCGACCGCCCGCCCCTTGCTTTCGATCACCGCCAGATTGCAATAGTCACTGCCGACACAGCTGACCAGACCCTTATAGAGGGCCGAGGGGTTATAGGCGAACTGCTTTAAGAGCGGCTCATCCGCCAGATCCCCGACGGTTCGGTCGCTGATATTGGGAATGATCAGCGCTTGGCTCGGTGTAATTCTGACCTCCCCGTTGCCATACTTCTCGGCCAGGCCCAGAATCTTCACGAGATCCGCCGCCTTGATCCGCCCGACCAGCACTTTCAGTCCCGCGTAGTTCATCCCCGGTTGCCGTTGACGGAAAATCCCGACATGGTCTTGCTCTCCCGTTTTCCGGGCATCCATTCCGGCCGACGCGAGCCGTTTGCCCACACGCGCCTCGACTTCGGCGCGGAATCGGGCTTCGCCCCATTCTTCGATCAGGAACGCGAGACGGGCTTGTGTACGACTCTCCCGTGGCCCATGATCGCGATAGATTTCCAGAATCGCGCGGCACACAGCCAATGCCTCGGTCGGATTGACAAACACCTCCAGCGGCGTGGCGATCCGATAGCCGCCCGACCCCAGCTTGCCGCCCACGAGCACGTTGAATCCTGCACAACGGTCATGCCCCAGATCATAGTGCGCCGGCACGAGCGCCAGATCCTGCGTTTCCATATGCACGCAGTTATGCGGGCATCCGGTCACCGCCACATTCAGCTTCCGCGGCAGATTGGAATAGGCCGGGTTGCCGAGAATCTCCTCGTTGATCGCCCGCACCAGCGCCATGGTCTCGACGACCTCATCCGGGTTAAGGCCGGAAATGGCACACGTCATCACGTTCCGCACATTGTCCATGCCGGTTTGCATGGAGGTCAGTCCGACTCCGTCCATCCGGGCAAAGACCGCCGGCACGTCTTCGATCTTGATGTTCCGGAGCTGGATTTGTTGCCTGGTAGTCAGGTCCAAGACTCCGTTCCCATAGATCGACGCGATCTCCGCCAGCGCCCGCAACTGGTACGACGTGGTCTGCCCCCCGGGAATGCGCACCCGCACCATGAAATACCCGGGTGTCGGATTGCGAAGAAAGAGGCCATACCACTTGAGCCGCTGGACATCGGCCTCAGGAATCGACTCCCACCCCGTCGTCACATAGTGGGCTATCATCTCCCGCACAGCCAACCCGTCGCGCTCCGTCTTGATCGCCTCGATCTTGTTCATTACCCCCTCCTCTTTGCCACAATCGCGACCTGTCCATTGTTCAGAATTGATACTACGCCGCTACGCTGAAGCCGTCCTACCGTTAGCACGGCCGACCCAAATACGCCTGAGAGTGCATCTGCGATCTGCTGAAGCGATTGAGGTCCCGAGCGTTGCAGCAGATCCACGATCGCCTGTTCCTGATTCGTCCATACCGGCACATCCCCTTGCCCCGTCACACTGTCCTTCCGCATGCCTACCTCGTGTTTCATGCTGTGGGTGCTTCCTTTTCACCTCCAACCTGGTGCGTACCCACACCATCAGCCGGTATTAGAAGGTCTTGTATTCAAGCCATTTCCCGTTCAACGTAATTTTGCATCGTGCCTCACCTTGAGCGCCGGTCACCTTTTCCATTTCCATCGTGTAATCGATGGCGCTCATGATGCCGTCGCCGAACATTTCGTTGGCTTGTTCGCGCAATGAATCTCCATAGACTCCGATGATTTCCAACAGGCGATACTTGAAGGGATCTGTGGCATTCGGGAAATCGGCCCGTACCGGAAATTTGCTGAGTGATGCCGTCAACTCGGCATCCAAGCCGATCAAGTCACCGATCTTCTTGGCTTCATCAGCCGTGAACTTATGATTGCCGTTCAGCGCGGCCGCGACAAAGGTCGGGTTCTTCCCGACCACTTTCGCAACCTCCGCAATCGTCACCTTCTTGGCAACCCGCTTCTCCTTAATCGCCTTCCGAATCTCATCCTTCGACATGATCATCTTCTCCTTGTGTAAATATGACCTGCGCCCGCATTGACTCTCAGGATTACGACCGCACTGCCGCCGACACATCCGGCACCGCCACGGTGATCGGCTCGACTGATTCCACTCGATACGGACTCACCAGCCAATACAACCCGCCGACGAACAGCCCGCCACCGACGATATTGCCCAGTACCACAAAGAACTGGTTGTACCAAAATCCCGCCCAACTCACAGCCGCCTCATGCGGCAGGAAAAGCGCCATACCGAGGAACGATTGATTGGCGATACTGTGCTCGAATCCGATGCCGATGAAGGCAAACAGGCACCAGAAAATCAGCATAATCTTCGCCACATCATTCGTCGTGCGTCCCGCCGTCCAGACCGCCAGACAGATGAGCCAGTTGCACAGGATACCCCGCACGAATAATTCCCATGGCCCTAACGACATCTTCACACCGGCCACCTTCTGAATCATGTCGGCAGTCGGCCCCTTGGCAAACACCCCGGATTCCACCACAAGCCAGGCCAGCGCCAGCGATCCGATCAGATTCCCGAGCCAGGACCAGAAGTTGAGCTGAAAGACTTGGCCCCAGGTGACACTGCGCGAGAGTCCACCGATCACGCCGATCATGTTATTGCCGGTAAAGAGTTCCGACCCGGCGAAGATCACCAGCGTGAGGGCAATCCCGAACGACGCGCCCATCACCAGCTTCACCGCCGGCGAACCGGCCGCCGCGAGCGGAGCCCCCAGACTGAAGATCAACGCGATGCCGAACCCCAGATAGATGCCGGCCATCGCCGACAGCACGAGGTACCCACCTAGCGATGTATCGAGAAATCCGACCTTCTTCTTTGCGACCCCTGCGATCCGTTCATGATCGGCGTGATGCATGGTGCCCTCCGGGTTATGTTTAGTGCCACATATCCTAAAAACACAAAAGGCGTCCCTCTCCCTCACGGGAAAAGGACGCCTTTGTCCAACTCACAACAGGTCTCCTGCGACCTGTCCTCTGCAAGGCTTCGACGAAGAAGCCTCACTGGCTCAGAAATTAAAAAGGCGCCCGCCACTCTTTCCAGAATGACGGACGCCTTTGTCCGTTGCCTTATGTCGAGAGCCTCGACCGGGGCGCCTTTGCCTCGATCAGCTCATGGTTCGACTTGTAACACGCTCCATGGCACGCCGTCAACCCATACGTTTGAATGGGCCGACAGAGGTCTAGATGTCGTAGTACAAGAAGAACTCATACGGATGCGGCCGTAACCGCATGGTATCGACTTCCTTGGTGCGCTTGTACCCGATCCAAGCCTCGATCAGATCCTCGGTAAAGACTCCGCCCTTGAGCAAGAAGGCATGGTCTTTCTCCAGGCTGTTGAGGGCCTCATCCAGGCTGCCCGGCATGGTCCGGATCTTCGCCATTTCCTTCGCCTCGAGATCGTAGAGATCCTTCTCGGCTGGTTCGCCCGGGTTAATTTTGTTCTCAATCCCGTCCAGTCCCGCCATCAACATCGCGGCAAAGGCGAGGTACGGATTGGCGCCGGGATCCGGGAAGCGCACTTCGATCCGCTTGGCCTTGGGGCTTGGGGAATACATCGGAATGCGGATACCTGCCGACCGGTTCCGGCTGGAGTAGGCCAGCAACACCGGCGCTTCAAATCCTGGCGTCAACCGCTTGTACGAGTTGGTCGTCGGATTGGTGAAGGCGGCCAGGGCCGGCGCGTGCTTGAGAATGCCGCCGATGTAGTGCAGACACATCTGCGACACGCCCGCGTATTCCTTGCCCGCGAACAACGGCTTGCCGTCCTTCCAGATACTCTGGTGGGTGTGCATGCCTGACCCGTTGTCGCCGAAAATTGGCTTGGGCATAAAGGTCGCGGTTTTGCCGTGACGCCGCGCCACGTTCTTGACGATGTACTTGTACATCATCATTTTGTCGGCGGTCTTCACCAGTGAGTCGAAGCGGATATCGATTTCCGCCTGACCGGCTGTGGCCACTTCGTGGTGATGCTTTTCGATGGCGATCCCGGCCTTCTCCATCTCCAGAATCATCTCGGTGCGGATATCCTGCTGGGTGTCGGTCGGCGCCACAGGGAAGTAGCCTTCCTTCGCGCGGATCTTCCCGCCCAGGTTGACCCCTTCCTGGCCCATGTTCCATGAGCCCTCTTCGGAATCGATGAAGTAATAGCCGCTATGATTGGTCTGGTCGTAGCGCGCATGATCGAAAATGAAGAACTCGGCTTCCGGCCCCCAGTAGGAGGTGTCGCCGATCTTGGTGCTCTGCAGATACTTTTCCGCCTTTTGGGCGATAAAGCGGGGATCGCGATTGTAGGTCTCGCGGGTGATCGGATCGACCACGTTGCCGATCAAGCTCAACGTCGGCACGGCACAAAATGGATCCATGCAGGCCGTCGAAGGATCGGGCACCACCAGCATGTCGCTGTTGTTGATCGCCTTCCAGCCGCGAATGGAGGAACCGTCCAGGCCCGACCCATCCTTGAACAGATCTTCCGTCAACTCCCCGAGTGGAATCGTAAAATGCTGCCACGTCCCAATCAGGTCCACAAACTTCAGATCCACCACTTGAACCTTGTACTTCTTCGCATACTCAATCACTTCACGAACGTTCATCCCCTCCTCCTTTCAGGCTCGCCACAACAAGCTGCGTGAGACCTTTCCGACGGTTATGCTGCCTTCACACCCAGAAACTCTTCGATTTCCTTCCAGACCCCTAGACGAATCTGCTCAATCTGCTCCGCTTGTTCGATCTTTTTCCCCTGCGCATCGGTCACGTAAAACACGTCGGCCACCTGGTCGAGGCGGGTGGAAATCCGCGCGGCATGCACCGACAGCCCCTGCCGGAATATGGCATTCGTGATCACATAGAGCAACCCCTGCCGGTCGTCGGCAAATACGTCGACAATGGTATACCGTTCCGACGTTTCATTGTCGATCCGCACTTCCGTCGCCTGGCGGGCGGGACCGATGGATCGTGCTCCCGTGAGGCGAGTCCCCCGATGGACCACCGCTTCGACCGCTTCCTTCCCTTGCAAAACCGACCGGATCATGGCGCCGATCGACTCCAACCGGTCCTGGGGCGGCGCGCCTTTGTAGTCGGGGTCCGTCACTTGGAACGTATCCACCACCACGCTGTCCAGCCGGGTCAGAATCTGGGCATCCAGAATCTGCAAGCCGTTCGCCGCCATCACGCCGGCAATCTTCGAGAAGATTCCTGGAATCACATCGTTGTACGTCACTACCGCGTATTCGCAGGTCCCGAGGGCATCATTGAACTCCGAATCGACCAGGACCTCTCCAGGCGTCAAGCGTCGAATCGTCGACAAATGTGCTGCGATGCGCCTGGGCGAGGTGCCGTACGCATAGCGCAACGGAAACTGCCGCAACTGCGCCTCGATCCAGGGCTGAGAGATTTCCACCTGCCCGCGCAACGCCGGCTGCTGCATGACCTCTGACGCAATATTCTTGAGACGCTCCGGCGCATCGGCCGCTTCCCGCTCACCGGAGACTTCCTGCATCGTCCGCACATAGAGCTCGATCAGCAGCGACTCTTTCCATTTCGTCAGCACGCCGGGACCGACCGCAGCGATATCGGCAGCCGTCAACACCAGGAGCTTGCGCAACACTTCCGGGGTTCCCACTTCACGGGCGAACGGCAGCACAACTTTTTCGTCGTTCGGGTCACGGCGAAACGCCGTATGGGCCATCATCAAATGCCGGTGGACGAGAAACGCCACCGTCCGGCGTTCCGCATCGTCGAGGCCCAAGCGCATCGCCATTTCTTCGGCAATGCGCCGCCCGACTTCACTATGATCTTCCTCCTGCCCCTTCCCCATATCGTGGAGAAACACCGCGAGGTGGAGCAGGTCTTTCCGTTTCACTTCCCGATAGACTTCGCCCAACATCCCCTGATCCTGCGCAAACGATTCGACCTTCGCGACGGCCAGCAGACTATGCTCGTCGACCGTATACTTATGGTACTGATTGAACTGCATCAATCCCCGCACGGACGAACAGACGGGAATCAATTTCTCCAGCAGGTGCGCGCGGTGCATCGCCTCCAGCGTGGCGGCGGTGCCGGGACCGGCCATAATGCTCAGAAAGATCTGACTGACGTCCGGGGTACGGAACCCCTCGTCCGTGAGCCCTTCCATATGGCGCTGAATTTCCTCCACGAGACCCGGTTCGATCGCCACCTTCTTCGATCGAGCCAGGTCGAACAACCGCATCAGCAAGGCAGGGCTCTCGATCACGCGCGGCCGCAGCTCATCGGGCACGGTTAACATCTCGCCGCTCAAAACGAAGTACTTTTCCATCCTGGTCGTCGGCAACCACGCGGACAGCCGGGACCACAGGGACCGCGACTTACAGCGCTGGACAAACCTCGCCGTGACATCATGCAATCCCTTGGTATGACGGTAGTACTGCTGCATGAATTGCTCGACGGCCAGCAGATGCGGCTGGTCGTCAAATCCAAACTGCGCCGCCAGCCACACTTGCTCTTCGAAGGAAAGAATTTCCTGCGCCATGCCCGCATGCACATGCAGCAAGGCGCGCACCCGGAGCAAAAACTCCCGGGCTTCACTCACCACCACGTAGTCCTGCCGGGAAAGGATGCCGCGATCCGACAGCTCACGAATTGACGGGGCCTGATACCGGGCGATCCCGGCCCACTGCAGGAGATGAAGATCCCGCAACCCACCCTGGCTTTTCTTCACATTCGGTTCGAGAAGAAAGACGGTTTCTCCGAACTTTTCGTACTCCCGCCGCCGCTCGATCAGTTTCTGATCCAGATACTTGTCGACCGCCACCGAAGCCACTTTGCGGGAATAGATGGAATGGAACTCCTGAAAAAGCTGGGCGTTGCCGGTGAGAAACCGGGCTTCCATCATCGAGGTACGAACGGTCGCATCGCTCAGTCCGAGGCTGATGCAGTCGGGTATCGTGCGCACACTATGACCGACCTGAAACCCGATGTCCCAAAGCGGATGCAGCACCTGCCGCACAAAATCCGGCACAACCTTCAGCGCTTCAGGACGGAAGAGCACCATCAAATCGATGTCCGAATAGGGCGACAACTCCCGGCGCCCATATCCCCCGATCGCGACCAGGCAACAGTGCTGGAAGCCGGCCGTCATCATGGCATCGCCGCCCTGACGCGCGGCATTGCGATACCGGCCGATAATCAAGGCATCGACGAGGTCAGTTTGCGCCGTGACCAGGTCGGCACCCGACGCGCCATCCAGAATACGCCGGGCCATCATCTGGCGCTGCTCTGTGAGCACGGCACCGACGGCCACGCCGTCGGTGCCAGACATCGCCACCGCCCGTTGCTCCGAGCTCGAACTCACAGCGCGGTATCCCCCGTTTCTCCCGTTCTGATCCGAACGGCCATCGCCAGATCCCGCACGAAAATCTTGCCGTCGCCGATGCTGCCGGTCTTCGCAGTCCGCGTGATGGTATCGAGCACGCGCTGTACCTGACTATCTTGCACCGCCACTTCGATTTTCACTTTCGGCACGAATTCAATCGTATACTCCTGGCCGCGGTAGGTTTCCTTGTGGCCTTTCTGACGGCCGAACCCCTTCACCTCGGTCACGGTCATGCCCTGCACACCGATTTCCAACAAGGCATCCTTCACTTCATCCAATTTGAACGGCTTGACGATCGCCTCAATCATTTTCATAGCTCAGCCTCCTCGCCGAACATCTCCAAGCCTGCGGCCCGCTCTCGACGCCGCCACTCGAATCGCCGGCATGATCGTGTAGTCATTGTTGTCATCAGCTGTTTATGAATATGCGCGCTCATCGTGTTGGCTTAGGTCCAACCCGGTCGATTCATCCTCCGGGGAAACCCGCAACCCGACGCTCGCATCCACCACTTTCAGAATTAACCAGGTCCCTACCACCGAAAAGGCTGCGACGGCGACCACCATGACCGCCTGAATGCCGAACTGGGCCGCGTTGCCATAGAACAACCCGTCGGCGCCAGCCGCATTGACGGCTTTCGATGCAAACAACCCCGTCGCCAGGATGCCGAACACGCCGCCGACGCCGTGAATTCCCACGACATCAAGGGAGTCATCATAGCCCATCCTCCCCTTCCAAACAACGGCGAAATAGCACAAAACCCCTGCAAATGCGCCGATTGCGATGGCGGACATCGGTCCGACATACCCGGCGCCCGGCGTCACCGTCGCCAGCCCGGCCACGGCTCCGCTCGCGACACCCAGGACCGTCGGCTTGCCCCGATGCATCCATTCCGTACACATCCACACGAGCGCGCCGGTCGCGCCTGCCGCATGCGTGGCCAGGAACGCGCTCCCGGCCAATCCGTTGGCGCCCAACGCACTGCCGGCGTTGAAGCCGAACCAGCCAAACCAGAGCAGACCGGTTCCCAGCAGCGTAAAGGGGAGATTATGGGGTGCCATATAGTCCGTCCCATACCCTTTCCGCTTTCCCAGCACGATCGCACAGACCAAGGCGCTGACACCGGAGCTGATATGCACCACGGCCCCTCCGGCAAAGTCCAGCGCGCCCATCTTCCCCAGCCATCCCCCACCCCAAATCCAATGGGCCACCGGTGTGTAAATCACCACGGACCAGAGTGCCGCAAAGAGCAACAGCGCGGAAAATCGCATGCGCTCCGCGAAGGCGCCGGTAATCAGCGCCGGGGTAATGGCGGCAAACATGAGTTGGAACAACATGAACACTTGATGCGGGATCGTCGGCCCGTACACCGGATGCGGATCGCTTCCGACGCCACTGAGCCCGATCCAGTCCAGTCCTCCAATGACACCGCCCTTATCGGGACCGAAGGCCAGACTGTACCCGAAGAGAATCCAGATGAGACTGACCAGGCAGAGAATGATCAGGCTGTGCATGATCGTGCCTAAAATATTCTTGCTCCGGACCAATCCACCGTAGAACAACGCCAGCCCCGGCATCGTCATCGCCAAGACCAGCGCGGAGGACATGAGCACCCAGGCCGTATCTCCCGTATCGACTTTCAGTACGGGAACCGCTCCACCGGCCGCTGCCGCTGCATCCTGGGCCATCACCACTGACCCCGTACCGACCGCCACGGCACCCAAAAGCACGGCCGCGATCGTCAGCGCGACCATTCTGTGGCACCCGCGGCGCCGGTTTGTACACTCACGCTCATTGTTCGGGTCAGTCACCTGCTCCCTCCTTCTCTCCGGTCACTCAACGCATCACGAATAGGCCCGCTCGTCATGCTGACTGAGATCCAAGCCCATTCGCTCTTCCTCTTCCTTCACGCACAAGGGCATCATGGTTCCGATCAGTTTCAGAATCACGAACGTCCCCACAAACGCAAACCCTACCGAGATCAGCACTGTCATGGCCTGAATACCGAGCTGCGCCGGGTTGCCATAGAACAATCCGTCCGCCCCGGCGGCATTGATCGCCTTCGACGCAAACAGCCCGGTTGCCAAGGCGCCCCAGATGCCGCCGACGCCATGGATCCCGACCACATCGAGCGCGTCGTCATACCCGCACTTGGCTTTCCACAGGACGGCGAGATAACACAGAATACCTGCGCCAACCCCGATAATAATCGAGGCGATGGGACCGACAAAGCCCGACGCCGGGGTGATGGCGACGAGTCCTGCCACCGCACCGCTGGCCGCGCCAAGCACGGTCGGCTTCCCCCGATACATCCACTCCACCACCATCCAGGCCAGCGCCGCCGCCGCCGTGGCGATATGCGTGACGACAAACGCGCTGGTCGCCAAGGCGCCGGATGCCACAGCGCTGCCGGCATTAAAACCAAACCACCCGAACCAGAGCAGTGAGGCACCGAGCACGGTCATCGGCAGGTTATGCGGGATGATATGTTCCTTACCGTAGCCAATTCGCTTCCTGAGCACGATGGCGCAGGCCAAGGCCGACGCACCGGAGCTGATATGGACGACCGTGCCTCCCGCGAAGTCCAACGCTCCCATGTTTCGCACCCAGCCGCCGACAGCCCATACCCAATGGGCGAGGGGATCATAGATCAGCGTCGACCAGAGCAAGGCAAAGACAAGAAAGGTACTGAACTTCATGCGCTCGGCAAAGGCCCCCGTGATGAGGGCCGGCGTGATCACGGCAAACATCATCTGGAAGATCATGAATGCCTGGTGCGGAATCGTGGCGGCATAATCGGCATTGGGATCGAGCCCCACGCCGTTCAGCCCCAGCCATTCCAGCCCCCCAATGATGTGGCCCTTATCGGGTCCGAACGCGAGCGAATAGCCCCACAGCACCCACTGGATACTGATCAGACACAGGAGAACAAAGCTCTGCATGAGCGTGCCCAGTACGTTCTTGGACCGAACCATCCCTCCATAGAACAAGGCCAGCCCGGGAGCGGTCATGGCCAAAACCAGGGCTGTCGATACGAGCACCCAGGTCGTGTCGCCGCTGTCGATCTTCGGCGGCGCAGGAGCCGCAGCCGGAACCTCCGGCGTCACCGCCGCCGGTGCGACGGCAGCCGGCACACCAACCTCTTGAGCCAACCCCTCTGTCGTCCCTGCCATCAGGGCAAGACAGGCCAGGACGGGCAGCATCGTAGTCATGAAACGACATAGCTTCTTCATGATGGCCTCCTTCCTCCTTGCTTAGAACAGGTAAATGACTTGGAACGACATGGTTTCTTGGTTGTTGGCTGGTCGGCTGCCGTACAGGAACACATTTTTATTGGAATGGTCGTACCTGAATTCCGCCCTGGTGATCAAAGAAGGGAACGGCTTGTATTGGAGCGTATACGTATTCTCCCAAAGTGTTTGTGGAATACCGCCCACTCCCGCCGTCGTCACACCAACCGCTGAGCTGCCGCTGGCGCAGGTGTTGGCTCCTCCGGCAAAACTGATTCCGCCCGTACAAGTCCGGGCGCCACCGGCATCCTCAAAGATCTCCCCTCGGAATCTGGCACTCCACTTCTCATCAAAGTCATGGATGAGATAACCGGCGATGCCGTTCCATCGGGCATTTCGGGATTGGCTGACCGTGCTGGCATTGCCCTCATTGCCATAGTAGGGCTCCAGAATGACGGTGTCCTTGTCGGTCGGCTTCAATGTAATAATCGAGCCGACGACGGTTCGTGTCGCGCGAGGATCACTTCCCGTGGTAAACGGCGAGGCCCCTTGGCTATTAGATTGCTCCGCTCCATGGGAACCGTAGAAACTGATTCCGAACTTCTCGTGCGGGGTCAGGGCCAGGAGCCATTCGAACGTCTTACCCTTGTTGTTATCGTCCACATTGTCCCAGCCATTCACCACGCCGACCGACGCAGTGACGATGGGATTGAACGTATAGGTCAATCGGATGCCGGTGGTCGTGAAGGCCTGGCCCAAGCCGAACATGAAGCTGCGGGAGAAGTTCGCGTTCTCAAAACTATTGATCACCTCATACCCAATCAGCGTATTGATCTTTCCCGCTTGCACCTTGAGACCATTGCCGACTGGAATAATGTACTCCCCATAAACTTCCTGAAAATCGAGCTCATTGTTGCTGGTGCCTGGCGCAAAATTCGTTCGAGCCCTCGTCACCCTGGCATCCAGCCCGAAGTTCAGCCGCGTATGAAAACCAAGCCGTTCCAGCCCGCTCCCTTCCGCATCAGCAGGGCGCTCAAGCACGAATTGGACCATATGAGGGGAAAAGGAATTGGCATCGGTATCGAAGATGTGCAGTTGATTGAGGTTGGTACTCGGATTATTGAAGTTGTGCGTGTAGGCCACATCAAGGAATCCGGAAATCTTGAACCCCATGGCCTTCCAGAGAGATGGCGCCTCCACCTTCTTTTCCAACGCATCCAACCGCTCTTGCACGGTCGGCGTTGCAGCAGGAGCCGGGGCAGGTGGAGCCGCGACTTCGGCCCAGGCTGACGGACCGCCCATCAACGCAGTCGTGAGCAGGCCCATGGTCAGAAACGGGACTTTCCACTTCACAAGGTACATGACGATCCCCCTCTTCAGATTGTGATGATGTTCCGATGGTCGCTCGCACGCTTCCGTGACATCATCGTCGTCACGCACCTCGTTGTGCATTGCTCACACAGACCGCATCGGCAAAAAAAAACGCCCTCTGGTCTCTTTCGGTGAAAGAGGCCGGAGGACGTCATTGTCCTTGCCGTAATCAATATTAGGCCGTCAGAGAAACGTCATTGTCCCTCTAAACGATTGAGCCTTGTACCATAGCTAAGAAAAACCTGTCAACCAACCATGTTGTTTTGGCTCAATTGTCAGATTTCAGCATGATTTATCAATAAGAATCCCCCATACGAAAGCAGGCGTCAACTGCTCCGATACCCATTGGTAATCGGCATCCGCCGGTCTTTCCCGAAGGCTCTGAGCGTAATTTTGATGCCGATCGGCGCCTGACGACGCTTGTACTCGCTCCGATCGACCATCCCCATCACGTTAGCCACCGTGGCACGGTCACACCCCATGCCCACGATTTCTTCAAGCGACCGGTCCTCTTCTACATAGGCTTTGAGGATGGGATCGAGCACCGCATAGGGCGGCAAACTGTCTTCGTCCTTTTGATTCGGCCTCAATTCCGCCGTCGGAGGCCGGTCGAGAATGCGTTTGGGAATCACCGGTGTCCGCCCCACCGCATTCCGCAGCCGGGAAAGGTCATAGACCATCGTCTTTGGCACGTCTTTAATGACGGCGAAGCCACCGGCCATGTCGCCATACAACGTGGCATACCCCACGCTCATTTCACTCTTGTTGCCGGTTGTCAGCACCAGATGGCCAAACTTGTTGGAGAACGCCATCAGAATGTTGCCGCGAATACGGGCTTGCAGGTTCTCTTCCGTGGTATCGACCGGCTTGCCGGCGAACGATTCCGCCAGCGCATCACGGTACAACTGAAACGCCGGCGTGATCGTGACCGTCCGATATTCTACTCCCATGCGACGCGTCAGCTCCGCAACATCCTCACCACTCTCCGCTGAGGTATAGGGCGACGGCATAAAAATACCCAAGACGTTCTGCGAACCGAGCGCGTCAGCGGCAATTACCGCCGTCAACGCACTATCCACGCCGCCGCTCAGTCCGATCACCACTTTCTTAAAGCCATTCTTGTTCACGTAGTCCCGCACACCGACCACTAGAGCGCGATAGACTTCGTCAAGCTCGCTCAGCGGCGTTTCCAACTGTGGCACCGCGCGCGCGCGCTTCACCGGGGCCTTCGTCGCCTTTACCGCAACCCGTTCTACACACGCCGCCATCGCCGCCGTGAACCGCTTCTTCCGTCCGTGCGCCATCCGCCCTCTCGCCACAGCATCGACATTCAGATCGGCGACGATCATATCTTCGTCAAAGGCCTTGGCCCGAACGATCACCTCACCGGTCTGGTCAAGGATCACACTGTTGCCGTCGAATACCAGTTCGTCTTGTCCACCGACCGTATTCGTATAGGTCAGGATGACGCCGTTTTCCCGCGCCCTGGTCGCCAGCATCTGTTCGCGCGCACGGCTTTTCCCGATGTGGAACGGCGAGGCGTTGATATTTACAATGACCTCTGCCCCGGCAGCGGCCTGCACGCGGGTCGGCCCGTCCGGGAACCAGATGTCCTCGCAAATATTGACGGCGATCGTTACCCCGCGCACGGTCACCAGCTGAACTTTTCGGCCGGGATGGAAATAGCGGCTTTCATCGAACACGCCATAATTCGGCAGGAGCCATTTGCTGTAGCTGGCAATCATCCGCCGTTCACTGAGTATCGCGGCGGCATTCGTGAGTTCATGCTGGCCGGCCGCCACAACACTGGGCTGCTGCGCCTTACCCCCGCCAGCCAGGCCTTGTCCGACATAGCCGACGACGGCCACGAGGCCCTTGCAGTCCTTTGCAATCTCATCCAGCGCGCGGCGATTGTCCGCCACAAACCGTGGTTTCAGCAACAGATCTTCTGGCGGATAGCCGGTCACCGCCAGCTCCGGGAAGGCCACCAGATCCGCGTTGGCCTTGCGCGCCTCTTTGACCCAAGCCTTGATCACACGCGTATTCCCGACAATGTCGCCGACTGTCGGATTGATCTGAGCCATGGCGATTCTGAGCGTGCGCATCAGCCTGTTCTCTGGTTCATTTGAGTGGGCATAAGAAACGAATAGGCGGCATTATTGTCTGCGAAATGGGAGGCAACATTAGCATCGGCTTAGCAAGCTGTCAAAACACCGGCGCGATCGGTGCGACTGTATCGGCAGGATGGAACACGCTTCACATCTTGACCCACTCGTGCCAACAGGAGCATACGCCCCTTCACTCAGCGGGCAACTCACCAAAGTCTTTCGCCACGGCACGAATCAGAGGGTTGAGCTCAAAAGGATTAAGATTGGGCACAAAGATCGCCACCCTCATCCAGACCTTCCGCCCCTTCAATATCCATGGTCCATTGACCATGGGCGCTCTCAACAAGCAATTGCCTTTCACCAAAACATCGAGGATTCCGGTGTCATCTTTAATCGTGACATAATAGCTTCCGACACAAGGGCTCATCAGCCGCCAGTCATCAAAGTTCTCCTCGGTGATCGCCACCACCGCTTCAACCATACCTACAACCACCACATCACGGCCAACAAGCGAACTCGTCCGCTCACGCAATTCTTTGATCGGCACTTGCCTTCCGACAGGAAGATCCGCCGCAACTGCAGAACTGGCCAGGGCGATGACCACCACCAATGCAGACCCACTCGCGAAAATCCTGTGTATCGAAGTCAATCGTGCCTCTCTGCCAAGAGCATCATCGATCCAAATATGAAGAATAGTGCAACGTCGTGGCTTTGTGAAGGTGGTTGATAGACGGCCCATTTACTGAACAAACAGGAACAGGCCGCACCCACGTGAGCATGCAATCATCCCAAGACTATGTTAGTCTGGCGATCGCATGCAGACGGGATCTAGCCCCATGACGCGTTCATTCTCTTTCGTGCGGCTTCTCAGCGTATGCGCGTTCCTGTTACCGTGGGGCTGCGCCTCGACGCCAGAGCTGGACCTCCTGCTCGCGGAATCTCCTCGCGGAGCCGTATATCTCGAACGAATACCTGATCGTTCTTTCCAAGCCGCGCATCCCATCAAGATCGACCAAGACACGCTCGCTCGTGTGCTCCGGGGAATATCAGTCAAAGAGCATCAAGGAATGCTCCAGGACTTTCTGGCTGGACAACCGCCGGTTGTTTCCGCCTTCACTGAGGATGAGATCCGCTATCTGGCCCCTCTGCTTGCTGAAGGACTCACCCATGCAGCCTCAGACCAGCAGGTGGGTTTTCGCCTCATTCAAACAGACTCGCCCGATGCCTCTCAGCCGGCCGTCAGGGATCCAGGCGCTTCAGACCCGTCTGTCCGTTTAGCGCTGATGGAAACGTCCAGAGGATCCGTCTATGCCTATGGACGATCATTGTATGTCACCCTCCTTGAATACCATGTGCGTTCAGAGCGTACCGGCACGATCAACAAAGCCAACCGCCGCCAGCCCGATCAATCCGGACTGATGAATCGAACGGTGCTCTTTACGCCGGAGTCGGCTAAACGTCCCGATAGCTATCGAGGCACGCACGCCACGAATGCGACACTGGTGATTGATTACGAAGGCCTCGCAGCCCTCTCGACGATGCCAGCAACACAGTCGCTCCGCCCAGCTCCCGCAGTAGGAAGCGCACAGACCTCGACTTCACTCCAGGCTCCCGACACGGGGACCAATGCGCAGCTTCGGCATCTGCAAGAACAGATGAGCCAAAAGAATCGTGAATTGGAAGATATGAGGAAAGAACTACAAGATATCCGACGGCAAATGCGTGAGCCCGCTGCGGTTAGTCCGCCCCCGGCACGGTAGCGACCAGACGGTAACTCTCACCGAGCCGCCGATACCGACGTTCGCTACTTCTTCAAGTCGTTCGCTCGTCCGTCGATCTCCCCCGCCAGCAGAATAGCTTCAGCGATCTCACGCATAGACTTCCGCAAGTCCATACTCTGCCGCTGGATCAGCTTGAACGCTTCTTCTTCGGTAAGCTTCTTCGACCGCATGAGATAGCCTTTAGCGCGATCCAGCAACTTCCGCACAGCCAGGGCTTCCTGCATTTCGAACGATTTCTCCAATAGCGTGGTGTGCTCGATGGAAATCGCCGCTTGATTGGCAATGGCCTGCATCAGACGCACTTCCTCAGCGGTAAACGTATGTGGAACCGACGTGTAGCTATTGATCACTCCGACGCATTTTTCCCGCATCATCATCGGCACGGACAATAAGGAACAGAGCCCTTCCTTCACCGCCAAGTCCGGATACATATAGTCCCGCTCTTTCGTCACCTCGGGAACAATGATCGATCGCCGATCCTGGACGGCCCGGCCGCTAATGCTTTGGCCGACCTTGAGATTGGGTTTCCGCCGATACTCCTCGCTCAAGCTCTGCGTGGCCGCAATCCGCAGTTCCCCGCTGGCTTCGTCCAATAGCATGATCGAACAGATTTTCGATCCCAACATCTGCGCGGTCATGGTCACAATGAGCTGCAAGACATCGTCGGTAATCCGATTAGAGGCGACCGTCTCGGATACCTGCGACAGCGTCTCCAGCTGCAGCGCCTTTCGTCGCATCTGGTCATACAGACGTGCGTTCTCGATGGCCCCGCCGACCTGATTGGCAATGGTGGACAGCAGCGCCAGTTCGTCCTCACGATAGCGGCGCGAGCGTTTATGCTGCACGTTGATTACGCCGCTAACTTCTTTCTTCGCGAGAATCGGCACCGACAGAAAGGCCTGGTACCGGTCTTCGGGAAGATTATTGAAGAACTTGAACCGGGGGTCCTCACTTGCGTTGTTTGGAATGACGACGCGGGTGCGCTCACGAGCCACCCAGCCGGTGATTCCTTCGCCTAGGCCTATCGTGATACGCCCGATCAATCTGGGGTGGGGATTTTTCGATGCCCGAAGGATCAATTCGTCCCGACCGTCTGACAGCAGATACAGCAGACAGGCATCCGCTTTCGTCACCTCAACGACAACATCCACGATATGCCGTAGCACCGCCTCAAGATCGAGCGTGTTGCTGATCGATTCACTGATGCGATGCAGCACGTCCACCTCGCGAGTTTTTTCTCGCAAAGCCTGCTCAAGTTGTGCCGGGGAGAGTTTCTTTGCTTCCATAGGCTCAGCTTCCTTTAGGGGAACTGCAACCACCCATCATCACGCCATCCGCCTCATTCGACGGTTCCGTCCAACCAAGATCGTTGGATACCACGCTTCAAATGTGCGTCGATCGAGAGGGGCAATTCGAACTCGTCCGATTGATTCCGGCCACACTCCCACAACGTTACCCTGAGAAACCTTCTTGTCATGCTGCATGGCGGCCCACACCTTTCCTGCCGACTCAATCGTCGTGCGGTCAGACAGCCCTGCGGCGCATACGAGCGACCGGATGCGATCGACTGTCCCGGCATCGCAGTAGCCCTGATGACTGGCCAAATCTGCCTCCAGCACAAGCCCAATGCCCACGGCCTCGCCGTGAATGAGGGATCGATAGCCACCCAAGGACTCCAGCGCATGTCCAATCGTATGCCCGTAATTCAAAATTCTTCGACGATCAGACTCTTGTTCATCCTCCCCCACCACCTGCGCCTTGATCTCACAGGAACGCTTCACAATCTTCATGACTGCCTGCGGATCAAGTTTCAAGAGGGATGGCATTGCCCGTTCAAGATAGGCAAAGAAAGCCTTGTCGGAGATGATGCCGTACTTGATCACTTCCGCCAACCCCGCAACCCACTCACGCTTCGGAAGCGTCTGCACCAGGAGCGGATCAATCCACACTGCCTTCGGCTGGTGAAACGCTCCGATCAGATTCTTGCCCAGTCGATGATCGACGCCGGTCTTTCCTCCTACGCTCGAATCCACTTGCGCAACCAACGTGGTGGGAACCTGGACGAAAGAAATACCCCGCTGGTAAATCGCAGCAGCAAATCCCGTAATATCCCCTACAACCCCTCCGCCCAATGCCAGCAGTAGAGACTTCCGCTCAAATCGCTCCTTCGCCAGCACATCCAACACCTTCCCGACGGTCGCCAGAGTCTTATTCTTTTCCCCCGGTGGCAACACAATCGGAGTCACAATGAATCCCGCCTGCTCACACTGCGAACGAACAGCCTGAAGATAATGCCGGGCAACATGTCGATCTGTGACAATGGCGACACGTGCGGTAGACGTGACTAACGGAAGCCGCTTCCCAATGTCCGCAATCAGGCCCGGCTTGATGAGGATGTCGTAACTTCGAGCCCCCAACGATACCGATACTCGCTGCTCCCCTTTACCCATCCGCCTAACGCCCTCCAGAAATAGCTATCATTCATGGAGCCAAACCGAAGACCAGTCCTGTAGGGCAGAGAACCCGCCAAGGAGCCGATCCCGACTGAAAAACCGCGTGGATGGTAGCACAGCCTTGAAGGAACTAAAAGCTGACTGTAGCCGAGGCCAGCTGCATAGCTCCCTGAAGATAGGCTGAATAGACTGGCCTGGCCAAAATGAATCGGCCCGTCTCTATTGCAAATCTGCAATAGAGACGGGCCGATTCAAGCACTGCTGACAATCACTTATGTGGTGCGAATAATTGTCGGAGTCATGAATATCAAGAGCTCCTGCTTCGATACGCTCTCCGACTTATTCTTAAACAACCATCCCAGAACAGGAATTCGCGACAGGTACGGAACACCCTGTACGTTATTATTCTGCGTATCCACGAACACACCACCGATCACCATCGTCTCACCATCCCGCACGATGACCTGCGTCGTAGCCTCGCGACGATCGATACTCGGGCCCGCTGGATTGCTTCGCGCACCAACCGCATTTCGGGTTGCACGAACCTTCATCAAAATCTGCTTTCCAACTTCCTTCGGATCACGCGACGTAATCTGGGGCGTCACGTTCAACTCAAGATTCGCATCCACAAAGGTGGTCTGCGTTCCCTGGAGCGAAGTGGTTTGGAAGGGAATCGACTCACCTTGAGAGATCTTGGCTTCACGCTTGTCCAACGTCGTGATCTTGGGAGCCGCAATGACCTTGCTTAACCCCAACAACTCTCCGGCTGACAACCGCAAATCCAGCGCAAACCCGTCTGCTAACTTGCCGAACGAATACCCGATGGCCGGAACGGCTGGCAGCCCACCTACCTGCGCTGGAAGATTCACGATAAAATCACGAGGTATGGTTGTTCCGCCAGTGCCGGCGACTGGCGCAAAAGCTCCCGTCGCGTTACCGGCGAAATTAAAGTTGTTTGTGCCAAAGTTGGACTCCTTGACCCCCCATTGAATGCCCAACCCACGGGCATACACGGTATCGGCCTGGACAATGCGTGCCTCAATCTGAACCTGTGGCACTTGGAGATCCAATCCATCCACCAACTGCTTCATAACCGCTAGCTTGTTTTCCGTATCGCGCACAATAAGAGCATTGCTCCCTGCGCTGATATTCATCACTCCACGAGGGCTCAAATACTGCCGCAATGCCGTCTGAAGCTCTTGGGCCTGAATATTCCGAATATAGAACACACGATCAACCAGCTCTTCTGCTTTTGTTTTCGCTTCTTTTGCTCGCGCTTCCTCATCCTGCTGCTTGGCAATATTCGTCAGCGTATCAACCCACACGATCGTCCCCTGACGAATCATGCCCAGTCCATTCATCTTGAGGAGCATATCCAGGGCTTGATCCCAGGGCACACTCACAAGCTTCATGGTCACCTTGGCTTTGACCCCCTCACCCACGACGATGTTGAATCCACTGACTTCAGCGATGAGACGAAGAATATTCGTGATATCCGCCTGCTGGAAATCCAACGAGATTCGCCGCCCCGCGAATCGTGTCTGGCCAGCAACAAGATCATCACCCCTGGGATCACTCTCCTGGGGTGCGCTCTCCGTTGCCAGTTGGACAGTTCGAACCTTGAATTTACCTTGAGCCGGGCTCATCGCCCGCCCTTTCTTCACTCGGAGATCCGTCCGCACAACCTGCTCCTGAGTCAGAACATCAGCCACTTCTCCCTGGATTGAATCAATGGAATTTCCCAGATTCGGAGAGAGTCGGGCAGCCACTGCAACACCTGAATCAACGTTTCTCGGTCTCAGAGAGACCTGAATGTCATTCCCGATAGTTGTGACAGAAAAGACGGGACGGCCTACAAGCTCCAGGACAAGCCGTACCTTATCAGCATGGTATCCAACACGGACTTTCTTGAGGAGCTGATGCCGGCCAGTCACCAAGGGAGATTTAAGCGCCGAGGACACTGAAATGAGATCAACGACGAGTCGATTGTCGTCGAGCAATCGCGCTGAATGAAATAGCTTTCCATCACCCTTCACAAGGACTGTTACATCATCCCCTTCCGGACGCACCTCAATCTTAGTCACTATCTGAGCTGGAGCATCGACAGGCTCCTGCGCGATGGTTGCTAAGCTCTGCGCCCTCTCCTCAAGGTCTCGAGTCTGAGCCAGAGATGACTCAGGCTGAATTGCCTGAGCACTCAGCACGGTGACCGCCATGCCCAGCCACCATGCTCGGCGATACGAACTTCCCGCTACTGCCGTTAGTGTTTTCATTCTGCGCCCTCTTTCGGATGAAGAAGCTTGACGTATTCCCGCTCCTGTTTTTTCCCATAGACATCAGTAAATCGCTCTTGCACAATGATTCCTCGTTCCGTAATGGCGCTGACGACACCATTATTCTGCCCAAGCCGTGTCCCGCGCCTGACGGCATATCCAAACCCCTCAGGCGTCTGAACCATTGCCGTGTATCCGTACGCTCCCCACACAATCGCTATGAGATTCAACTCTGTCAAGTTGACACGTTGAAGCGGGGGAAGATTCGCATCCATCTTCCCCGGCTGGAGCTGCTGCACTACTGGCGCAAATGGGTCCCGGCGACCTGACGGGTCATACCCAAATCCGCTCCCAGCGTCAGGGAGCTGTGCCGGATATGACGCAGATGTTTCTCCTTCAAGGACAGGGCTCGCCGTCAGAGTTGGCGCAATGGCTTGTCGCTGGATCTCAGGAACTGCCGACATTTTGATTGAATCTTGCCGAAGCGGGTTGATTTGGTTCGGCGGGGTCAAAGTACCTGCACCAACCTCCACGCCCATCCCTCCTGCAGAAATCAGCAATATCCCGACAAGAAGGATTGTGCACCGGATGGACCTAATTCCACTCGCTCTCTGCCTCGCACTAGACATTTGCATAGCCTCTCAGTTTGCTACTTCCCAACCGGAGCTGGCTTCGCAACATTCGCCACAGAGGTAGCTGCAACCTGCTTCTCCGGTGGAGCCGCATACGCGACAAGGTCGAATTGAGCCTGTGACACGATCCGCCCTTGCTCCATTTTAGGAGTCCCCATTTTAAGGCCGGATACCGTGATAATTCTCGGAAGCCGATTGATGCGATCAAAAAAGAGCGCAGTCGTATGATATGCGCCGATGGCTTCGACGTTGACAGGCATTTTCACAAACAACTTCGACACATCTTCTGTCTGAGTGCCAGGACGCCACAGCCTGATATCGAGCCCCAACCGCACACCAAGATCAGACACCTGCTTCAGCAACATCACCGCTTCCTCTTCCGGAGGAAGCCGCTCTTTTTTCTTTGCCAATTCAATTTCCAACTGTTTATTGGCGGCTAAAAGCTCGTCAAGATGCTTCGCCTTGATTGTCAGAGTCTGGATTTCCCCGTCCAGTCGAGTGTTTTCCGCTTGAAGGGCATCGATCGTTGTGGCTTTGGGCTCTGCGATATAAAAGTAGAAGCCCGCGAGCAGGACGGCGACAAGCAACCCCAACAGAGCCAGTTTCTGCGGACCAGGGATATTGCGAAGCGCCTCGAAATTGACAGAAGGCAACGCCATACTCAGCCTTTCAGGCGAAATGCCAATTTAAATTGGTAGATATTGATCTTATTCTCCACTGCCGCTTTGCTTTCCTGCAGATTGATATTTGAGAAGAAATCGGTCCGGCGCAAATTATTGACGAACTCGACCACATCATCGTTCGTCAGAGCCTTCCCTTCGACCTCCACCGTCTCAGCAGACAGCTTCAGATTTGTCAGCCACACTTTCAATGGCTCGATACTCTGACTAACGAAATCCAAAACTTTAACAGGACCGACTCGGGCCGACTCCAGCTGATCGATCACGCGATTCTTATCCTCTAAGAGCTTTTTCTTTTGCTCAAAGTCCTGTACCTGTTTGACTTGCTCTTTGAGCTGCACAATCTGTTTTTCCTTGCCCATCTTCTCTTCTTGTCGAGCCGCAATGACCTCGTCAAGGGAAACCGAATACCACCAACAACCTGCAATCGTAATTAGCAACACGCCAATACCCAACAGGGCCTGCGCCCGAACATCATACTGAGGCTTGGCTGTGCGCCCTTTTGGTCCAGGAAGTAGATTGATGCGAATCATCGGTCCCCCACTGATCTCAAAGCCAGCCCCACCGCAACAGAAGCGAGCGGCGCCATTTCAGCCAGGGCATCCTGATCGAAGTCACTTCCCGACGTGTCAATTTCGCCAAACGGGTTTGCAACCTCAACCGGCGTTTGCATACGATCACTCAATTGCTGCACGAGCCCGCTGGCACGAGCAACTCCACCGCACACCAGGACACGATCCAATCCCACATTTGAGGCTGAGGTCTTGAAGTAATCAACGGTCCTGGCAATTTCCGAGGCCACCTCGCCGTTCACACTATCGATCACACTTTCAACAGATCCGGAAGCAGCCTTCCCGCTTCGCTCTCCCTTTTTGATCTCCTCGGCCTCCTCATAGGATAAACCCATTTCACGCTGGATCGCCTCGGTATAACGATTACCACCCAACGGAATGTCACGGGTGAATAAGGACACGCCGCCACGGATAATATTGACATTCATCACACTGGCGCCCAAATTCACCAGCGCCGTCGTCTCATCTTGCGCCATCGGATAGTTAATCGCATGCATATTCTCAATGGCGAACGCATCCACATCCATCACCATCGGTATTAAGCCGGCGCCCTTGACCAGTTCCGTCAGCTCATTGATCTTGTCTTTCTTGGCCGCCACAAGAATGATTGACATCTCACCCTGCCCCTCACCGGATGCGTCTGCCGGGAGTACATGAAAATCGATGTTCACTTCATTGATATCGAAGGGAATGTATTGCTCAGCAGCCAACTTTACTTGCCCTTCCAATTCTTCATCGGGCATGGGAGGCAAACTGATCTTCTTTACAATAACAGCATGGCCAGAGATAGACACCGCGACTTGCTTATTCTTAACATTTGCCTCGTCAAATAATTCACGAATTGCCGAAACGACTCGCCCCTCGTCCATGACCGTCCCATCGACGATCACTTCAGGCTCCAATGGCTTCATCCCAAACTTTTGCAAATAGTATCGCCCCTTGCTTTCCCTCAGTTGCACCAGCTTGATCGCACTCGACCCAATGTCAAGCCCAACCAGCTGACGTTTTGGAGTCAGCAAGGAAACAATATCGGTTTCAAACATATTTTTAAATGTACTTAGCATATCCCCTCACCCGCTACCCTACATGAGAAGCTTTCGGGCGCGAATCATTTTCTGAATTTCCGCCACATTCTTTTTCGTATAAAGCCGCCAGTTTCTCCAGTCACGTGGGGGACCGGCTATCAGCCCTTCGCGCTCCCACCTAAACAGAGTCGCCTTGGAAATATCGAACAAATTGCACACCTGATTCGTTTTATACCCTGATGTCTTGCGAATCGCGTTTCGTTTCTTCACGTGAATTTGCCTAAGGGAAGCGAGTTTCTGCAGGTACAAGGTAAGTATAGTCAATATGCTCGACCTGTCAAGCAACAGACTAGATCCGGCAGAAGCAAGTACTGTCAACGACAGCCCGGAATCCTGCCTACGACTTCTGCACGTCTCTATGTTTCAGGATAACGTCGTGGCCGATGGCCCCAAGGCTCTCACGGAGGCGGCCCGCAATGGCGACCGACCGATGACGCCCGCCGGTGCAGCCGATCGCGATGGTGAGATAACTGCGCTGTTCACGCTCATACAATGGAATGAGGAACTTCAGCATACTCTCAAGCTGAGCAAGGAAAGCAACCGCATCGGGATCGGATAGCACGTAGGCACGAACACGCGGATCATCGCCGGAAAGAGGCTTGAGGTCAGGAACAAAGAACGGATTCTTCAGAAATCGGACGTCAAAGAGCAAATCGATATCATAGGGGACGCCAAACTTATATCCGAACGTCAGCAAGGTAACCGTCAAGCGCCGAGAGGCTTGGCCTCTGGAGAATTCCTTGGTCAACAGATCCCTGAGTTCATGCACCGTCAGATCGGATGTATCAATAATCCGATCAGCATGGCGGCGAAGCTCCGCGACACGCTCCTTCTCGAATCGAACCCCCTCCAGAACCGGCAAATGAGGCAGCAGTGGATGGGGACGACGCGACTCTGAGAATCGCCTGACGAGCACTTCATCCCTGGCTTCTAAGAACAGCAAGCGAATCGCATAACCGAGAGACCGCACCCGCTCAAGCGTCCCGACTAAATCAGAAAAAAAGACTCGCTCGCGAACATCGACACCTAGCGCGACATTCGATATCTCACCGCCTTGCTGATTGCAAAGCTCTACAAACGTGGGAATCAAGGCAGGAGGAAGATTATCGATACAGAAATAACCCGCATCCTCAAACGCCTTCAATGCGTGCGACTTGCCTGACCCCGAGAGACCACTGACAATGACCAGATTGAGCTGTGCCATACCACCTTACCAAGACAGCCGCATTGATATTCAGGAGGACAATTGAAAAAAATAGAGCACTGGAAGAGTCATCCCCCCTAAACTGCGATGCATCTTAGTAGGCGTAGCCCTCAAACTATTATGCACCCGACCCTGGAAACGAATGTCCCCGCCGGCCTTCGGCAAACGGCTCAATCACGAGGACCCTCCCACTGACAGCCCGCTGAAGCACGTGGAGGTTTCCCGTCTCACTGTGCGCGAATAAGAGAAACTCCTCGCTATGCGAGTCAAATCGATCGTGAGCCTCCACAAAAGATAACACCGGTACCGCTCGACGCTCCACTTTGAAGGCGGGCGCCTCAACCAGATCCGCAGCCAGCGATCGCACAGACTTTGCGCGAGCGCCTTTCGCCGGCTTGTGGCTAACCACGCGCTCCTTCAACTTCCGAAGCTGCCCATCGATACGATCCACCAAGGCATCGATCGTGGCATACATTTCTCGCGTCGATGTTTTTGCCTGCACCCGCTTCCCATGCACCACACAGACGGCTTCAGCCTTATGTTGAAGCTTTTCAACACTCAAGACGACTTGAACAATCCCCGCCTTCAAGTCATAACGATCAAGGCGATCAAATCGCGTTTCAAGATACCGACGAAGTGCGGGAGTCACATCCATGTGGCGGCCAGTGATTCGTAGCTTCATGCGCATTGCCTCCTTACGTGAACCCACATCTGCACCTCACTCAGCGGATGCAGACTAGAAATGACGTTTCCTCTGACTCGCGGAAGGAATATTGTCCTCAGCGCGATATTTTGCAACCGTCCGACGGGCAATCAACACTTGCTGAAGCTTCAAGCGTGCCGCAATCTCTTCATCTTTCAATGGACGCTGCGTATCTTCTTCGGCAATCATTTTCCGAATCATTTCGCGAACCGACACCGATGACATCATGTCCGACGGCTGATCCGCCCGTTGTAGCCCCGCGTTGAAGAAAAATTTCAATTCAAGCATGCCCTGCGGGCAATACATATACTTATTGGCCGTGACGCGGCTAATCGTCGATTCGTGCATGCCGATATCTTCCGCCACCTGTTTCAGAACCAACGGCTTCAGATGTTCAACCCCATGTTCAAAAAACTGCTCCTGGAACTTCACAATACTTGTCACCACTTTCACAATGGTCTTATTCCGCTGATCGATGCTCCGAATCACCCACTGCGCGGCCCTGAGCTTCTCATCCAAATAAGACTTGGTTTCAGCCGTCCCGCCATCCCCAGCCGTGATCAGTTGCTTGTAGTAGGGACTGATCCGCATGCGAGGCAGTCCATCGTCATTCAGCAAGACCACCCACTCTCCCTCGTTCTTCACAACAAAGACGTCCGGGACAATCACGTAATTCTGGGTATTGGTGAATGGACGACCGGGCTTGGGCTCAAGATCTCCGATCAGCTTCGTCGCCTCGAAAACTTCTTCGACGGTTACATTCAGAGCCTTGGCGATCTTGGCATACTGTTTCTTTTCGAGGTCCTTGAGATGGTGCAGAATGACACCTTCGACAACGGCACCTTTCAGCGCACCCGGTCTCGCACCCAGCGACCCCATGGGATTTTTCCCCAGATGCCCAAGCTGCAACAACAAACATTCCGGAAGATCACGTGCCCCGACACCCGTCGGATCGAACGTCTGAATATCCTTCAAAACCGACTCAGCCTCGGCCTCAGAAAACTCGCTTCCCTGAACAACTTCAGCCAGAGAAATCCGCAAATAGCCGTCATCATCTAAGTTCCCAATAAGCAGGCGCCCGATGGCTTTCTCCCGCTCCGAAAGACCCGAGAGCGACAACTGCCAGAGTAAGTGCTCTTCCAATGAAGTGGCCTTGGCCACCGTCTGCTCATAGGAGGGGAACTCATCTTGAGAGGAGGAGGGATATTCGGAGTCTCCAACTCGACGATCCGAACCAAAATATTCTTCCCATCCAGAGGCTGAAAATTCCTCAGGGGATCCCCGCTCCTCTACCGTCCCGGATTCTTCTACGTTTTCTTGGGTGGTCGGCGCGGCAGGATCTTCCGTTTTCCCTTCTGCTGCCGCCGCTTCAGCCTCTTCAATATCCGCCTGCACTTCGTCTAGGAGAGGATTTTCGAGCAGGTGCTGGGTCAAACTTTGTTGCAACTCCAGCCGAGAAAGCTGCAACAGCTTGATCGCCTGCTGCAACTGGGGTGTCATGATCAGCTTTTGGCTAAGCCGCAAGTCGAGACGAAGTTTCATAACAGAATAGACAACCCTCTACAGCTTGAATCGCTCCCCGAGATACACGGCCCGAGCGGTTTCACTTTTCACAATGGCATCCGGAGATCCGGATTCCAAAATCAATCCTTCGTTAATAATATAGGCCCGATCAGTGATGGACAACGTCTCTTGCACATTGTGGTCAGTAATGAGAATCCCGATTCCCTTGTCTTTCAGACGGAGAATAATCTGTTGAATATCGGCCACTGCGATCGGATCAATCCCTGCGAAGGGCTCGTCCAGAAGCATAAATGACGGACTCGTCGCCAGGGCCCTGGTAATTTCAAGCCGGCGGCGCTCTCCTCCAGAAAGTGCATAGGCCATGCTACCTCGAATATGCAGCAGATCAAGATCCTTGAGCAACGCATCGACCCGTGCCATCCGCTCACTGCGAGGATAGCCCAGGATTTCTAAAATCGCCAAGACATTCTTCTCTACAGAAAGACGCCGAAAGACCGACGACTCTTGGGGGAGATACCCAATCCCTCGCCTGGCTCGCTGGTACATCGGCAAATCAGTGATCGACTCGCCGTTAAAGGTAATTTCACCTTCATCAGGCTGACAAAGTCCCACGACCATATCGAAAATGGTTGTTTTCCCAGCCCCATTGGGGCCCAGCAGTCCCACCACTTCCCCGGCACGCACTTCAATCGCTACACCCTTCACGACCTTGCGGCCACGAAAACTCTTTTCCAAACCTCTGGCCCGCAAGCATGATGTATGCTGGCCAGGAGGCACTAAGTCCGGCGCGCCAACTGCTGCCGATTCAGTTCCCTGGGTCATTTCATTCCGCCGCTTTCACCGTCGATCAACAGATGAGACCCGCCTTCAACCACACTCCGATCCTCATCCAGATAGATGATAATCTTCTCGCCGCTCACCCGTGTCCCTTTTTCCCAGGCCACTGGATCACCGGTTAGCGTCACGACCCGACGACTGTTGTCAAACACCGCTTTGTTGGATGTCGCATTTCCAGTTTCTTTTTCGATCCGCACATGGCCCGTCGCTTCGATCTGCTTAACGGATCGTCCAGTGGACCCCGGCATCACATCTCCATCCTTGCCGGTCTGTTTTGTGGCAACCGATGGGGCATTCTTCTTGACTTCGCTAGCCTCCTCTTTCTTCGTGTCCAAAGGCTGGGGAGAAAAGGACACCACCATCTTGTCAGAGTAGACCATCAACGAGCCCTGAGTCAGAACTACAGATCCTTCAAATATGGCCTGACTATCCTGGTTACGCACCGTCATCTTCTTCGCAGTAATAGTTGTCGGAGCCTGAGCTGGCCCTGAACTTTTGGAAACAGCACTCCCCACTGGAGCCACAGCCTCAGCGGTGCCAGGCGCGACGATGCTAAGAACCAGAAACAAGATCCACATGAACATCATCAAGTACCTCAAACTCCTCGGACTCCGTCCGTCCCAGTAAGCCTCTGCCGGTAATTTCCAATCCATTGCCCACAATGCGGACCGGATCTTCGGTCTGAATGATCTTAGTGGCATCGGTCCACGCCAGATGATTGGTATAGATCGTATAGCCACTACCTGTTGCAATGATCAGCGGATCCGTCCGATTCGCCAATACAAAGTTTTTTGTCGCCGTATCAAGCGCGCCTTCATCTCCCAGGACTGTCACTTCCTTCCCGGCTTGCCCATACAGCGTCACTTCGACATGGCTCAAAACCGCCCGTTTCTCCTGTTCAAATAACCGTGCCTGCTTGGCCTGCACCCGCCACTGCACCACATCGCCCTTGGTCTGAGTGAAGGTAAAATCAGAAATCTTCGCATCTGCAGATTCAATCGCACCCGGTGCAGCAGGCTGATTGGTTGGAGCGGAATCCGCATTCACAAACAACAAGTAAATCAGGAATGCCGCCAGGGCTCCGCTCAAAGCGAGAAGGCTTCGTCTGGCCAATGCGTCCCACATACGTTAGGCAGTCCATGAAAACTTATCTCAAAATCTGGCACGATAGTAGCACTGAGGAGCAGGCAAGTAAACGACTAGACCAGGGAAGAAGCAGAAAGAGCTTCTCGCGTGTGACACGCGAGAAGCTCTTTCTGATCAACACTCGAAGAAATGTACTACTAGGCCGTAGCTTCTGTTGAGCCAGCAGGAGTCGTAGCCGCAGGAACCGTGGCTACCTTGCCAGATGCCTTCTCTACCATCGTCACCAATTCGATGGCGACCATTTCAGCCCCATCACCAATACGGCGACGAGTCTTCACCATGCGGGTATAGCCACCTTGACGATCTTTGAATCGCCCGGCCACATCACTGAATAGCTTCGAAACGACATCCTTGCTTCGAATGAACGACAGCGCCCGACGACGAGCAGGGAGAGTCCCTTCCTTGCCGAGCGTAATCATACGATCGGTAAATCCACGGATCTCTTTTGCCTTGGCTTCGGTCGTTTCAATGCGCTCATGCTCCAAGAGCGAGGTCACGAGACTCCGGAATAGAGCCCATCGATGCTTCGTCTGCCGACCGAGTTGACGGCCTTTTTTTCTGTGTCGCACGGCATTCCCCTTCGCTGAAAATTACTCTGACTGCGAACTCCCGCTGCTGGAGGATCCGGCTTCCACCTTTCCTCCCAGCGTGAGACCCATCTCCAACAAGATTTCCTTGATCTCATTCAGCGACTTCTTGCCGAAATTCTTCGTCTTGAGCATTTCGTTTTCGGTCTTCTGGACCAAATCACGAATGGTCTTGATGTTGGCATTCTTCAAGCAATTCGCCGCCCGGACGGAGAGCTCAAGCTCATTCACGCTCCGAGAGAGATTCTTATTCTCTTCCAGTTCAGATTCATCGTATCCCGCTTCACGCTTTCCTTCACCGCGCTCTTCAGGATTAATGAAGATATCGAGGTGATCGCGAAGAATATTCGCAGCCGTTGAGAGCGCATCGCGCGGACTAATGGTCGCATCCGTCCAAATCTCCATCGTCAGCTTGTCATAATCGGTCATGCGGCCAACACGGGCATTCTCGACGTGGAAATTCACACGCTTGATGGGAGAGAAAACTGAGTCAATTGCGATCACACCGATCGGCAATCCTTCTTCCTTATTCCGCTCGGCTGGGACATAGCCACGGCCATGCTTCACAGTCATCTCGATATCCAGCGTTGCATCTTTATCCAGTGTGGCGATGTGCAGGTCAGGCGTGAGAATCGTCACATCGGCATCGTGAATAATGTCCGACCCCTTGGCTTCGCCTGGCCCTTTTTTCCTCAAACGAATCGTCTTGGGCTTATCAGTATGCAGCGCCAATCGCAGACTCTTGATGTTCAAGATAATCGACGTGACATCTTCCGTCACACCTGGAATCGTTGAAAACTCGTGCAACACCCCTTCAATTTTCACTGTCGTCACCGCCGCACCGGTCAGCGATGAGAGCAGCACACGGCGCAAAGAGTTGCCGATCGTCGTTCCAAACCCCCGTTCAAACGCCTCGGTGGTGAATCGACCGAAAACTGGGGAATTCGCATCCTTGTCGACTTCGACCCGCATAGGGATCTGAAAGTCTTTCATCGCTTTAATCATGACTCCCCCTTCACAACCATCGAATGACCAGCATACCGAGTAGAGAGGATATAACAACCACCGCCCAATCCCTACCGGACCAATGTGCTATCGTGAATACAGTTCAACAACCATCTGCTCGTTGACCGGCAGAGTGATCTGTTCTTTCGTCGGCAATGCGCGAACCGTACCTTTGAGCGTGCCTTTGTCAAGTTCCAGCCAATCAGGGATTCCGCGTCCATCGACACCTTCTAAGGACGTTTGGATGGAGAGAACATTACGGCTTCGCTCACGAACCTGAATCACATCGCCAGTCTTGACTGTCGCACCGGCTACGTTGATCTTCTTGCCGTTCATCGTCAGATGACCGTGACTCACAATCTGACGAGCTTGCTTGCGCGACGCACCAAACCCGAGTCGGTAGGCCACATTGTCCAACCGGCATTCCAGCAAACGCAACAAGGCATCGCCGGTCACACCAGATTGACGTTCCGCTTTTTCGAACAAGCCGCGGAATTGACATTCCTGCAAGCCGTAGATTCTCCGCAGCTTCTGTTTCTCGCGCAACTGGAGGCTATAGTCAGAATTTCTCGGGCGTCCCTGGCCGTGCTGACCAGGAGGATAACTCCGTCGCTCAATGGCACACTTTTCAGTCATGCACCGCGTGCCCTTCAAAAAGAGCTTTTCGCCTTCGCGCCGACAGAGACGGCAAACTGGACCCCGATACTTAGCCACTGCATTACCTCCGGTTACAAGGCGCCTGAATTCCGGCGCCAACATTGCTGCAGACTTGAACTATGTTACTCGCGACGACTAGACACGTCTCCGCTTCGGAGGACGGCAACCATTGTGCGGAATAGGCGTCACGTCACGAATCAGATTGATGCGCAGGCCAGCAGCCTGAAGCGAGCGAATGGCTGATTCACGACCAGCCCCAGGCCCGTTCACATACACATCAATTTGGCGCATACCGCTTTCCATCGCTTTACGCGCAGCAGCTTCACCGGCCCGCTGAGCTGCAAATGGAGTGCTCTTCCGAGAGCCTTTGAACCCTTGGTTGCCTGAACTGGCCCAGACAACGGTATTGCCACTCATGTCAGTGATCGTCACAATCGTATTATTGAAGGACGCCTGAACATGCGCGACGCCGGCTTGAACAATCCGGCGCTCTTTCTTTTTGCCCTTCTTCACACTCATAGAAACTCCTTCACTTCAGACCACGAGCTACGCGCTCGATCATTTGGCGGTCGGTTTCGGTTTGCTAGTCACACCAGCGCGTCGGCCCTTCCGCGTCCTGGCATTAGTCTTCGTGCGCTGGCCCCGTACCGGCAAGCCCTTTCGATGACGCAGGCCGCGATACGTCCCCGTGTCGATCAATCGCTTGATATTCAGCGACATCTCCTTACGAAGGTCACCCTCGACACGATGATCCCGATCAATGATTTCCCTGAGCTTGACGATCTTATCTTCGCTCAAATCCTTGATCCGAATCGAGCCGTCCACCCCGGCCTTCTTCAAGATCTCTCGCGCGGCGGCTCGCCCAATCCCGTAGATGTACGTGAGGCCGATATCGGTCCGCTTGTCTCTTGGCAAATCGATGCCTGCGATGCGTGCCATGATCTCTCCTCTTTCCTATTCCCTAGACGAGCACGGACCTACCCTGCCCGATGTTATCCCTGACGCTGCTTGTGCCTGGGGTTCTCACACAAAATGCGCACCACACCACGGCGACGAACGACCATACACTTGGCACAAATCGGCTTGACTGAAGACTTTACTTTCATGACGCGTCAGCGCTCCTACTACTTGAAACGGTAAGTGATTCTGCCTCTCGTCAAATCGTATGGAGACATCTCCACCGTGACTTTGTCGCCCGGAAGAATTCGGATAAAGTGCATGCGCATCTTGCCCGAAATATGGGCCAGAAGAATATGGCCATTATCGAGTTTCACACGAAACATCGCATTAGGTAATGTCTCTGCTACCGTTCCCTGTATTTCGATAATGTCTTCTTTTCCCACGTACTCCCATTCCTCTATCTGTACTGCAATTATGCGGCGTCTATCACTCTCTGACTCAGCACCCTCGCCGGACCCGTCGGCTGAATTGCTATTGTATGCTCAAAGTGGGCTGAAAGGCTACCGTCAGCCGTGACCGCCGTCCAGCGATCCTCAAGTACCCGCACCGCACTTCCACCAAGATTAACCATGGGCTCGATCGCCAGTACCATCCCATACTGTAACCGTGGCCCCTGTCCGGCCTTCCCGTAGTTCGGAACTTGCGGCTCTTCATGAAGCTGCCGACCGATACCGTGGCCGACAAATTCCGTCACGACTGAATAACCAGCGGCTTCAACATGACGCTGCACCGCATTCGAAATATCCGTCAGACGCTTTCCGACCACTGCCTGCTGAATACCAAGATCGAGAGCCTCTTTCGTCACCTGAATCAATTTGGCCACCGATTCGTCAACCTGCCCGACGGCCACCGTAACCGCAGAGTCGCCGTAAAAACCGCCGACGATGGCGCCCAAATCCAATCCGATAATATCGCCGTCCTTGAGCTTTCGCTTCGATGGAATCCCGTGAACCACTTGCTCATTCACGGAAGCGCACAGGGTTTTCGGATAGCTGCGATACCCCTTAAATGCCGGAACAGCCCCGCGGTCTCGAATAGCCTGCTCTGCAATGCGATCAAGATCCTCAGTGGTGACTCCTGATCGGACCGCTTTCCGTACAACCTCGAGCGCCTCAGCCACCACTCTCGATGCCTGCGCCATCACTTCAATTTCATCAGGCGTTTTGAGAATGATCATACAGTCGCATATGGCGCGAGCACTTTCGTCAGGTCCTGATAAACGTTGTCAACCGCACCGGCTCCATCAAGGTGGTCCAAGACACCTTTCTGATCGTAGTAATTGATCAAGGGAGCCGTCTGCTCCTCGTACACCTTCAAACGCACCTCAATCGCCTCACGCTTGTCATCACTCCGCTGGATAAGCCCGTCACCGCAACGATCACAACGGTCGCTCTTTTGCGGAGGCGCAAAGTCCACATGAAATGTGGCCTGGCACTTGGGACAACTGCGCCGTCCACTGAGACGCTTCACAACATCTTCGCGTGATACTTGAAAGTTGATCACCCGATCGAGCCGCATATTTCGCTGTGAAAGAACGTGTCCTAATTCTTCGGCCTGAGGCACAGTCCTTGGAAACCCATCGAGCACGAAACCTTTGGTACAACTCGGATCGTTCAATTTATCTCGAACTAGCCCAATCACGACAGAATCCGGAACCAGCTTGCCTTGATCCATGTAACTCTTGGCATCTTTCCCAAGAGCTGTCTGCGCCCGAACCGCTTCTCTGAGCAAATCCCCAGTTGATATCTTGGCGACTCCATACTGAGCAGCCACCTTCTCAGCCTGGGTACCCTTCCCTACTCCTGGCGCGCCGATAAAAACAAGTCGCATCGCAGGCTATCCATTCCGACCGCGTAACGGGGCCATACCTTTTCCTAGGAAGCCATCATAATTACGCATCAGCATATGAGACTCAATCTGCTGCGCTGTATCTAGCCCTACCCCGATCACAATCAGAAGCGACGTACCGCCGAAATAGAAAGGAACGTTCATCTTATAGATCAAGAATTCAGGGATGACGCATACAATCGCCAGATAGATCGCTCCGGCAAATGTGATCTTCGTTAAGACATTATAAATGTAGTCAGAAGTTCTCTGCCCAGGCCGAATACCTGGGACAAACCCACCGTACTTCTTCATGTTGTCGGCCATATCGACGGGATTGAGAACCACGGCCGTATAAAAAAAACAGAAGAAGACGATCAACCCAACATACATCAGCGTATACAACAATGACCCTGGCGCAAGTTGCGACCCGATAGCCTTGACCCAAGGCGTTTCAAAAAACCCCGCAATGGTGGCAGGAAATGCAATGATCGACGACGCAAAAATGGGAGGAATCACGCCTGCCGTATTGATCTTGAGCGGAATGTGCGTGCTTTGACCGCCGAAAACACGACGACCAATCACACGTTTTGCGTATTGAACCGGAATCTTTCGCCGGCCGCTCTCAAGGAACACGATCGCCGCCACAACGCCAACCATTAAAAGCGCGAGCGCAACCAGCAAAATAATACTCAACTGGCCGACCTTATAGAGATCAAAGGTCTGAGCGACTGCAGCAGGGAGTCGCGCGACAATTCCAGAAAAAATAATCAGTGAAATTCCGTTCCCTATTCCCCGCTCGGTAATCTGCTCACCAAGCCACATCAGGAAGCCAGTGCCAGCCGTGAGAGTAATAACGGTCATTAAGCGAAAAGCCCATCCACCATTAAGGACGAAGGCCCCCTGGTTCATTTGCTCAAGACCAATCGCAATGCCGAAACCCTGGATCAACGCAATAACTATCGTGCCGAATCGCGTGTATTGAATGATTTTCTTGCGTCCACGCTCGCCCTCTTTCGCCAACTTTGAGAGGTGCGGAACCACCACTGTCAGCAATTGGAGAATGATTGACGCACTAATGTATGGCATGATGCCGAGCGCGAAAATCGTGAGCCTGGAAAGAGACCCACCCGAGAAGATATCCAAAAATCCCAAGAGGGCTCCGCCCTGCTTGGTCAAAAACTCTGAGAGGGCGTCACCATTGATTCCAGGCGTGGGGATATGGGCCCCGATGCGATAGACGACGAGCATCCCCAGCGTAAAGAGGACGCGAGTCCGCAACTCAGGAATCTTAAAGATATTCTGAAAACTGGTAAGAAGTCGCTCAAGCACCGCCGATAACCTCGACTCGCCCACCGGCGGCTTGAATCTTTGCCTTCGCAGACTCGCTGAATTTATGAGCCTGGATCACTAACGGTTTCGTCAGCTCACCATTGCCAAGAATCTTGATTTGCAACCGCTTGCGCTTGACCAAACCAGCGTCGACCATAGCTTGAGGCGTGACCGTCGACGGACCTGTCCACGAATCGAAGCTCTTCAAGTTCAACACATTGTATTCGGTCCGAAACGGGTTCGTAAAACCGAACTTTGGCAAACGACGGACCAACGGCATCTGACCGCCCTCAAACCCAGGACGCTTCCCGCCTCCTGAGCGAGCCTTGATACCCTTATGCCCCTTAGTCGCAGTTTTTCCGTGTCCAGAACCTGGCCCACGGCCGATTCGCTTTCTACGCTTCTTCGCACCCCGTGCAGGGGATAGATCGTGCAAATTCATGGTTTCCCCACCTCAAGCAAATAACCCACCTTCTTGATCAAGCCGCGAACTTGTGGGGTATCAGGATGAACCGCCGTTTGTCGGATATGTCGAAGACCAAGACCGCGCAACACAAGCCGATGCGTCTGCGGCGTTCCAATCGGACTCCGCCGAAGAGTCACGCGCACGGCAGGGACTGTGGACTTCGTTGTCTTTTCAGTCTTTGCAGTAGCCATTACGCACTCGCCCTTTCAAGTCTTTCTCCAGCAGCCTCTCGTCGAAGCCTGAGCACTTCCTCAGGATTACGCAATTGCGCGAGTCCGGCCAACGTGGCGCGAACCGTGTTGAATGGATTTCCTCGCCCCAACGTCTTGGCGATGATGTTATGCGCCCCAACAGCCTCAACGACCGCACGCACCGCACCACCGGCAATAATTCCAGTTCCATCGACAGCGGGCTTCAACAAAACATGTTCCGCACCGAAGAGACCGTGCACTTCATGGGGGATCGTTCCCCCCTTCAGCGAAACATGAACCAGATTCTTCTTCGCCTGTTCGACGGCCTTGGAAATGGCCACGGGGACTTCTGCCGCCTTGCCCTTCCCGATACCGACCCAGCCATGGCCGTCACCGACCACCACCAGCGCGCAGAAGTTAAATCTCTTTCCGCCCTTCACCACCTTGGCCACCCGGTTGATGAAGACGACCTTGTCTTTCAGGTTTAATTCGTCAGGATTAACTCGCACGCGATTCCCCTCTTCTTCCTTCCCACCCTTCACAGGCGGGACTCACAGGAGTGAGCGTTCTAAAACTGGAGCCCCCCCTCGCGCGAAGCTTCGGCGAGGGCTTTGATCCGTCCATGATACATGCGTCCACCCCGATCGAACACGACAGACAGCACCTTTGCCGCTTTTGCCCGATCCGCCAAGAGCTTGCCAACCGCCTTCGCGGCCTCAATGCTGCCGGTAGACTTCAAGGTCTTCCTCAGGTCCTTGTCAAGCGACGAGGCCGCTACCAATGTAGAGCCGTTCAAATCGTTGATGACCTGTGCGTAAATATGCGAGCGGCTTCGAAACACATTGAGCCTGGGGCGCTCCGTCGTTCCAAATACCCGCTTGCGAACGCGCTGTCTTCTCTGCTCGAGTTGTCTTGATTTTTCTGCAGTGTTCATCGTCGCCCCTATTTACCCGTCTTTCCTTCTTTCTTACGCAAGACCTCGCCCATATACCGAACACCCTTCTGCTTGTACACATCGGGGGGCTTGATCGCACGTAAGTTTGCCGCTACTTGACCTACCAACCGCTTGTCGACGCCCTTCACATTGATCAGGGTCTGCTTATCGACCTTGACCTCGATCCCGGCTGGAATTTGGAACAGTACCGGATTGATGTACCCTACATTGAAGCTCATGGTCTTGCCCTGGAGCGCAACTTTGTACCCAACGCCGGTAATCTCCAGTGAACGCTCGTAACCCTTTGAGACGCCCTGGACCATGTTGCTCAATTCAGCGCGGGCCAATCCGTGAAGCGCACGCACGTTGCGCTCTTCAGTGGAACGGCTCACAAGTAACTGACCAGCCTCAACCACCGCACCGAGCCCCTGCTCAAGCGACCAGCCCAACGTGCCCAACGGCCCCTTGATCGAGATCTTAGGGCCAGTTACTTTCACCTCTACTCCCGCAGGAATAGCAATCGGCATTTTCCCAATCCGCGACATATTCTCTTCCTTGTCCTTTACGCTACTACCAGACGGAACACAGTACTTCACCGCCCAGGCCATTCTTGCGTGACTCCTGGTCGGTCATAATTCCCTTGGAGGTCGACAGAATTGCCATCCCAATTCCGTTACGAACCTTGGCGATTTCCTTACTGCCAACATATACGCGTCTTCCCGGCTTACTAATCCGCTGCAAACCGGTAATCATCGGCTGGCCCTCATTGACATAGCGCATCTGGACCGAAAACACCGGATGACCATCCTGTACAGTCTCGGCAATGTCATGGACATAACCTTCCTGCTTAAGAATCTCAAGAATGGCGCGCTTCAGCTTCGATGCTGGAACAGACACGGTATCGTGACGGCGCTGCGAGCCGTTCCGGAGCCGAACAAGAAGATCACTAATTGGATCAGTCAACATGCTATTCCCTTTTCTTTCCCGTACTAATGTCTCAGAGCTGCCGCTACTACCAACTGGACTTACGCACACCGGGGATATCCCCGCGGAGGCTCAAGAGGCGAAAACAGATTCTACACATATGAAAGCGGGTCAAAAAACCACGCACTCTACCACATAATGGACACCGGTTGTAGGTCCGGCACTCAAACTTTGGCTTTTTTGCCGCTTTATTCCGTAGCGCTAAACGTGACACATGAACTCCTTCTGCTCAGTTACCTGCGTAGGCCTTCGTCTCTATGCCCTAAACGGCATCCCGAGATGCTTCAGCAAGGCCTTCCCTTCGTCGTTTGTCTTCGCAGTCGTGACAATCGTGATATCCATGCCATGAATAGAGGCCACTTCGTCATACTTGATTTCCGGGAAAATCAACTGCTCTTTTACGCCCAAGGTATAATTACCTCGACCATCAAAGGCCTTAGGCGAGACGCCGCGAAAATCTCGAATGCGTGGCAATGCCAGCGTCACGAGCCGGTCGAAGAACTCATACATGCGGCGACTGCGCAACGTGACCTTCGCACCAATCGGAAGCCCTTGCCTGAGCTTGAATCCGGCAATAGCTTTCTTGGCCCTGGTCACAACCGGCTTTTGTCCTGTGATCGTCCCAAGCTCGGTAACTGCACTCTCTAACAGCTTCACGTTCTGAATGGCTTCTCCCATTCCAACGTTGAGGACGATGCGCTCCAGCTTCGGAACCTGCATCACGTTTTTATACCCAAACTCCTTCATGAGCGCCGGGATCACCTTCTCTTGATAGGCATCGCGGAGTCGCGGCTTAAAGCTCGACTCATGACTGTTATCGTCTAAGACCTTAGGCGCTGATTCCGCGTCCTTCTTCGAAGACTTCCGTTCGGACGGTTTGCTTGCCTTACCTTTTTCAACCTTCGCCATTCCGTGCTCCTCAGACTACTCGAAAGTCTCGTTCGATTTCTTGCTGAACCGTGCGCGCCGACCGTCCTCAAGTTTGCGAATGCCCACACGAGTCGGCTTTTGCGTTACGGGACAGACGTACATGACATTTGAGATTGCCAACGGAGCCTCTCGCTCGAGGATTCCGCCCTGCTTAACCTTTTGATTCGGCTTAGTGTGGCGCTTGATGATGTTCAGCTTCTCCACAATCACTTTGCCGGCCGTTAAGTCAACGGACAAGACCTTGCCGGACTTGCCGCGCTCACGCCCCGTGATCACCACAACCGTATCGCCTTTACGAATTCTGCTTTTCCGAAGTGCTTGCACGACAACCCCCACCACGTATCCCTACAGCACTTCAGGTGCCAGGGAGATGATCTTCATAAATTTCTTCCAACGCAATTCACGTGCGACCGGACCGAAAATACGAGTCCCGATCGGCTCGCCTTCTTTGTTGATCAAGACACAGGCGTTTCGATCAAACTTAATGTACGACCCGTCCTCACGACGGACCTCTTTGGTGGTCCGGACAATCACCGCGCGGCTGACATCGCCCTTTTTGACACTCGCATGCGGGATGGCTTCCTTGACCGCGACGACTACGATGTCGCCCAAAGAGGCATACCGACGGCGAGTTCCACCAAACACGTGGAAACACATGGCCTGCTTCGCCCCTGAGTTATCCGCCACATCCATATAGGTATAGTTCTGAATCATGCTAGCGCTCTTTCCTTACCTGGGAATTGGACCGACGCCGACTACTCCGCTCGGCCCTTCTGAATAACTTCCACCACTCGCCAATGCTTATCCTTGCTAATCGGGCGAGTCTCAACCATGCGCACACGGTCGCCGATCTTGCAGACATTCTGTTCGTCGTGCGCCTTGAACTTCGAAATTCTGCGAAGGACCTTACGATAGAGAGGGTGCGTCACGGAGCGCTCCACCGAAACCACCACGGTCTTATTCATCTTGTTGCTCAACACACGACCGACCCACTCGCGCTTTTTTACAGCATCAGACATAATCAGAAACCTTTACCCTTTCGCCTCAGCCTGAGAGACTTCCTGCAAGACGGTCTTGATCCGAGCAATCTCGCGCTTGGTCTTCCGAATTTGCATCGGATTTTCCAGCCGTCCGGTCCCAAGTTGAAAGCGCAAATTAAACAACTCTTGCACTAACTGCTTTTCCTTCTCGATCAACTCAGATGCCGTCAACTGCCGCAATTCTTTCAAATCCAACGCCATGTCACCTACTCCTCGAACCGCTATGAGACCCGATTAAAATTCACCACGGGCGACGCACTTGGTTGCCACAGGCAGTTTGTGGGAGGCGAGCCGAAACGCTTCCTTAGCCACATCTAACGGCACACCGTCCATTTCATACAAAATACGGCCCGGCTTCACGACGGCGACCCAATACTCAGGGTTTCCCTTACCTTTACCCATACGAGTTTCCGCCGGCTTCTTGGTAATCGGCTTATCCGGGAAGATTCTCGTCCAGACCTGACCACCCCTCTTCACAAACCGCGTGATCGCAATACGAGCGGCTTCGATCTGACGGCTAGTGACCCACCCTGGCTCCAAGGCCTTAAGGCCGAATTCTCCCAGGGTAATCTGTCCGCCACGATAGGCCTTCCCACGCATGCGGCCCTTCTGCATTTTACGAAACTTGACTTTCTTTGGCGCTAACACAGTGCGTTCTCCTTACCCGATCCGCCGTTCGAGAAATGTTTCTGACTTGACCGGTTGAGCTGGCAGCAACTCTCCCTTGAAGAGCCACGTTTTCACACCGATCTGTCCCATCGTTGTATGCGCTTCAGCAAACCCATAATCGATATTGGCGCGCAGGGTATGTAGAGGCACTCGACCTTCGCGATACCATTCCGTGCGGGCGATTTCCGCTCCACCCAAACGTCCAGCCACCATGATCTTGATGCCTTGAGCTCCGAGCCGCAGCGCAGATTGCACGCTTCGCTTCATGGCCCGACGGAACGCGACACGCTTTTCAAGCTGTGTAGCCACGTTCTCACTGACGAGCTGCGCATCCAATTCCGGCTTCTTGATTTCCTTTACCGTGATGTACACTTGCCCGCCGTACTGCTTCTCCAGCTCGACCTTCAGCTTGTCGACTTCAGCGCCCTTGCGACCGATGATGATGCCAGGACGAGCGGTATGAATAATGACGCGAGTCTGGTCACCAGAGCGCTCAATCTCAACCTTCGAGACACCGGCGTGAAACAACTTCGCCTTCACGACCTTGCGGATCTTAATGTCCTGATGGAGGAGCTTGGCGTAATCTTTCCCGGCATACCACCGAGAGTTCCATGTCACGTTGTAGCCCAGCCGGTACCCGATTGGATGTGTTTTCTGACCCATAGAAGCTTGCCTCAGTCTGCCTTAGCTAGATTGTGATCGTTCTTATGCTGACTTTTTCGCTTCGCCGAGCGATGGCGCGGCGACAACCACGGTAATATGACTCGTGCGCTTGTGAATAGAATTCGCGCGACCTTGGGAACGCGCCCGAAAACGCTTTAACGTAGGACCGCCGTTGACAAATGCTTTCGAAATCACCATCGATTCACTATCGCCCATTTCCTTCTGTTCGGCATTCGCCACGGCTGAGCGGAGAATCTTCTCCACGACGCGAGCAGCCTGACGGGGCGTGTGCTTCAACATCGCGAGCGCCTGAGGAACCTGCTGGCCGCGGATCATATCGATCACAGGACGAGCCTTCCGAGGGGCCACTCGAACAAATCTGAGAATCGCACGTGCTTCAGTCATATCCTTAATCCTTTACCCATTCGCCGAGCAAGCAGCCAACCCGTCCGGCAGACTACTTGAGCGCAACAGCCTTTTCAGTCTTGGCCTGTCCATGCCCCTTGAAAAACCGAGTTGGAGCGAACTCGCCGAGCTTATGGCCCACCATATTCTCTGTCACAAACACGGGAATAAACTTCTTCCCATTGTGCACGGCAAGCGTGTGGCCGATCATGTCAGGTATCACGGTCGAACGACGCGACCAGGTCTTGATAATCTTCCGATCTTTCGTCTCATTCATGTGCTCAACCTTCTTAAGCAAATGATCGTCGACAAAAGCGCCCTTACTAATTGATCTAGCCATTGCGTACCCCTGACTTGCGTCGCGAGATGATGAACTTGTCCGTCTTCTTATTCTTTCTTGTCTTGTAACCCTTGGTCGGCACACCCCACGGAGATACCGGGTGCGGATTTCCCTGACCCGACTTACCTTCTCCTCCACCGTGAGGATGGTCTACCGGATTCATGACAACACCGCGAACGTGCGGGCGCTTGCCCTTCCATCGAGTCCGCCCAGCCTTGCCGACACTCACGTTCTCGTGATCGACATTCCCGACTTGACCGACCGTCGCCATACAGGCAGACAGGACCTTTCTCATCTCTCCAGACTTCAAGCGAATCTGGACATAATCACCATCACGTCCCATCACCTGAGCCGACCCACCAGCACTTCGAATAAGTTGACCGCCCTTGCCCAACTTCAGCTCAATATTATGAATCGTGGTTCCCAATGGCATACTCGAAAGCGGAAGTGCATTTCCTGGCCGCACCTCTGCACCCACGCCTGATTGCACCATCACACCGATAACCAAACCTACGGGCGCCAAAATGTACCGCTTTTCACCATCGACATAATTCAGCAACGCAATGCGGGCCGAGCGATTCGGGTCATACTCAATCGAGACGACCTTGGCAGGAATGCCAACCTTGTCCCGCTTGAAATCGATCTTTCGATAGAGGCGCTTGTGTCCACCCCCACGAAAACGAACGGTGGTACGACCGTCGGTGTTCCGTCCACCCGTGCGATGATGGAAGGATGTCAGCGACTTCTCCGGCTTCTTTTTCGTCAGCTCTTCCGTCGTGACTGCGGTCATCCCGCGGCGCCCTGCAGACGTTGGCTTATATGTTTTCAATCCCATGCTCAGCCCCTACCTTCCATCAACCCTATGCGCTCTCGTACATTTCAAGCTTTTCGCCTTTTTTCAAAGTCACGAAGGCCTTCTTCCAATCAGATCGTTTTCCAGAGAATCGACCAAGCCGCTTCACTTTTCCAAGAACGTTCATGACATTGACCCTAACCACCTTCACCTTCAGCAATGTCTCGACGGCCTGCTTAATTTGAACTCGGTTCGCATCCGGGTGGACGATAAAGCCGACCGTGTTAGTCGTCTCACGAATACCCGTGAGCTTTTCAGTCAACAACGGCTGCACCAGAACAGCATGCATATCCAGCTTCATGACCACACCTCTGTCACACGGGCAAGCTCACGCTCATGAATGACCACCACGCCGGCCCGGACCACATCATACACATTCAACTGATCGGCGCTGACAACCTTCACGGAGGAAATGTTTCGAGCGGCCTGTGACATCGCGACTTGAGTCTCAGCTGCTACCACCAACGTAGTCTCTCCAAGCCCGAGTTGATCCAACGCCTTTGCGAGCAACTTGGTCTTCGGCTGAGCCAGCGCAAATTCTGAGATCACAATCACCTTGCCATCTGCCAGCTTTGCCGACAGCGCACTTTGCAACGCGGCGCGATACTTCTTCTTCGGCATGGTATACGAGTAATCTCTTGGCTTTGGACCAAAAACACTCCCACCATGACGCCATACAGGAGAGCGCACGGATCCCGCACGAGCCCGACCCGTATGCTTCTGCTTCCACGGCTTCTTTCCAGATCCACTGACTTCTCCGCGGCGCAATGTCGACGCAGTCCCCTGACGCTCACATGCGCGTTGCATGACAACGGCTTCATGAACCAAGGACGCGCGAGGCTCACACCCGAACACCGCCTGCGGCAAATCAACGGTACCAACCTTCTTGCTTTGCAAATCTACGACATCGACCGTGGGCATGTCCTAACCCTTCTTCGACTTTCTGACGACAATAAGACCATTCGCTGCACCTGGAATGGCCCCGCGAACGAAAAGCAAATTCTCTTCAGGCCTTGAATCAACGACTTTCAGCCTTTGGACAGTTACACGCTCCGCACCCATGTGGCCAGGCAATGTCTTGCCCTTCCAAACCCGAGACGGATAGGAACTGGCTCCGATTGAACCAGGCGCACGATGGAACATCGAACCATGAGACTCAGGACCACCAGCATAATGGTGCCGCTTCACAACGCCCTGAAAGCCCTTCCCCTTCGAGATACCGACCACGTCAACCCAGTCACCCTTCTTAAACATACCGACAGTGACCGATTCGCCGATAGTCGCTTCCCCAACCTTTTCAAACTCACGAAGAACTCCAGTCGCAGGAGCCTGATTCTTTTTCAAATGCCCCAGCTCGGCCTTGGAGAGCTTTCGCTCCTTGACTTCCCCATACGCCAACTGAACCGCCTCATATCCGTCCCGCTCTTTCGTCTTAATCGTGACGACGCGGCAAGGGCCGGCTTCAATTACCGTCACAGGCGTCAGACGACTTTCGTCGAACACCTGCGTCATGCCTAACTTTTTCCCAAGTAACCCGTTTGTCATCTGATTCAACCCTTCAATCTAACCCGCGATCACAACTTAATTTCGACATCCACGCCCGCGGCGAGATTCAATTTCATCAGAGAATCCATCGTTTCCGGTGTGGGCTGCATGATATCGAGAAGACGCTTGTGCGTCCGCATCTCAAATTGCTCACGGGATTTCTTGTCAACGTGCGTCGATCGCTGCACGGTAAATTTCTCGATTTTGGTTGGCAACGGGATTGGACCGACAACTTTTGCCCCGCTACGCCGGACCGTCTCGACAATTTCCGCCACCGATTGATCGAGCACTCGGTAGTCAAATCCGCGTAAACGGATTCTGATTCTTTGATCGACCTTCACGCTCAGCTCCCCATCCTATCGGCTAAATAAAATTGCCCTACGCCAGAATTTCAGTGACCACACCGGAGCCGACCGTCTTGCCGCCCTCACGGACCGCAAACCGCAACCCCTGCTCCATGGCGATCGGGCTGATCAAT
>JBEBHO010000099.1:0-17637 GCA_040081095.1 Nitrospira sp.
CTTCAGAGAAGGGTCATTGATCGCCGGTCAATATCTGGTCTTGCAAAGACCCGTGAACGGGTTGAACGAATTCATCGACTACTATGGCGCCCTCAAAACTTCCTTGACCGATACCTACGGCCGGCCGACAGAAGACCAGTCCGTCTGGAAGAACGATCTCTACCAGCCGCTTCCTGACTATTGGGGGATCGCGGTGCAAATGGGACACCTCAGTTACGCCGCCAGATGGGACACACCCGACGGCATGATTTCCATCGAACTCACCGGCAACCACCACAGCCGTCTCGCCATCAACTATCGAAGCCACGCGTCCCTCGCATCGGTTCGAAACACCTAGCGTATTGCGCCCCCTCACGTACGTTCGCATGTTATCCTCCGACCGCCTTGAGGTCACCGCTGGGGCCAGCTACACTGTCGATGAAACCAACACACGTATCACGAGACTGTATGAGTAGAACACCACCGACTCCAAACAGACCCGCCCACACTCCGGCACCACAGACGCCCTTAGACCGTCCGATACCACATGCGTCGGATGATGCTAAGCGAGTGACTCTGGACCGTTTATTTTCAAAGCTGGGATTGGCGAGTCGAAGCATTGCACAGGAGTGGATTCGGACCGGACGGGTCCGCATCAATGGTCTGGTCGTACGGACCGCCGAGGCCTGGGTAGCCTGGCCAGGCGACAACGTGCTGCTGGACGAACAGGTGATTCAGCAAAGCATTCAACGATTCATCCTCTTTCATAAACCCAAAGGGGTCGTCACCACGCACCAGGATGAGAAGGGACGGAAAACCATTTTCGATGTCCTGCCTCCTGAGTTGAAAACCCTCCACGCAGTCGGGCGGCTGGATCAGGCGACGAGCGGGCTCCTCCTCCTGACAAACGATACCGCGCTCTCCAGCTATCTCACCGATCCGACACACAGGGTGCCCCGCCGATACCTGGTCACCGTACGCGGAGAGGTCACGGAAGCGACCCGCGTGGACAGCATTGCAGGGCTCACGGATGAAGGGGACCTATTACAGTGCGAGAGCGTGACGATTCAGAAAAGTTCAGGCCGGGAATCGCATCTCGATGTGACACTGACGGAAGGGAAAAACCGGGAGATCCGGCGGCTCTTCAAGGCACTCGGACATGAAGTGATCCGGCTGCGGCGCATTCAATACGGGCCCTTCGTGATAGACGATCTGTCGCCCGGTACGTGGCGGGAAATCCCCATTGCAGAAGCGCGACTGGCACTCCAATCTGACTAAGAGTCTTCGGTAATTCGAGTGAGCACAAGACTCTTCGATGGGCTCTGGTCCCTCCCCTTTGTAAGGGGAGGCTAGGAGGGGTAGAAGACTTCGATCGGCTGGATCGGGATGAGTGACGTGAAGTCTCACGATCGACCGTTCCCCAGACACAACTTGGAAGCGACCTGACTAGTACCCGCGCCCCGTGCTGCCGCCGCGGCCCATCCGGTCGAGAGGAAGCGCCTCATATCTGGTCTTCAGATCAGGATGCGCACCAAGAAAACTCTTCACTCCCGCTTCATCGGCGAACACATCCTTGCTCCGCCCGCGGTAGTCCTCGATCGTCAGACCGTGCTTCGATAAAAGTGCGCTGAGTTTCGTATTGATATCGGCACCCATTTCTTTCATCTGCTCAGGCGATGGCCGTTGCCCTTGGCCGAACTGTTCGCCGCCCTTAAAATAATTGGTCATCATCTCGCCGATCTCAATACGCGCCTTCACGAACTTCTCAATGTCAGCCGGCTCCACCGCCAGACCGTTTCCGGCGAATAACGCAACACCCAAAACCATTCCCAGCATGATCCGTGTCTTTGTCATCACAATGTCCTTTCAGCGATCAATAGTAACCAGTCAACCGGCACGCTGTAAATCAGGCATCACCGGCTGGCAATGCGAACAGTCCCTCTCTAGGTAGGGATATCTCTGGTCCCGTCGTACGACATGCGGGACTGGAAGGACACTTTCACCGTGTCGCCGTCCTTAACCGCCGTATCTTCGGTGCCGACTTTCTTGTTCACGGAGATCAAGGCTTCACGGCTATCGATGAATCGCAGCAGCGGACCCAACAACTCGGCATTGGCTTCGATCAATTTCCTGACAGTCGTCGTCTCAGACACGGCAATGGAGAACTCGTTCTCTCCGACGGCATCTTGAACAGCTCTGCCAAACACTAATACGGTGACCATAGTTTCTCGTCCTTTACCGAACAGATCTTACTCGCATGGCTTATAGCACAACCCGCTGATTCCTGTTCACGCAGGCAATCGACCACACGCCGTCAGGCCCTATCGCTCACCGCGCATGACAACGAAAACAGTCCTGCCTCCTGGGATGGCGCTCCGGCAGCGGTTTGGCGGCGCCGGCCTGGTGACAGGACGAACAGTCTTTCTCAATCGCGATCGCCTGATGCTCCGCATTCTTGGGAATGACCGGATTGCGATCCTTCGGCGTAGGCAGCAAGGATACTCCCACCACAACGGCGACCGCAAAGGCGGCAAACCACCAATCCACTTTTCGCAACTTCATAAGCGAGAGGTTCCTTTGTTCTGCTCCGCTGCCTCATAGGCCTCGTTCAGCAACTGCGCCACGTGCTTGACCTCGGCCCGTTCCCGCAATCCATTCTTGAGCTGAATCATGCAGGCCGGACAACTGGTCGCCACGACCTCCGCCCCGACCTGCTCCACCGCTCGGGTTTTGCGTTCCATGATTTTTTGCGACGTGTCGTAATCCTTCACGAGGAACGTCCCGGCTCCACCGGCGCAGCGATCGGCATCGGGCATCTCGGTAAAGTTCACACCGGGCAGTGACGCCAGGATTTTGCGCGGCTCTTTGGTCACTCCGGCGGCCCGCAAATGGCAGGAGGAATGGTACGTGACGCACTTGGTGCGCGGCCCGGCCTGCGCCATCGGCGGATGCTCCGGTGAACGCGCGACAAATTCGGCAATATGGACGACCTTCTTCGCCAGACTCTCGGCCTGACGTTTCTCTTCGCCTTCGGGGAACAGCGCCGGATAATCCTTGAGCATCAGCGTACAGGACGCACAACCGGTCACAATCTTTTCGTACGCGGCAAACGACTGCATGTTGAACCGGGCGCCTTCCCGGGTCAGCGCTTGATGCCCGTAGGTTTGAATCGGCGTGCCGGAGCAGCGCTGCGGCGGCAAGGCCGGCTCGACTCCATGCTTCCGCAGCACCCCGATGACAGCATCCCCTACCCCATCGTCAAAATAGTTCGCTGCGCAGCCGTGGAAATAGGCCACTCCATCCGGCGCGGGCGGAACGCCCGGCTTCGGAATCAAGGCCGCATGCCGCTCGCGCAGTTGTCGCGGCGCAATGCGTGGCAAGAGCAGTGCTTGAGGAAATCGGGCCGTCGGCGCCAGAGCCTTGAGTACCAGCGCGGCTCCCCACTCCATCACGCGCCGGATAACCGGTCGATCCCACAGGTCTTGCGTGCGTCCCAGAAACTTCAGGAACGGCTCGAACGACTTCCCCCTTGCTTGCCAGCGGAAGATCCATCCGGTGAGGCGATTGGGGTGCTCCGCTCGTTTTTGCAGAATGAGTTCGGACACATCCACTCCGGCTGGGCAAATCGTGCGGCAGGACTTACAGTTCGTACAGGCTTCGACCACCCGCTTGGAGTTGAGATAGCTGTAGTCCTTCGCCGTCACAATCTCGAACCAGCCCCGCGAACTCATGTCCTCCGATTGAAAGACGTCGTAGACGGGACAGACGGAATTGCACTTGGCACAGGTCGCACAGGACTTTGAAAGCCGGGTGTAATCGATGTGTTCTGTAAAGGGCACGTCGCTGATCTTGATGCCGGGATTAAGAACATTGCCAGGATCGAACGCCCGCTTTACCTGCACGAACAAGCCGTACAACTCTTCCCCGAACATGTTCCTGACGAACTCGGCACGCACACGGCCGTCTCCATGCTCACCACAGATCGACCCGCCGAAACGGGAGAGCACTGTCGAGTGAATCTCATGGTAGCCCTGGACCATCTTGTCGAAGTCTTGGCGATCATTCACATTCAGTAACGGCACGATGTGCGCGTTGCCGTTGCCGATGTGGCCGAAGATCGCGACCGGTACCCGCTGACCTTTGAAAAACTCTTCCAGATAGCGAATCAACTCGCTGATCCGTTCGGCGCGCACAACCACATCATCCACGAAGTTGATCGGCTTCTTCGCCGGATCGAATCGATAGAGCGTGGGATACAACGCCTTCCGCGCTTTCCACAGTTGCTCGCGGCGTTCCTGATCGAAGGCGACCGTCAGTTCGCCTGCGAGCTGAAAACGGCGACAAGCTGCGGCCATCTCTTCCGCACGTTCGTGGAGATCCACCTCCAGCGAGTCGGCATCCACCTCGATCAGCAGCGTAGCGGCCGCATCGGCCGGAATTCCGTGCTTGGCCCGGCCAATGAGATCGAGGGTATTCCCGTCCATCACTTCCAGCGCACTGGGCTGTAGAGCTAGCAAATGCGGAACCGCCTCACCTACCTCTTCCAGATGCCGGAAATGGATCAAGGCCGTCAGCGTCGCCTTTGGTTTGTCCACCAACATCAGCGTGGCCTCGCTCACCACACCCAACGTCCCTTCGCTGCCGACAAACAGTTTTGGCAAATCGAAGATCCCGTTGGCGAGACCATCCGCCAGACCAAAAAGATTGTAGCCGCAGCTATTCTTACTTACCGTCGGCTTTTTCGCTGCGATAAGGTCCGCATGTGTCTGCATCATCACAAACATGTCGCGCAGCGCCGGAACCGTGGCCAACAATCCTTCCAAGCCCGGCTCGTTCAACCCATACGCTCGCACATCCAGCCACCGCTCGGAAAGGAGACAGAGCCGCAGGCTTCGGACGTTATCCTTCACCGCTCCATATCGCAGCGTATGCGGACCTGACGAATTGTTCGCCAGCATGCCGCCGAGTTTGCACATGTCTCCGCTAGAGGGATCCGGCCCGAACAGTAATCCTTGACGGCCCAGAGACTTATTCAACTCAGCCAGCACGACGCCCGGCTGCACCCGCGCCCATTTTTCGTCGCGATTCACCTCCAGAGCCCGATTCAAACGCGAGACGTCCAGAATGATGCCCGATCCGATAGCAGAGCCGGTAAGATTGGTCCCGGCTGCCCGAGGCGTGAGCGGAATCCCACGCGCTGCCGCATAACGGATGGTGGCGGCGATGTCCTCTTCGGACTCGACGAGAACGACCGCCTTGGGCACCATGCGATAGATGCTGGCATCCACCGCATAGGCCGTCTTGGTTGGGAAATCGTCTTTAACTTTCTCCGAGCCGAGCTGGGCCCTGAGGTCTGCCGCAATGGCGTGGGAACGTTCGGGGAGGATGAGAGTTGGCGCTGTCATAGTTCAGACGTGGCGCATTCTAGACGGTCTGGTCGGGAGAGAACAAGCCATGAGGCCAAACGCGACATCCGTGTTGTCATTCCACCACCCGACAACTCGGCTCGGCATTTCAGAATGAACCAGATTCGTTGACCACATTCCGATCCGGCGGTACGGTTTGGGTACCGAAGGAGAGATTAGGCTGAAGCAGGCTCTAGTTTTGTTGACCTTGGCCCTGATCCAATTTGGATGTGGGTACCAGTACGGGGACGTGTACGAAGTCGAAACCAAGGAAATCTACTGTCGAACTCTGGCTGAGCCCAAACTGGACCCCACTGCTCCCATTTGGCGATACTACCATTGACGACAGCCTAGTCCCCGATGAACGGGGAATGAGATAGGTTGTTGTGACGTGGCCAGGATTTGACAGACCCTTTTGAGCGGAGACAAGATGAGGTGGCTCAGGAATAATTGACACCTCATAATGACCCCACATCTCTTAGCCCATGAGGCTACATATCTCTATAACCAAGTGACGTGGAAGGAGAACCGTGAACTTCAGACGACCAGAACTAGAGAAAGATAATCCGATAGCCCCGCAGATGTATATTGGACCAAGGAGAAAGCTGGCACAGTTGCGTCACGCCTCGTCGTCACGGACACCTGTGCCGGGCACGACTCAAGAGGCGCTGCAGACGTTGATAGAGGCAGCAGAGCGCGTCGCGAACATCCTGCCGCAATCGAAGAAAACAGATACGGCACGGCACGCACTTCTGGATGCGATCGCGCAAGCGCAGCGGCTCCTGGCGGCCAAGAATGCGCCTGCCGAATGAGCATGACGCATCCTGCGCTCTATCTCACGCGCCTGCTTCCCGCACCGGTCATGACTGCGATTCGGCAGCGCTATCAACTCATCTCAGAACCGATAGAACAAGCGCCGACCAAGGATGAACAACGCCGAGGCTTCGCGCAGGCCGATGCCGTCATCTGCACGCTGGCCGATCCCATCACTGACGACCTGCTCTCAGCGGTAACGCGTCTGAAGATCATCGCCAACTACGCGGTGGGCTACAACAACATCGACGTGGCCGCGGCTACAGGCCGCGGGATCGTGGTGACGAATACGCCGGATGTATTGACGGATGCCACGGCTGATCTCGCCTGGGCACTGATGCTGGCAGTGGCTCGGGGCGTGGTGGAAGGCGATCGGTGGGCACGCTCAGGACAATGGCCAGGCTGGGCGCCGACTCAGATGCTGGGAACAGATGTCACAGGAAAGACGCTCGGCATTGTCGGTATGGGACGGATCGGTCACGCGGTTGCACAACGCGCGCGGGGGTTTCGCATGCCGGTGCTGTATGCCAGTCGTCGGCCCTGTGCCGATCCGACCGGAATATCGGCCTGGACACACCTGCCGCTAGAGGAATTGCTCACACAGAGCGACTTCATCTCCTTGCACGTGCCCTTGTCGGAGACGACCCGCCACCTCATTGGAGCGCGCGAGCTGGCCATGATGAGATCGTCCGCCTTTCTCATCAACACGTCTCGCGGACCGGTCGTGGATGAGGCCGCGCTCCTGGCCGCCTTGCGGCAAGGCACGATCGCCGGGGCAGGACTCGATGTCTATGAGCGAGAGCCAGCAATCACAGCGGGACTGGAGACATTGCCGAATGTGGTGCTCCTCCCCCATTTGGGATCGGCCACTCAGCAGGTAAGAATCAAGATGGGCATGGTATGCGTGGAGAATATCGATGCGGTGCTCGGCGGACGACCGGCATTGAATCCAGTCAACGCGACGGTCTAACTCGCGATGCGGAACTCGCTGTGAACGGATGACGCTTTGCTACGCAGCGACTCCAGCCGTTGCGGTACATCGTGAAATGACGGGATCATCTGGAAGGTAGTCAGCGCCTTCTCCCACTGCGACTCCGCTTCATACAACATCCCCAATTCATAGCGAATCGCCTGCCCTTTCGCCCCCTGGCAGCGTGGATCGGACAGCACTGTTTCTAACCCGCGGATCGCCTGCCGGTACACACGCTGGTCTTTGAGACACCACGCCGTCATCAGGCACGAGTCCAGATAGAGCGACTCGGCTGACTTCGCACAGTCAAACTCGTCCATCGCGTCTTCATATAAGCCCATATTCTTGTACGCCACGCCTAACGCGTAATGCGCCTCGTGGTCAGGCACAGGCTCGGGAGACAGGGATGAGACAACCGCTTCGATCTCAGGAGAGACAGCCATCGGTTCGACAGTCACGGACTCACTATTCTGCGGCACGTCCTCAATCGGAGGCGCCAGCCATGCCCCCGGACTTGGCTGCTCAATAACCGGTTCAACGCTGCTCCACGCTGACTGCGTTTCATCACCGTCGGTTTCTTTTTCGCCCGCAGAGTGGGATGCATCCGATAGAGGATCACTGACGGGAACGTCCCAGGCCACAGCGGCCTCAACGGGTGCAGCCGTGACCGGCAGATCGTCCGGAACAGCTCCGGTCAACGTGAATTCCGAGGTCTCAACGGCCGGTTCCGCTGGGGCCGGTTCTAGGGAACTCGTTTCCGCAAGAGACGGCGCGATCGGTTCGACTGGAACCGTCGGCTCCGAAGGAGTCTCGCCAGCCATGAGCGCGGTCAATCGTGTGACCAGGTCTGAACCGGGAGCCAGGACTTTGACTTTCTCAAAGAGCTCTTCGTGCAAACTCTCCATCCCCGGTTCGGGGTGCAGCAACAACAATTCCACCGCTTTCGCATACTGTTGTGCGGCGGCCGCGGAGTCGCCTTTTTCTTCACAGAGCTCAGCCGACAATTCGATAAGGGGCACTGAATTCGGTTCGGCAGCGAGGAACTCAGCCACCAGTGCTTCAGCCAAGGGGTAGTCTTGCGCACGCAACGCCGCACCGGCCAGAAAGCGATATTCCCCCAATGCGACCTGCACATCGCCCCGTTGCAAATGCAGGCGGGCGAGCAATTGGCAGACTTGCGGATTGCCCGGCTCTCTCGTTAACAGCTGATTGAGAATCGCTTCAGCCCCGGCATACTGCTGCTCATCCATCCGGCGCGTCGCTTCGGCCAGCAAATCGAGCGGTTCCGACGGTCTGCTTGCCATCGTGGCCATACTGCCGGACGCCGCAGGCTTCCCGGAAACCGACCCGCCTTTTTGCGCCCCCTCGACGAACTGCGCCGCTTCATTATTTTTCGGATCGATCCGCAACACGGCAAGATACGCGTCCTTCGCCTCGTCATAGCGTCCCTGCGCCGATCGCTCACGTCCGAGTTGCAAATAGACCTTGGTCGCCTCGTCCTGGAGATTCTCCTGGAGACACAACTCGGCGACCCGCTGCTGCGCATCCAGGTTGGACGGATCCTGGCTGACAATTTTCTTGTAGACCTCAAGCGCCTCTTTCCCCTTGCGCTCTTTCAGATAGTATTTGCCCAGCGTCAGATAGTCCTGGACTGCGCTGCTCAATAAACCGCGTTCAGCGTTCAGATCGCCAAGGTGGCGATAGACTTCATACCGGGTGGGATCGACCTTGAGAATCTTCTTATAGGTCGCAATGGCCTTCAACGTCGCGCCTTCCGACCGGAAACCGGCGGCGGCCTGAAGGAATGCGGTGATGGCTTCAGAAGTGGCGTTGCGCTTGAGATGGAGATCGCCGATCGAATTATGGATGCTGCCGTCGTTTGGAGCTTCTCCGGCTAGCTTTCTCCACTCGGCAATGGCGGCATCGTACTGACCTTTGGCGGCCAGCAACTGCGCATTCTGGAGAACTTTTGTCCGATCAACGGCCAAGACATGCCCCTATCATGAAGAATATGCAAACGCTAACAGTGTCAATGGGTTTTGTCCAGAAAATGGCAGAAAAGAAAGGGGCGTGTCTTTCACGAGGAAAAACACGCCCCTCCATCACACGCTGTTCCGACCTCTAGGCCGAGAGCTCTGCCTTCAAGACGTTGGCCGCTTGCGGTCCCTTGGCACCTTGCACGATGTCAAACTCAACCGGCTCACCCTCTTTTAACGTCTTAAATCCATCGCCCTGAAGCGCTGAATAGTGGACGAAGACATCGTCGCCGCTATCCAATCGGATAAAGCCGAATCCCTTCCGGTCATTGAACCACTTCACCGTTCCTTTAGTCTTCACAAGCCCCCTCCTTTTCTCAATGACTACGTGCAGTTACGCAGTCGGCCAAGCACGCCGTACGGAGACACATATGATTGCGATGAGCAGAAAGAGAGATGGAAAGGGATTGGCTGACGGGCGTCTGCAGAAAAAATTGAATCACGCACAGAACCCATCGGTGAAATAAAAAGCGAGGTGGAAGTACCACAGCACTTTCACCTTGTCAAGGGACTCATTCGGCCCTGGTCATTTTTCATACGCGGTTTACAAGGTTCTCTGACTCCCCTATAGTGCCGCCACGAGCTCACGACGAATGATTTTGTGATTCTACGAACACTACTCGACCGCTATATTTTTACGGAATTGCTCGCCCCGTTCGGGCTGAGCCTGGGTGCGCTGTGCTTCGTGATGCTGACACGAGAACTGCTGCGCCTGGTCGAGCTCTTGGTATCAAAAGGCGTCGGGCTCTGGTCGGTTCTGAAAGTCTTTGCGACCCTGCTCCCTTCGTTTCTCGTGCTGACTCTCCCCATCGCCGGCATCATCGCCTCGATCACGGCATTCGGACGACTCTCCTTCGATAAAGAACTGGTGGCCATGCGGGCGGCGGGACTGAGTCTCTACCGCTTGACCCAGCCCGTGCTGCTATTTGCCCTGTCGGTCTTCGCCTTGACCCTGGTGCTGTCCCAATGGGGACAGCCCTGGAGTTCAGTGAATCTGAAAAAAGTCGCGCTCAATCTCCTCCGCGATCAATTGGTCCTGGCTTTGGAACGCGGCACTTTCAATGAACCGATCCCCAAACTCGTGATCTATATCCCGGATAGCGGGTCAGGACAGGCCACGCCCGGCATCTTCGTGTCGGACGAACGCAGCCCGGATGAGCCTCGGATTATCGTGGCGGATAACTTTCAAGTCCTCATGGATCCAGAACACGAACAAGTCGCCCTTCGGCTCGTCAACGGCGTGATCCACAGTCAACCGGATGTCGTCGATCAATACCAGCAGGTCTCTTTTACCAGTTACGATCTGAAGATGAGCCTGAACCAAAGCGGCTATGCCACGACGGAAGAGCGCCCGACTTACGCCTCGATCCAAGCCCAACTCAATGCGAGCCAATGGAAAGACACGCAGGCCCTGCGCCGCCTCATGGAATACTACAAAGATCTGGCCTTTCCAACAGCCTCGCTGGTGTTCTGCCTGCTGGGCGTGCCAGTCGGCATTGTCTCCAAACGATCAGGCCGAATGGGCGGATTCGCGGTCGGTGTGCTGATTGTCGTGGCCTACTACATTTTGAATATCGCCTGCGAGTTCCTCGTCACCACACTCTGGATTTCCCCCTTTGCCGGCGCCTGGATGCCGAATGGTGTGTTTGCGCTCCTGACCTGCTGGCTGTTCTGGAAGATGAGCTACGAGTAATCACGATGACGATTCTCTTTCGCTATATCCTTCGCGAATACGCCAAGATCTTCCTGATGTGCTTTTCCGGGCTTATGACGATCTATCTCGTGATCGATTTTTTCGAAAAAGTCCGTCGCTTCCTCAAATTCGACGCCAATATGGTCGACGTCCTGACCTATTTTGTACTCAAAACCCCGGCGATCTCATTCCAAATTACGCCGCTCGCCATTCTCATGGCGACCCTCCTGACCCTCGGACTCTTCTCGCGCAATAATGAAATCACCGCTATGCGAAGCTGCGGGATCAGCTTGACCTGGATCGCCTCCCCCTTCCTCATCTTTGCCGCCTTTGTGTCGCTGATCCTGTTGAGTTTCAGTTCAATGATCATCCCGCTCGCGTCAGAAAAGGCTGAAGAGATCCGCCTGATCCGTATCGAGAAGAGACCGGCGCCCATGGCGGTAAAAGCACCGCGTCCATGGATTCGCATCGGATCGGACAGCCTCATGCACGTCGCGGAAGTGGAGATCGGCGGAGCCATTCTCCATCGGGTGCATCTCTATCATTTTCAAAACGGGTTTCGATTAGACCGGATGACCGAAGCCGCGACCGCAACGTATACCCCTGACGGATGGGCGCTTCAGAACGGGAATCAGCGGCGATTCCACCCCGACGGATCGGTGGCGCTCGTCGAGTTCGCCCAGCAACCGGTCGAGCTCTCGTTGATTCCCGATGATTTTTCGACCTGGCTGGCCGGCGACTCAGAAACCATGACCGTACGGGACATTCGTGGATACATGAGCCGCTTCAAAAACGAAGGCAGTTCGTTTGCCCGCCTCCTGACCGACTATTACGGGCGCCTGGCCTTCCCGTTTGTGGCCGTCATCATGGTCATTGTGGGACTTGCCCTCAGTCTCCGTCGAAGCGGCGTCCGCGGCGGCACCATGGCTGTAGGAATCGGCCAGGCCTTCGTGGTGGGATTCTGTTATTGGACGACACATTCCATCGCCATTGCCCTAGGCCGTGGCGGTTTGCTGGCTCCCATGCTGGCTGGCTGGATCGCCAATTTGCTCTTTGCGAGCTTTGGTCTCTATCTCCTGCTCAAAGTGCGTTACTAACAGCGGTTGACTGAGTGCGGACCTTCCGGTAAGTAGTGATCAACGCGTGTGAATGAGGAGCATTATCTGTGGCTAGTCGTGTCGTGATTACAGGACTCGGAGTGGTGTCGCCAATCGGTATTGGAGTCAGCACCTTCTGGAAATCCGCCCTGGCCGGACGGTCAGGCATTTCAGCCATTACCTCGTTCGACCCCTTTCCGATGGATGGGTACCGGTCCAAAGTCGCCGGCCAGGTTCGCGATTTTTCCGCTGAACAACATATCGGCTCTTCACTCGGCGACCGGGTCGACCGTTACGCCCAATTTGCCCTCGCCGCCAGCCGTGAAGCCCTGTCGGACTCAGGGATGCACATCGAGAAAGAATCCCCCCATCGCGTGGGAGTCATTGTCGGAGCCGGCATGGGCGGCATGGTGATGGGCGAACGGGAAATTACGCAGCTCTATCTGCATCAGAAACCCCATCGCGTCCATCCAAACTTCATTCCAACCATCACGCTGAACTCAGCCTCCGGAATTGTGGCCATGGCAACCGGCGCCAAAGGACCGAACTTCACGATTTCCACCGCCTGCTCATCGAGCGCCCATGCACTGGGCCAGGCCCTGTATTGCATTCGAACCGGACAAGCCGATGCGGTCATCGTCGTCGGGGCCGATGCGAGCATTACGCCGCTCGTCTTTGCGGGCTTCTGCTCGTTGCGCGCCCTCTCCAGCAAGTTTAACGACCAGCCGGAACGCGCGTCCCGCCCGTTCGACCGGAATCGTGACGGCTTCGTGATGGGTGAAGGCGCCGGTGCATTGATCGTGGAATCCCTTGCCCATGCCAAGAAACGCAACGCGCGCATTTATGCCGAGCTGGCAGGCTATGCGGCGACGAGCGAGGCGTATCACATGGTGATTCCCCGCGAAGACGGGGAAGAAGTCGCCACGACGATGAAGCTCGCGCTGAAGGCGGCTGATGTCAGTCCGGCGGAAGTGGATTACATTAATGCCCACGCCACCTCGACCAATATCGGCGATGCCGTCGAGTCGAAAGCCATCAGAGCCTTGTTCAAGCATCGAGCGGACAAGATTGCCATCAGCGCCACCAAGTCGCTGGTCGGCCATACGTTGGGCGCCGCCGGCGCGATCGGGGCTATTGCCACAACCCTGGCCATTCATACGGGACACATTCATCCCACGGCCAATTACGATGATCCCGACCCGGACTGTCAGCTGGGCGGCCTCAGCCGCGACCCGCAAGAGAAGAAGATTCGTGCCGCGCTCCTGAACGCATTCGGATTCGGCAGCAACAATGCCGCAGTCGTCCTGAAACGATTTCGTGCCTAAGCGAATTCCCCCGACCTAAGAGGAACAACCACCATGGCAGATCGAGCGATCGTTGAGAAAATTATCCAGGCTCTCGCGGAATACCTGAAGCGTGATGCCGCCACTATCAACGCCTCACACCATCTTCGCGACGACCTCGGCTTGGACTCCATGGCCGTGATTGAGTTGCTCTACAAGATCGAAGAAGCCTTTGACCTCCAAATTCCTGACCAGGACCTGGTTGGCCTGGCCACCGTCGGGTCAGTCGCCTCCTACGTCGAAGGACGTTTGGCACCGGCTATTTCGACGGCCAAGAAAATGACAACCGCTGTCCCTAAGAAACCAGCCTCGTCGGCGGCGAAGAAGCCGGCTAAACCGGCATCAAAAAAACCGGCCAAGTCTGCGACTGCCAAACCCGCTAAGAAGCGAAAGGCCTAGCCATGGGAACATCCATGCCGACACCGATTACCCTCGGCCAGATTTGTGAGCTTGTCGGTGGCGAACTCCATGGAGCGGCCTCCACCGGCATCACGAACTTGGCGGGGCTGGGGAAAGCCAATGCACACTCGTTATCGTTCGTCGCCGATGATAGAGCGGTGAAGACTCCTGGCCTCAGCCATGCCGGAGCCCTGTTGGTCCATCGTCATGTGACAGAGCTATCCGTGCCGCAGATTGTCGTCGCCAATCCCAAGCTGGCGTTTACCCAGGTCGCCCAACGATTCTTTGTGCCTGCCCTGTCACCGCGTGGGATTGCACCAGATCTGACGCGGGGAACCGAGGTCATGATCGGAGTGGATGCGTCGATCTGGCCGTACGTGACGCTCGGCGACCGTGTGAAAATCGGCGCCCGTGTCACGTTGTATCCCGGCGTCTTCATCGGAGCCGATTCCTCGGTCGGTGATGATTCCATGTTGTACCCAAACGTCGTGGTGCGCGAAGGGTGCACGGTGGGAGCCCGCGTGATCATTCATAGCGGAACGGTGGTCGGATCGGATGGCTTCGGCTATGTGCAGGATCGAGGCAAGCACGTCAAGATCCCGCAACTTGGTGGGGTGATCCTCGAAGATGATGTGGAACTGGGCGCCAACGTCACAATCGACCGGGCCACTCAGCCCCTCGAGCATACCGTGATCAGGCAAGGCACCAAGATCGACAATCTGGTCCAAGTGGCGCACAACGTGACAGTGGGAGCGCACTCCATTGTCGTCGCGCAGGCCGGTATCGCCGGCAGCACGACCATCGGACATCACGTCATCATCGGCGGCCAGGCCGGACTGGCGGATCACATCTCCATTGGCGATCAGGTCATGATCGCCGCCCGCGCCGGCGTGAATCGGAGTCTCGAACCCAATCAGATCGTCTCTGGAGCGCCCGTCATGCCGCACGAAACCTGGATGAAGGCCCAAGCCGTCATTCCCCGGCTTCCGGAACTTCGCCAATTGGTGCGGAGTTTGGAACAACGTGTCGGAATGCTCGAAAGCCAGCTGGCTAAGGCCTCATCCGGCTCATCGAAAGCGAAGAAAACCACGCGTTCAAAGAAATAGCCCGCGCTGCTCCGATCTACACGCGCCCCCGCCAGAAAAACAGTCTTGCCCAATAGAACCCCGCCCAAGGCAACAAGACGGCGGGAACGATCATGACCTGTCCTCTTGAAATCGCCAGCCAAGACGCTCCAAGCACCACTCCGGTACCTAATAGATACGCCGCGGAAACAAACTGCTTCCCTGGATGTGCCAACTGCGGAGGCTCTCCCTCCTTTACCGACTTCTTTCCCTTCTTTGTGGCTGACCGTATCCGGGCTGCCAAGACATCTGGAAAAGCCTGCAAAAGATAGAAGTGATAGCGCGACTGGGCAAACCCAAGCGCCACGCCAAAGACAATTAACCCGGTGCTCTGAAGAAACGTCTGCCACGTGTACAGATCCGTCGCAAACAGTTGATAGCCAAGTCCGGCAACTCCTCCCAACATACTCACTAAGCCGACGAGGCCTGAGGGAATGAGGATGTATGTTTTGACGTAGTCCTGCGCCTGTCTCGTGATCTGTTCAGGCCGTTGCACAGTAATCAGCTTGGGCACAACCACCTCACTCGATTGAGAGATAACGTCTCATTCATCGCTACAGACTTGCCGTTGATCTTCTAACATTCATGATCGCCAGGATCAACGTTCCTTTTCTCGCTCCTGATGACCAATCGCCCTTATCCGCTTATGAGGCAGCACGAGTTCATCCATTTCCCCTTGTGTGAAAGCAAGAATGTCTGATGGCTGCGGCATACTCCCCGCCCACAGCGGCATTCAGAACATGCTGCTTCGATCAGAAAATAGTCATGTCCACAAAATCTGTGCACGACCTGTGGATATCCATGTGGATGACAGCCCAACTCATATCGTAGGTGCCATCGCCACCTACATGCCCATTAATCAGGCAATACTTAATCATAGATATCAATGTGATACATTCTATCTGCTATCGACGTGGCCCTACCACTATCAGTAGGGCCACGCCATAATATCAAGGAGTTATGAGTGCGAGAAAATCGACGCGGACGGAAGAGTCAGGCAGGGAGGATCTCTTCAATAGTGGCACGCTCCAGACGCCCCAAATTCACCCACTGCTCGGACATGGGGATCAGTGTTTTCAAACGCAGTTCAAGGGCCTCCAGACGATTGGGTAGCGAGTTCACTTTCCTGTACGCCGTCACCGTCAAGAACGATTTTAACCCTTGGAGGAACATCATGATCGTCATCGCCTGCACCAACTTAGCCTCCTCATGCAAGCGCTCGACATGGCTCAGAATAGGATCCAACTGAGAAGCCGTGACAAAGCTGGCACCGTGCGCTCGGAGGGAGGCCAGCGACTCCATCATCCGTGGCACTCGTTCATGGATGGCTTGAAGAAACTCATCATCCTGCCGGTCCAGATCGCGAAGAATACGTTCAATCGTGGAGACATCAACCAGCTGCTCGCCCTCGCCAGCTTCCTCTGCGCGGTGAATCACCGCCTCAAGCATATCCCGCGCCGGTTGCATTGATCGCGCACGAACCTTCTGAAGCTCGCGGAGCGCGGATAATAGCGGGAGGGAGGAGAATTCACTGGTCGAATGGATATCTGCGCGGGCGTGAGGAAACTCTATCTCCATCCCCTCGACCGAGGCTGTGTCCTCCTCAGTGACGACGGGCGAGTGTTCGTCAGAATGCTTGGGTCCATCTCCTGCCATGCTCTGTAGCGGCACGGATGCCAGTTGCCGGACTGCGGCAATCACTCGATCAAGTCCCAGATGCAGATGCCGCAGAGATTCAGCGGCCACAGCTGTTTCAGCTCCGCCCACATCGCGAAGCGTAGGGAGCAGGTTCGTCGCCATCGACTCGATTTCATCAAGATGCACCGTCGCAGCAGACTTTGCCAGATTGGTGATCCCATTGAGCACAATGCCATAGACGCGCGAACGAACCGGCCCTTCCTTGTCGGCTGTCAGCTGGGCGAGTGCAGACTGAATTTGCGCCAGCCACTCGTGCGCCTCGAGCGCAAAGAGTCCCACCACTTCCTTATCAAACCCGGCATCCTCCTGAGCATGCGCATCACTCGCTGGCTCATTCAGCAAAAGAGAGGCATCGCTCCGGCCATCCGCTGCAAGAGGATGCAAACTATTCTCCACCACGCCTTGAATTGCCGAGGCAATGGCATCAAGGCTCTCCAGGAGCGATGTAAACTGATCCGACGCGTCTCCAAGCGGAGCGGCGGAGAGAGTACTGTCCTCCGCAAATATGATCCGACCGACAACTGGTGCATTGAGCGCTTCGATTACCCCCACCAAGGGCGTCAGGCTAAGATCTATTCGACGACTCTCCTGGATCTCTCCGCCATCTGCCTCGTCAACCTTCACGACGGGGCGCAAGGGATACCGCACGTTGACACCGACCACCGTTCCGGTTTCTCCGGTCGTCAACCGCACCGTCGTCCCCAGCGGATACACCGAGAGCTGCTCCACGAGTGCCTTGATCATTTCTCGAGGAAACGTCGCCCGCTCCGCCACAAGAAGTTCCTTGATCGCTTCATGCGGAAAAAGCCGACGTCGATAGGGCCGATCGCTAATCAACGCATCAAATACATCCGACACGCCGATAATCAACGCCATCTCGCTGATTTGGCGTCCCTTCAACCGGTTCGGATAGCCTAACCCGTTGGTTCGTTCATGGGCCTGGCGGACCAGTTCTGCCAGCCACACGTATTCGGCTCCCGTCCGCTTAATGGCTTCATATCCGAGTTCCGGGTGCTGTTCGATCAGCGTCCGTTCCTCAGCCGTCAGTCGCCCAGCTTTCGTCACCAGCGATTGGGGGAC
>JBEBHO010000225.1:0-17599 GCA_040081095.1 Nitrospira sp.
ATCAGGCCGATGGGACCCTGGCTTGTCCCTTGTTCGCCCGGTCCAAATTACTCATCAAGGCCGTAGAACCACCATGTGTGCTCATTCCAAACTGTCTCAACAGAGGGGTTCACCCCACAACCATGTGCTAATTTTGTGCTAAAAATCCTCACAAAGGACCGAATCAGATAGAAACAATGGAATCAGTAGAAATCCACCAAGCCCATGATTTTCAACGATAAACGGGGAAACCTTCGCAACATCGAGCGGTTCGAATTCTTGCTCTGTTGCCACTCTTAATCAGCGGCGGGCCGTGGTTTGACTCCTACGCGGCCTAAGAAGTCATGAATTTACGCACATCGTTTCTCCTTCCTACAGCTTCAGGAACCGTCTCGGGCCAGCGTAGAAAAACGAGTGCGAATCACGCTCGATAGAGCTCCGTACACATCTCGGGTATCGGGTTATACCAGGCGTTTTGAAGAATTTTCCAATTTGCCGGTATATAGAAGTGGCAAGACGGAGCATCACCAACAATCAAGGGAGGAACCCCATGCGTCGGATTGACAGCTACATCAAGAAGTACGGACCGGATGCCGGTCCAATTATTTACAGAACCTTGCAGAGCCAGGCGGCCCAAGCGCGATGGAAGGCCTACTACCGAGACCAGTTGTAGGAAGTGTAGTCAGCGGGTCTATTATGCAGAAGGCAGGGCCTGCACGCCTGCCTTCTAGCCCTCATTGTATGGTAGCGGACCTCAGGTGGCGAGATGTGCTGGGATTTGGCGTTGGAAGGAAGCTTTAATGACGGCCGCCCAGGGGGTCTCTTTGATCGCGAAACTGGCTGGGCGCTGCGCCGCCATGATCGCCTTCCACTCGTTCAACGATTATCTGGCAAATCTTCGATACGCCCGGTTCAATTTTGATGTGAAACGGTCCCATGTTGAAGATCTCCAGTGTTATAGGAGATCCGACCGAACCGCCAAAATCCGCATGAATCGTTGGAGCAGTAAGATGAATCACCACACCGAGGCGAGCAAGGCTGCTTCGCCCCTCAACGCGTGCGGCGAGTCGGGAGAGAAGCGGGAGACCAATCCGCTCCAACGTCTGGGCCAACATAAATTGCTGTGGTTTGAGGGTGAAGGAACCGTCGGGGTCCAACGGTGCATCTTTGGCGTACTTTGATAAGGTCTGAATCTTGACGTCGTCGTAATCGACTACGAAGCTAAGACCGATGGGAATTTGATCCCAAATCTTCAGGATGTTGCCGAGCCGAAGATCTACAGACGTCGTGTTGTACTGTTCATGTGGAGGAGCGGGATCAATAATAAGCTTTTTATCCCGTATGGCCTCTTGGATGGCCTGATCGCTGAGAATCAAAGTGCCACTAAGTCCCTGTCAGAAACGTTTAGCCGGGGCCGAGACGTAAATGATGGTCTCGGGAGATCAACTAAGTATCGACCTGCGGCCGATCCTACAATCCTGACTCTCAAAAGTCCACTGCCCTGTCTCTGAGTTGTGGGCTCCACCTCGATCTTCACATTCTCCTTGGAAACCACTGAGCTAACCTCACGGCCCTCATTATTAAGAATTATTGTGACTTCATTATCAAACATTCCCGGCTCTAGTTTGACCCTTAGAAATACATGATCGGTTGTGTAATTCATGTTCGCCCTCCTCGGTTAACACGGCTGTGCTATTAGCACTCACACCACTATTGGTCAATACACCAATTTCCATGCCTACAACATTTTGTGGTATAGGATTACCGGTTGAACAGAACCCATACCACTGGTGCGAACCCTTGAGCCACCCTCTTCTGCTGAAATGCCTGGTAACGGCCCGATAAGCCACACGGGCCCACAGCCCCCACACCAAGCGAGCGACCGACGACCTGGTGCCAACGTGGTGCCAAAACACCATGACGCACTATGACCTAGTGTGCATCGCATCTTAACAAACCGTCTCATTTACTTGTTGGTAGTAGGGCGATGTGCCTTCGCTCGACGTAGAATGCTGGCCACTGTCTGTGGGCTCCATGAAGATCCAGTCTTTGTGGGAATGCCACGCCTCATTAACTGAGCAGCTATCCGGCGCCGTCCCAACCCCTTGGCTTGAAGTTGTTGGATCAGTTGCAGACCGATTTGTTCCTCAGGATTGAGTAGCAGGTTCTTCCCATCTGGTGCTAAATCGTACCCAAAAGGAATCTTGCCGCTAATCCGCTTCCCCTGATTTCGCATGTGAGAAAGCGCCCCTTTGGTCCGTTCGGCAATCTGGTCTCGCTCAAACTCCGCCAGGACCGCCAACATTCGAAACACCATCTTGCCGGCGGCTGTCGTTGTATCAATGCGCTCGCTCAGGCTGGCGAGATCCGCTCCGTTCTTTGCCAGCCGTTCGCTGATGCCGATGGCATCCTTGGTTGAACGAGCCAGCCGGGAGAGTGAGTAGACGACCAGCACGGCTTTGTGTTGACAGGCCGAGGATAAGGCTTCTTGCAGGCCAGGACGGTTATCCGCTCGGCAACCTGAAAGCCCGGCATCGACGTGCAGACCAACCAGCTCGCAGCTATTGGCTTCACACCAGGCCCGAATCTTTGCCTGCTGAGCGTCCAGACTCACACCGTCCGTCACCTGGCCGTCCGTGCTGACTCGTGCGTACCCGATGGCTTTCATCGTGTGATCCCTCCCCCTGATGTGCAATAACCGGGCGGTCATTGCACATGAGATATACATATTACCTGAGATATATGTCAATAGGAGGAATGATTGCTACCTTTCTGAGCTAATGCTACCTTAGAATGGTTATGACTTCCCGCAAAGAACAGTCTGAAGGCAAAGGCACATGGATCGTCAAAGACGTGCCTCGGGAATTGATGCACCGCATGAAGGTAGCGGCAGCAATTCAGCGGAAGACTGTCAAACAGCTATTGTTTGACCTTACTGAAGCGCATCTTCAGGAATTGGAGCGGAAGGGGATTTTGCCCAAGGGGAAATAATCTCAGCAGTTGCATTTTCTGCTCTGAGCACACCGTTTGCTCCATCCCTACGTGTCCTACTTCCAACGGACTACGGTGTCGCTTGAAATTGGTTTCATTTGGGCTTGTTCACTCCAAAGTTGGGGTGTTTTCTCATTGGGAAAAGGGTATTCTGCGCCCCATACTGACTCCTGAAGATCAGGCGCGTGAGCACATAGACAAGGTGCTGGAGTAGGCTGGTTGGCTCGAGCAGGACTAAAAGAGTGCCAATCTTCATGCCGGATGGGGAAAGGTTCTCAGAAGTTCCCCCCTCGTGAGCGGGCTCAGCTTCGCAGGTTATCTCATCCACATAGATTGCCAAGCGGCGGGAGTCAGTAGAACGAGCATATCTGTGCCGCCCAAACGAAGGAATTCAAGTGTCACGACTTTCTGACCTTATTGCGCAAGTAAAGGCCAAAGACCCTCAAATGGGTGCGGACTTGGACCGCGAGTACACGGTGCTGGCTTCGCGGCTGTCTTTCGGCCTGAATTTCGAGCGCCACCGTCCTGAGACCGTGGAACTGCCGCAGCGCCCTATCCGTAAAGGCGACAAGGTGCGGGTTCTGCCGGAGCGTGGCTCTGTCGAGAAGGGTAACAAGCGGCTCTGGCATGTGAAGAACATTATCAAGAAGGGAAATCGCAAGTTTGCTGAACTTGAATTGTTAGGTACGGATGAAGCGCAGACACAAACCGTGACAGTGGACGACTTGGCGATCGTGGCCGAGTTCCGCGACACTATTTATCCGGGCCTAGTCAGCACGGGCAAGGTGCGGCGTGGCGGCGACAAGCCGTTCCACACGGTAATCAATGGCGAGAACTACCACGTCCTGAAGGCGCTGACCTACACGCATCGGGGCAAGGTTAATGCCATTTACATTGATCCTCCCTACAACACTCGCGATAAGGACTGGAAGTACAACAACGACTACGTTGACTCTGACGATCTTTACAAGCATAGCAAGTGGCTGGCGATGATGGAGAGGCGCTTGCTGGTGGCGAAGGAATTGCTGAATCCGTCGGATTCGGTTCTGATTGTTACCATCGACGAGAAGGAATATTTGCGGCTTGGGTTATTGCTGGAACAGTTGTTTCCGGAAGCGGCAATACAGATGGTCAGCAGCGTCATAAATCCGAAAGGAACAGCCAGAACGACCTATTTTTCCAGGACGGATGAGTTTATTTACGTCGTTTTTTTGGGGCGTGCGAACGTCCCTGATCGCTCCGGCGATGGCGAAGAAAAGGAGGTCAGGTGGAGATACCTTCGGCGAACAGACGTTGAGTCCGCTCGAGGCACCAAGAAAGGCGGTCCTGCCCAGTTCTACCCTATCTATGTCAATAACGAAACTTGCCGAATTGAGAAAATTGGTCAGCATTTGCCTCACGGACAGGATCGCCGAGAAGTACCATCTGTCCCTGGTTGCACAGCCGTATTCCCGATACGGGACGAAGACGGCATGGAGATGAACTGGGGATTGACTGGCCCCAGCCTAGAAAAGGCACTGTCAGCGGGTTATGTGCGAGTCTCGCGGAATAAATCTTCCGAGCTGCAACCATATGTCTTCTCTTATTTGACCGCACCAAACATCAAGAAAGTGGAAAGCGGGAAATTGCAGAGGTCAGGAAAGCGGGAAGATGGCTCCTGGATCATCACTGATCCATCAGGAAAATCGTCTCGTCCAACTACCACATGGAGGGAGCCAAGCCATGAGGCAGGAGCGTATGGAACATCGTTGCTCCGGACACTCCTTCCTGGCAGAAAATTCCCATTTCCCAAAAGCCTCTATGCCGTAGAGGATGTGCTTCGGCTTTTTGTCCAAGAGAAGCCCGAAGCCGTCATACTGGACTTCTTTTCCGGATCCGGCACTACCGCCCACGCCGTGATGCTGCTGAATCGTCAAGATAGCGGCAGTCGCCAGTGCATTTCCGTTACCAACAACGAAGTCGCCGCCGACGAACAAAAGAAATTGAGTGAACAAGATCTGCGTCCCGGTGACGCCGAATGGGAACGGTACGGCATCTGCGACTACATAACCAAGCCTCGTGTACAAGCTGCCATTACCGGCAAAACTCCCGATGGCGAGCCCATCAAGGGCGACTACAAATTCACCGACGAATTCCCAATGGCTGATGGCTTCGAGGAAAACGCCGAATTCTTCACCCTGACCTATGAAACGCCAGTTTCCGTCAACCACAACCGCGCATTCGAGCGAATCGCACCGCTGTTGTGGCTGCGGGCGGGCAGCCGTGGCAAGCGCATCGACAAGATACCGGAAGCCGGATGGGAAGTGGCGGATGTCTACGGGCTGCTGGTGGACGTGGATAGCGCTACGCCGTTCATCAAGGCTGTGGGCAAGGCCAAAGACATGTGCGTAGCCTTTATCGTCACCGACGACGACCGCCGATTCCAAGCCATTTCTCGCCGTCTGCCCGATTGTGTGGATCCAGTGCGCCTGTACGAGTCTTACTTAACAAATTTCAGTTTTACCAACGGGGATTAACGAATGAAGTTCACGTTGAAGGACTATCAGGCCGATGCCGTACGCGATGCCTTGTCCAACTTGAAGAAGGGCCGCAAGGACTGGCATGGCGATACTTTTAAGAGCGCCTTTTCCCTGACCGCCGTAACAGGTGCGGGCAAGACTGTGATGGCTGCCGCCGCGTTCGAGGCGCTTTTTCACGGCGATGATGGGTACGACTTCGATGCCGACCCCGGCGCGGTGGTAATCTGGTTCAGTGACGACCCAGCCCTGAATGAACAGACTCGATTCCGTTTGATGGAAGCCTCTGACCGTATTCGTCATACCGATCTGGTGGTGGTGGAAAATACCTTTAACCGGGCCAAGTTCGAGGCCGGGAAAATCTACTTTCTGAACACGCAAAAGCTTGGCAAAAACAGCCTGCTGGTACGTGGCTTCGAGGGTGAGGGGGACGGCGGGCTGTTCCCGGAGACCCGTCCCGATATGCGTTCGCACACGATCTGGGACACGATTCGCAACACCGTCGAAGACCCGGGTTTGACTCTGTATCTGGTGCTGGATGAAGCGCACCGAGGCATGGGCAACCCCAGCAAAGCGGCGGAGAGTGCCAAGAGCACCATAGTCCTGCGACTCATCAATGGCGCCAGCGGCGTGCCGGGCATCCCTGTGGTGTGGGGTATTTCAGCCACGGTAGAGCGCTTCAAGAAAGCGATGGAAGGCGCACAAAAGCGCATCACCCTGCCGGATGTGGTGGTGGATTCGGCCAAAGTACAGGAGTCGGGCCTCATCAAGGACACCATTATCCTCGACATTCCGGATGAAGTTGGTGATTTCGATACAGTGCTGGTGCGCCGAGCCACCGACAAACTGAAGGCCTCGACCGATGCTTGGACAGAGTACGCCAAGCAGCAGGATGAGGCGCATACCGTCGTTCCGTTGATGGTGCTGCAAGTGCCCAACACTCCTGACCCGAACGACATTGGCCGTGCACTGGATACCATCTACCAGCAATGGCCAGATTTGCCGAGTGGTAGCGTGGCGCATGTGTTCGGTGAGCACACGACCCAACAGTTCGGCAATCGCAACGTGCCTTATATCTCGCCCGAGCGGGTGCAGGATTCAATATGGGTGCGCGTGCTGATTGCAAAGGATGCCATCAGCACTGGTTGGGATTGCCCGCGTGCTGAGGTGATGGTGTCTTTCCGTGCGGCGGTTGATCGCACCCACATTACCCAGTTGTTGGGCCGTATGGTGCGTTCGCCACTGGCTCGCCGTATTCCCGGCAATGACCTTCTTAACTCGGTGGATTGCCTGTTGCCGAAGTTCAATGCCAAGACCGTAAACGAAGTGGTCGATGCCTTGATGAAGGGGGATGATACTCTCCCACCGCCCAGCGGGCGTGTGCTTATCAACCCGGAGGAAATGAAGCCCAATCCCGCAGCCTCGCAGGCTGTATGGGATAAGTTCGAATCCCTGCCATCGCAGTCCCGACCTCAACGCGGCGCCAAGCCAGCCAAGCGTTTGACTGCACTGGCACATGAGCTGGCCGCTGATGACATTCTGCCGGACGCTGGCAAGTTCGCCCATGCCGAGATGCACAAGGTATTGGATGCTGCGCAGAAGCACTACAAGGCGCAAATTGATGCCAAGCGCAAAGCTGTGATGACGGTTGACGGCAAAACTGTGATGGCCGACATGAAGGGCAAATCGAAGAGCTTCGATGAGTTCTTAGAAGATGCCGACATGAGGGTGATCGATGATGCGTACCGGCGCGCTGCCCGCATCTTCAGTCCCGACATTTCCCGCACCTACGTCGATGTCCTCGCTAACACGGTTGCAGACCCGGACGAGGCAGATGAATTCGAGGAAGCGCTTATCGAGGCGCGAGTTTCTATCGCTGCGCTCGGCTTGGTGACGGAAGTTCAGCCGTACTTTGATGCCGAGGCGGATAAGCTAGCCAAGGTCTGGCTGGAGAAATATAGACAGGCAATTAAGGGGCTATCGCACGATCGGCAAGAGTCCTATCGCCAGATCAGGGAGATGAGCACAGAGCCGCAGGATGTGGATTTGGTTAAGCCAGAGGCCAAATACGAGGCCACAAAAGTAAGCGAGAAAGATACTGAAACGGTGCTTCCGACCTACAAGAGCCACATGCTGTGCGATGCGCAAGGCAACTACCCTGCAGAACTGAAATCCTCTTGGGAAGAGAAGGTGGTTGAAACTGAGATGAAGCGAGAAGGTTTCAGCTTCTGGTATCGCAACCCGCAACAACCAGGGCAATCATCGCTCGGCATCGCTTACCTCTCTGGCGAGCAATACGGCATTGTTCGTCCGGACTTCATCTTCTTTGCTGCGCAAGCAGATGGAACGGTAGTGGCCGACCTCGTTGACCCGCACGGCCTTCATCTGGCCGATGCACTACCCAAGCTGCGAGGGCTTGCCTTGTACGCCGAGACGCACGCCAAGGTTTACCGCCGCATCGAATCCGTCGCAGAGGCGATGGGAAAGTTACGCGTGCTGGATTTGGCTAACGAAAAAGTACGAAAAGGTATAGCTGCTGCGAAGGATGCAGCAAGTCTCTTTGCTGGGACTCTTGCGAAGGACTACTGAATTATTGAGGGAAGAAATAGGGGCAGCTCAGGATGAAGCGGTCACGATCCTCCGAAGAGCGGATCGTCTATGCCATACCTATTCTCTCCTGGAACTCAAGGGGGAAACCAGTAATCCCCTCCCACTATAGTTGACACTTCCCCATGGACGGCCTAGCCTTCGCCATGTAACAGCATGTGCGGACGCTTTACCCAAACAGCCTCGCCATCGGTGATCGCGCAACAGTTTGGCATCACAGTGCCTTCGCTGTTCACCGCCCGGTACAACATTGCTCCGTCTCAGCCCATTGCGGCCATCCGGATTGATCTCGACGCCACCACTCGTACCCTCGTCATGCTTCGCTGGGGGCTCATCCCGTCCTGGGCCAAGGACACCAAGATTGGTCATCAGTGCATCAATGCGAAAGCCGAGACCGTCGCGGAGAAGCCGTCGTTTCGGTCTGCCCTCAAGAAACGCCGCTGTCTTATCGTTGCAACGGGATTCTATGAATGGAAGATGCAGGGGCGCACGAAACAACCGATGTGGATTGGACTAGTGAGCAAGCGTCCCTTTGCTTTTGCGGGATTGTGGGAACACTGGCAGCCCACGGAAGGGGAACCGCTTGAGACGTGTACGATCATCACGACGGAACCGAATGAGCTTATGGCGCCAATCCACAATCGGATGCCGGTGATTCTTGCGCCCACGGCCTATGAGCTGTGGCTCGATCCTGAGTTTCAACAGATTGAACCTCTCAAGGCGCTCCTTCGTCCGTATTCGAGTGACGACCTCATCGCCTATCCCGTGAGCACCCTGGTCAATAACCCTCGCCATGACGTGCCGCAGTGCCTTGAGCCGGTCTCGTTGTAGGGAGTAGACTACCGCCTGGCCTGGCTGTGAGGATGCTCGATGTACGTTGACGCAATCTACGCTCCCGATCTTTCGACCCGCTATAAGCTACCCGTGTTTCTGGGGCGGCTTCCCGCAGGCTTTCCCTCTCCCGCTGACGACTATATCGAGGGAAAGCTGGACCTCAACCGGCACCTCATCAAGCACCCGGCTGCGACGTTCTTCGTTCGAGTAACTGGGGACTCGATGCTAGAGGCTGGGATTCATAGCGGAGACATTCTGATCGTCGATCGTTCTCTGGAAGCCATCGACGGAAACGTGATCGTAGCCTCGTTGGACGGAGAATTGACGGTCAAGCGCCTCTTCAAGCAGGACCAGACCCTGAGGCTCCTCCCAGCCAACAAGGACTACCAACCTATCGAAATTCAAGGTCAGCAGTCCTTTGAGATTTGGGGTGTTGTCACCAACGTTATTCACGCGCTCTGAGCGGTTCCATGCCTCCCATCTTTGCCCTCGTCGATTGCAATAACTTCTATGCCTCCTGTGAGCGGGTGTTTAACCCGAGGCTAGAGGGCAAGCCTATCGTCGTTTTGTCCAACAATGACGGCTGTGTGGTGGCGCGGTCGAATGAAGCCAAGGCCTTGGGCATTGCCATGGGCGTTCCAGAGTTTCAGATTCGCCCGCTCCTGCGTGCCCATCAGGTGCAGGTGTTCTCCTCGAATTACACGCTCTACGGCGATATGTCGCAGCGGGTCATGGAGACGCTGGAGCAGTTCTGTCCCGATCTCGAAATCTACTCGATCGACGAAGCGTTTTTGAGCCTATCCGGCTTTACCTCACGGAACCTCACCGAGTACGGGCGCACTATTCGGACTACGGTGAAACGCTGGACCGGGTTACCTGTGTCCGTCGGCATCGCAGAGACCAAGACCCTTGCGAAGATCGCCAACCGTGTGGCGAAACGCACACCGGATACGAACGGCGTGTTTGACTTGATGGCCTGTCCGGACCGAAATGCATTGCTCGGCCGGGTGCCCGTTGAGGAGGTTTGGGGGATTGGACGGAATCACACCAAGCTCCTCAATCAACACGGCATCATGACCGCGCTCCAGTTGCGCGAGGTCGATGACCAGTGGATCCGGAAGCGTCTGGGCATCGTGGGCCTTCGGTTGGTGATGGAGTTGCGCGGAATCTCCTGCTTAGACCTGGAAGAGTGTCCCGCTCCGAAGCAGGGTCTAACGTGCTCTCGCGCCTTTGGGGCACTCATCAGCACCCTGGCTGACATGGAAGAGGCTGTCTCGTCCTATGCGTCTCGCGTCGCGGAGAAGTTGAGACGAGAACGGTTGGCCGCAACAGTGATGACGGTCTGCCTTACTACTAACGAATTCAAAGAGGGGCCGCAGTACAGCAATGCGCTCACGCTGAAACTGCCCGTTGCGACCGACTCCACATCGGACCTCATTCGGTCAGCGCTGCAGGGAATCCGCACCATCTATCGAGACGGGTATCACTACAAGAAGGCCGGGGTGATACTCACAGGCCTGGTCCCTGCGTGTCAGACACAGGTCGACCTGTTCGACTCTCAAGACAGGGAAAAGTCAAAGCGGCTGATGTCCGCGCTTGATGCGATCAATACTCGCTGGGGTGCAGACACCCTCCACTATGCGTCCAGCGGTATTCGCAAAGCCTGGAAGACGCAGTTTCAGCACTGTTCGCCAGCCTATACGACGGATTGGGGTGCGCTGCCGATAGTGATGGCCTAGCCTGTAACCAGGGATTGGGCAGGATCATTGAGTTGGGGCAGCGAGTGGCAAGGAAGACGACGCATTAGCAGTAGGCGGATACTAACCAACGGCTCGCCTCCCCGTAGATGAGTATTGGGGCAGGGATTCTATGCCTTCTTTTTCACGAACGCTCTATTATCTCCATAAATCCGAGGGATTTGCTGAACATAATCCGAATGGTCAAGCCATTCCGATGGATCCAACCGTTCTGATTTTCAGTGGGGTATATCTGAGTCAGGCAGAAATCACTCCTGGAGGGCTGGGTAAGGGGAAGCTAGGACTCTCTCAGGCCCCAGCACGCACCTTACTTCGACCAGTTCCATCTAGTGACGCACCTCCATTTTGGTCGGCGATAATTTACCAACATGCCGGCGACGGTATAGTAAATGTGCGGGGAGAATATCCTGCTGTGCGTAGTCATTTTCGTGAGTTGCAAGAACAGGCCTCGATCTATCACGCTAATCCTCCAGGCGGTAACAATGCATGGGAGACCGACATTAGTTCTGGCAACAGCGGGTATTTTCTCACCGGTGGATCTGGGCCAAATGCGCTATGGCGCATCATGCGCACTCAAGTTGATGCGTTGAACCGTCAGGTTCTCACCCTTGCTCCAGTACAACTCACGCCAACTCTTGCCCTGCCGTCTTTTGAAAAAGCACAACCTCAACTTCGTGAATTTCTCGCGCAACACTTTGCAGGGTTTCAACAAGCCCTCGTCCGAAATGCCCCATTCGATGCCATCGACCGCGCCAATAACCTAACAGAGGGCATTGTGAGCCATTGTCTTACCCTGACAAAAGCTTCTCCTCCCGACACACTCGATAAGATGCTAAAAAAGGCCAAGGACATACTCGAGCGCGAGGGTGAAGGGAAAGGTTTTCCCCTGACTTACTACGGGTATAATTTGGCTCAACAGATTAGAGTCCTACATGCGCGGCTTCATCAGAACCAATCCGTTGGACAGGGTAAGACGGTTCGGCCAGAAGTGGGCCTAAATTTGAGCGTTACGGTCAGTGAATTGCTTGTGGAGGTTGGACTCGGAAAGTATTGAAGGTCCTTCACAGATTCCAACTTCACGCTTTCTCAATCTAGTCCAACTAACCACATATTCCTCCTGAGTCTGAATTCACAGGCCTCACCATCTGAGTCCTCGACGGTGACAGATCAGACGTCTTGTTCAACCGATACCCTGTATCCTTCTCGTGATCTTCGTATCTTTCCTGGTACGCACGTACGCATGGTTCTGTTACAACCTCACTCGAATTACACGATTCTCCCACATGGAAGCCCTATGCACGCTCGGCACGCCGGTTGCTGAGATCCTTGTACGCACCGCACCCATACAAGGAGAAGTATCCATGTCGAATCCCCCAACATTTCCAACCAGTGCCTCCGTAGCTCCCGGCATCTATGTAGACGAGATTGATCCTGGCGCCCCTGATATGCCCGCTGTCACGCGTGAGCTGGTCCGAGCCTCGCTGGAGCAAATCTGTGAACGTGAGCTAACCGGGTTCGTCGATGAGGAGAATACGCTAGAGACCCGAGCGCAGCTCACAGCGACCCTGCGCGGGCATCTGGTGATGCGGTGGGCGAAAGATCAGCTCAAAGGGCAGTCTGCACAAGAAGCCTTCTTTCTCCGGTGCGATCACACCACGACGACGCAGACCGACATAGACAACGGGTTTCTGATCTGTGAAGTCGGCATGGCCCCGGTCAACCCGTCGGAGTTTGTCGTCTTCCGCATGCTCATCAGATTTGCGCCCAGGCCGTAAGCCTCTCGTCAGGGTAAAGGAAGCCTGCTAGCATGCGGCTATGCGCTTTGTCTCAGTGGTCCTTCTCATGGTTCTGCTTGTCGCTCCGGCCTTCGCCGGTGAGTACTCTGGCCACGTGGTCGGAGTGATCGACGGCGACACCATTGAAGTCCTGCACAGCAACAAGCCTGAACGCATTCGACTCCACGGCATTGACTGCCCTGAGAAACGCCAAGCCTACGGGCAGAGGGCCAAGCAAGCGGCCTCGGCCCTCGTTTTCGGGAAAGCCGTCACGCTGCACACATTCGGGAAGGACAAGTACGGGCGCACCATTGGCGAGGTGTTCCTCTCCGATGGAACGAATGTCAATCACGAGCTAGTCAAAGCGGGGTGGTGCTGGTGGTATCGGAAGTATGCGCCTGGGGATACGGTACTTGAAGGGCTGGAGCAGGAAGCAAGAGAAGCGGGGAAAGGACTATGGGCTGATCCGTCGCCGATCCCACCGTGGGTCTATCGCAAAGTGAGGCGAGAGTAGCCGCAGTGAATTGTCCCTCGCTTGACTAGCTTTGCGAGCGGATAACTTTCTTCCTGCCAACGACAGACCAGAGAACTTTCAACGAGCCATCAAGCCTTAAAGCACCCTCGGGTTTGTCATAGAACGAGTGAGCATGTTTGTCTATCGTTTTCCTTGCCCTATCGTCCAAACTCTCCCACCAACTCGGCGAGAAAAAGACGTTCTCTCCATATTCAAAAACAAGCCGGACTATAGCACTTGGTAGCTGGTGCAGCTTAAGCCTCTCAATGCTGTTCACTAGGCCGCTACAGGCTCCATTCTTTTCAAAAATCCAAGCAAAGACAATAACCGCTCCAGTACCCGTTTTGAGAATAGAGCAGGTCATGTTATCAACGGGCTCTCCGATATTGTCCAGTCTTTGAAAGCGGTTGCCGTGAAAATCAACTTCTGGGGTGAAACCAATGGTGCAAGCAATTGGTAGTGCGTGATCTAGAGTCACAACATAATAAGACACCCTGTCATGGTTCTTATGAATTAGCGCGTGATCATATTCAGACTTCTCTCTCCTCAGGTCTCTGAGTCCAGCCTTTAAGCCCAATTCACGCCAATGATTAAAGCCCTGAATTACTCGCTGAGCGGCCTCATTCTTCCCCCTATCCAACTTTCTAGAAACATTCAAAACGGCCTCAGCAGAAACGGCAGTTTTGGTGAACAACTCCCGACAAACTGCCCTATAGGCTGCCAGGAATATATGCTCCCCAGTTAGCGAAGTAATTGGCTGGTCAATGGGTGCAAATGTCGAAGAATCGTGAGTGTGACAAAAGCCCGTGAAGATCGAGGCCTGGTTCACTCCGATACGTTCCGGGATCATCCGACCTTCGTGTTTTACCATTGACTGAAATGACCGACCAAAATGCATAACATGTCCATTTTCAGCAATGGCGTTGAGGGTCGATGATCTAGAGATACTGTGGGCCGCTACTAGCTGCTGTGAGCAGTTGGTGGAGGACTGTTCGGGGTGCATGCAGTATCGCCGAGAGAACGCTCTGTGATGCTGCTGTTGTATCTCGTGTGGTCTGAGCGGAGTTTGCTTGCCCCGCTCATAGTGACAGTCCCGATAGTGAAGGCCGGAACCACACCAACAAATGAGGCTGGGCGGGGGCGCTAGATTCTTGTGTTTTGCCATCGGCCTGTGAGGACAGAGAGTGCAACCTGAGAGGCTGAATTTTCTAACATAGCGATTTTCACAGGTCAACAAACCCCGCTCCCAGTCTAGAGAATCCGTGAAACGCGAGCTTGCGCCTTTCCTGGGGTACGTGGTAATCACAGACATGGTTGATTGATTGGTCATCAGAGTTTCCTACCGGGACACCAGAATTCACCTTTGGCACGGGGTGGTTCTGACACGCTCCGGGAAAGGAGGAAGCTGTATGACTCACAAGAAGCCACAGCCGGGACCAATTGCTTTCGTGAAGTACATCACGACAAGAACCGGCAAGGTGATCTACGCTGAGGACTACGGCCTGAAGGGTTTTCCCATCAGGCCGCGTCGCAAATCTCAGAAGTAGAACCTAGGATGGAGAAGCGGCCTCCTGGAGTTACAGCTCTGGAGGCCGTCTTCTTTTTCGCATAGTGGTGAAAGATTTTCAATCGGGTAGCACATGTTCGCTCATGTCTGCCCCACCGGTGCCGAACCTTCCCAGGATCTTCAGGCTGTATCTGCTCGCGCCTCCAACCGAATGCTTGCTCCTCGTAGAGTGCGGCAGCTGTGCATCGGTGAGGGCTCACCAGCTTTTGATTCGCCTGCTTTACCTCTCTGTAGTAGCTACTATTCTGCTCGCCGAAACCTTCAGTGCACGAGACAGCTTGAGAATCATGCCCAGCGTTGGTGACTTCAGCCCTCTCTCAAGCTGGCTAATATAGGTCCGATGGACTTCCGCCCGAAACCCTAGCTCCTCCTGAGACAGCCCAATACGCTTCCTCAGACGAGCAATCTCCCTGCCCAATAAGGCTTCTGGTGAGGTCTTTGATCCACGGGTTCCCATACCCGTGATGGTGACGGCTTGAATACTATCGAGCTACAGACTAAAGTATTCAATCTGGAGAGGCTCTCAATGGACGGTCTCAATAGTCTCGGTTGGCAGATACACGATCACCTCAAGCAGTACCGACCGAAAATGTTTCGATCGTTAAAGGCTGAGGGCCGACTGAACCGGTATGTCCTCGACCTGCAAACCAGCGCCGATCGGCAACTGACCAACCTGGAACATCAAGGGCTGTACCCGCACGAAGCGATGGAGCTGATTCAGGATCAGATCTTCCCGCCAAGCGAGGAGGATGTGCCGATTCTCGGAGAGACGATCCAGCCTTATCAAGACTAAGTGGCCGTACACAGGGAAGGTGTTCAGATGGAACCCATTCAGCACACATGGAGGGGCATCATGCGACTCGCGCTTGTTCTACCCATCTTGCTCTTAAGCGACTATTCCATAGCCCTTGCCGGTGGCGAAGTAATGAGTTTCCCATCATCTCCTGCGGCGCAGGCCTGTCATGATCATTTCCCCTCTGCGTCAAAAGACCCGGAAGGAACCCTTCTGTGCCTTGATATTGTTGAAGAGGCAGCCCCGGATCGTTGGAAAGCTATGTATGTGGCGAAACATCCTGACACGAAGGCCTGCCGAGACAATCCCCCCTCGTCCTCAGACCCCGCTCGAATAAGTCAGTGTTCGACTTTAATCGATCAAGAAGACACTGCAGTGGCCCACTACAAAGACAAGCTGCGAGTGGATTTTGACCTTCTACGGAAGAGGGTGCGTGAATATCCTGAGAAGAAAGCTGCACGAAAGGCAGAGCGCTTCAATAGCCAAAGCATGGAAGCGGAAATCGAGAGGTTGGACTACGAGATTGAGCAGTTAGAGGCGGGAAGTCGTATGATGATGTCGCCCCCTTTCCCTACGGTGCGTGAATCCATCATGTGTACATCGTCCCAGGTGGGAAGCTACACCTATACAAACTGCTATTAGGGAGACCTTGCAGTTTCCTTGCAATTCTTCACTTCAATCCTCCAACCGCTTCTTACTCTCGTCAGAGGCCCCGTGCCCATTCCGGATGTCCCAGGCGAATTGAATTGTCACCCTCGAAATCATGAGAGTCTGTTTCCTGTTCACCGGTTCTTCCACGTCTGTTCAATCGGGAAGGTTGATATCATTAGAATCTTCTCTCCCTGAGGCTCGATCCGCTGCTTGAGCTGTTGCACGACCGAGTTTTGAGGCCCTGGAAATGGCTAGGGTAATGGCAAGTGTAATTAGAGTAACCGCGCCTCGAAATCATCACGCCCTCACACGCTGCCGCAGAGTCTGTCCCGTTCTCGATCACTGATGCCTCGGAGCTGACGGCCGTAGCTCTGTTTTTTCGATTGATACTGTGACGGATAGGCCAACCCGCAGCAGGTCCGGCAGCGAAAGGGTGAGCCGTCAACGTGATACAAGACGCCAACCCGTCGACGACAGGTGGGGCAGGTGAACCAGGGGCGTATCCCACCATGAGGTGCGGTGGAGTGCGTCAGGCGAATCTCCTGCAAAGCACGCGTGGCACCAATTGGGAAAACAAAGTGCAGCACATTTTCAACTACCGTTATGGCTACCGTCGTTTCGTACGTGCCCTTGTCCGTCCGCCACACCCAGTCATATTTGGAGAACGGATTGAGATACCCCCCTCTGGCGAGTGAGTTGATATTGAGGGCGTGGTACTGGTTCACAAGGGGTTTCATGGTAACCTCCTAAACGTCTAGTAATGACTAGTAGCAGGGCTCGAAATCATCTCGTGGGGTGTCTTGCCGGCTTCCATTTATTGACGTCCCTCGTTCTCTCACTTTCGAAGCAATTCCCCATTTCCTAATGCTCGACAATGACAACGAGGATAACTTTTGATAACGCGAACTCTACTTTTCCCTACCAGTTCTCTATCCCGCTCACCCGAAATCATGGTGTGAGATCGGCTCGATTGAGTCCTTCCACATGAGCCAGATCATCCCGTCCGCAGTACTCGATCAATAGATGTCGGCCAATCAGATCCGGTACACTGGAACAATGTTTCAAGCGATCATGCCCAGAGACAGGGCCGCATGGTTCAAATTTAGCCCCAGCGAGGAGATCGCCGACCTTCTCAAGCGGAGCGCCGTACTGGAGGGCCACGCTCATCAGACGGGCAATGACGTCGTAGAGGCCGATCAATTCGGAGGAGCAGTCCGGACCTTTGAGCCGGAGGAAGATTTCTGCCGGGTGTTTGTCGTCATGCACGCTGAGGTAGAGCGTCCGTTGCCCGGCGATGCGAACTTTCTGTGTGACATGACGTCGACGAGCGGGGAGCACAAGACGATGGCTCATGACGGCTGCTCCTCGTCAGAAGCCGCCGTATCGGTCAGGCTGTCTTGAGAACTCGAATCCTGGTTGCGGCTGGTTGCGGATTCGCGTATTTTTTGCCTGCTTTTGCCGCGATCTGCCGAGCTAAGTGCTTGATCTCCTTGATGGGCCAATGGTTTCAATGAATTTCGAAATCATCGGCCTGTATTTGCACACACTCTCTGCCCTGGACGCACAGATGCTCTATCGAGAACATCGCGGACGGCCCTATTACGACCGCCTGATA
>JBEBHO010000270.1:0-17563 GCA_040081095.1 Nitrospira sp.
GGTGAGCCACAGATTGAACGGCAGAAAAATCGTCAGACCTGGCATCAAGAGATCGATGTCATCCTTTTTGTAATTGAGGCGGCGGTACCCGAATGAGACTTCGAACGGCGCCAGTGCGGTATGGACGCCTCCCAACCCTTGCGCCATCTCGCCCACGAACGAATAGTTGGGTGCGAAGTGGGGATTGATGGTTCCCTGCGCCGCGACATACCCCCAAGCCCGCTTCCAGAGCGGACTATAGAGCTCGGCGGACAACGGCGTATCGTGAGCGCCAAATCGGTTAATCGGCTCCGCCCGCACGACCACGGTTTGATCGCCGAGCGGCTTCGCCACCTCGAACAGCAGATCGCGTTCGTCCGGTTGGTTGCGGGTATAGGAATAGTGGCCGTACCCGATTTTGGCATAGTCCCGATACGGCAGCCGCAGCCCGGTCAATCCTTGCCCCACTGCCGCCCGCGGCGAGACCAGCAACTCCGATTGCACGTTCCGTAACTGCTGCTCCATCTCGGGGTCGTGCGTCTCGGCCACGAGCGCCTCGTAGCGCGCCAACGCGTCAGTCCGATTCCCCTGCCAATGCGCCACTTCAGCCAGCCCGCGGCGAGCCTCTTTGTGCTGAGGCTCTTCCTGCACCACCTGCTCATACAAGGCGTGCGCTTCAGGAAACTGTTTCTGCCACGAAAGGACCTGCGCCAGCGCCACACGAATATCCAGATCGCCGGGATGACGGGTCAACACTTCGCGATACAACGACGTCGCCTCGGCCTGAGCCCCCTGCCAAGAGAGAACACGCGCCAACGCGCTGCGCAGATCATCGCGATCGGGAAACTGTTCCAGCCCTCTGCGGTACGCGGCGACGGCCTCGTCATATTGACGGACCGTCTCAAATTGACGCCCCTCCGCCAATACCTGCGCTGCGCCGGTTGATACGGGGTCATCCTGCTGAATTGGAATGAGTGCCAGGGCTGCATGATTGGCGAGCGGCGCATTCCGACTCGCAGCCTCGGCGTTCAGCGACTGCACGCGCGCCGCGACATCAGGATCACCGGTCGCATCCACCGCTCGCTGATAGTAGGGAATGGCCCGATCCGGGTGGCCGCTCCACAAATACACATCGCCGAGCCCCGCCAGCGCCTCAGCCTGCTGCGGCTCATCGCGAAGAACCTGTTCATATTCCCCGCGAGCTTCGTCGTATCGCTTCTGCCACGACAACACCCGCGCGAGGGCCACACGACTGTCGCTATCGAGCGGATGGCGGGTCAACACATCGCGATAGAGGGCACCCGCCTCATCCCATTGCCCCTGCCAGGACAGCAGTTTCGCCAAGGCCGTGCGGACCTCGTCATTTTCCGGTCGTATCACCAGATACTGACGATACACCGCGATCGCCTCTGGGAACTGTTTCTGCTGCTCCAGGAACGTCCCCTGCTCCAGCAAATGACGTGGAGACGTATCCGCGGCGGCGGCTTGCGCCGAGCCAGCCATCACGCAAACAGAAACCGTCATGATCAGGGTTACGAAGACCAGTCCGGTGAAAACTCTATATCGACAGAGCCACGCCATGGGATCGTTCATCCTTGACGACCCGCCTCGACTCACACCGTCAGCCTTATTCTGGAAGCGCTCGGAAGCCATCGAGATCGTGAATGATCACCCCTGAAAAACTGCGATGCGACATGGTCTCGCCAATCTGCTTCACGGCGGTAGACACCTCGGCTCGCGAACGTCCGGCGAAGGTCAGCCGCTCCGGCCTCACCGTGAACCGGCGGTGGATGCGAAACCACTCCCGCCTCATCGAGCCGGGCAATCCCTCTGCCAGCGGCACCCACTGCAAAAGACGCCGATCAGCGTCCAACACCGCATCCGCCCGGTCAGGCTGCATCTCGCGACGAAGCACCACATGCTCCTCTACCGGCAGCGCGGTCGTCTCTACGGCCAGCCACACCGGGGTTCCGATCACATCGCCATAGCGCAGGATATCTTCGGCAATACCCTGCACCTCATCGACATCGGTGCGATAACTCATCACGGCCACTTCATCGGCCCGATCCATGACGGCGTAGGCCAAGGGGCGACCGGCGAGAGTCGGCGACGCCAGCCAAAATGGGATCACCATCGAAAGACGCGTGCGTCCACCGATGGCAGCCTTGCATATCTCGATCGCCTCGACGTAACGACGGAGTTGCGCCTCATCCTTCAAAAAACCCGGCAAGAGATACGGCTCGATATCCAGCTGGATCCCGGACAACACACCCGGTGCGACAAGGCCCAATAGCCTCTGTATCTTATCGGCGAGTTTGTGCGGTTCCTGAATCGCTTCGGGATATCCATCTAGGGCAAATGCCGCGACCCCGGATTCCTGCACCGTCATGAGCAGTCGGGCATAGCTGCGCCACAGCGCGTCATCGTCGGTTTGAGAGGGCATCTGAATCAGCACTCTTGAGCAGCCCTGCGCCCGGCAGAGGCCAAGCATCACGCGTGGATCTCGAATTGCCTCACGATACGTCCATACCCAGAATCCGGTCTCCGCCGGCTGCATGGCCGCCGATGGCTGCTGCACGACGTCAATCCGGTCAAACACAATGTGCGCGCTGGCCGCCTCCGTAGAAACCACTAGCGCCGTCAGGGAACGGAGATCCAGACGCCGCCCAATGTCTTTGAGTGGAATCGCGAGATCGAATGGACCGGTGACTGTAGCAATCGGAAGGTTGTCCTCACGCCGACCGGCCGCCAGATCTTCCAAGGCCACTACCACTTGGCCGGTCGAGCGGCCCCGGATCTGTAGCGTTTCATACGACAAGAGGTCCACGGCAATGTTTGCCTGGTGCAAAGGAATACGGTGCCCGCACCGGCCCCCGCTTCCGGCAACGCTCTGCAGATTCATGCCGTCCTGCGCCCGAGTCTTCTGTCCTGGGCAGGAGCCGAACGACCGGGCCTCGCCTAACATGGAATGGAGATCAAGAATAGGCACAAACGGTCGATAAGGAAGAGAGGGCGCGGCACTCGGCGGACCGCTCAGGGTCACAGCAGGAGAGGTGCGCTCGCCGACATAGGACAACTCGATCTCATAGACCATCCTCGGGATCGGAACAGAATCAGCGATCGACACATTCTCGGAACGGGCAAGCGACGGCAGCGCACACATGATGACTCCCAACACGATAGTCCCCCATCGTCCCGAGCAAACGATCGCCTGTCGGCGCACCCGACAGGCGATGGAAATACACTGACCGATGTGGCTAGACACACTCATATCGATTTCCGAATGGCTGTTCCTGCTCTACCTTCTCGGCCTGACCGCGGGATACTTGATGCTGGATGTGGTCGCCGCGATTCATCTGCGGCGGTATATGGAAGAGCGATCGCTCAGCAGCCTCCCGCATGGCTACACCGGATTCGAGCCGCAGATCAGCCTGCTAGTTCCGGCCTACAACGAGGAAGCCACCATTGCGAGCACGGTGAAATCTCTGCTCCAGCTGAGCTATTCCGAATTTGAAATCGTGGTCATCAACGACGGGTCGAAGGATCACACACTGGACATCCTCATCAAAGAATTCGGATTGATTCCGTTTCCAGAAGCGTATGACGCCCGGCTGGCGACGAAGCCGATCCGAACGATCTACCACGCCCCGGCCCTGCCCAATCTGCGGGTTGTTGATAAGGACAATGGCGGCAAGGCGGACTCGCTCAACGCCGGGATCAACATTTCCCTGTATCCACTGTTTTGCTGTATCGATGCCGACTCGATTCTCCAGCGCGACAGCCTCCGGCTGGCGGTTCAGCCATTTCTGGACGACCCGCGTACGGTCGCCTGCGGCGGCACCATCCGCGTCGCCAACGGGTGCGAAGTGAAGAACGGTTTCTTGACCAAGGTGGGACTGCCGACGAGTTTCCTGGCGCTGTTTCAAATCGTCGAATACCTGCGAGCCTTCCTCTTCGGGCGGCTCGGCTGGTCTCCGATCAACGCCATGCTCATCATTTCCGGCGCCTTTGGGCTCTTCCATAAAGACACCGTCATCGGCATCGGCGGCTATCGCCACGATACGATCGGCGAGGATATGGAACTCGTCGTGCGGCTCCACCGGCACATGCGACTCGCGGGCAAGCCCTATCGCATCACCTTTGCCCCCGACCCGATTTGCTGGACGGAAGCTCCGGAGGATCTCACCACGCTGAAGAATCAGCGCATCCGGTGGCAGCGCGGACTCTGCGAAAGCCTGACGAAAAATATCGACCTCTTATTCCATCCGAAGGGCGGCGCAGTCGGCTGGCTGGCGTTCCCCTTCATGGCACTGTTCGAATGGCTGGGGCCGGCCATCGAAGTGTTCGGGTATTTTTTCGTCACGGCGGGATTTATCCTGGGCGTTGTGTCCTTCAAAGTCTGGTTTGTCCTGCTCCTGGCCGCCATCAGTTTGGGCATCTTGCTCTCCGTCAGCGCCTTTCTCCTGGAGGAAATGTCCTTCCATGTCTATCCCAAACCTCGACATGTGCTGCTGCTCTTGCTGGGAGCCTTTCTGGAGAACTTCGGCTACCGGCAATTGAATTCTCTCTGGAAATTGATCGGGTTATACCGGTGGATGATCGGGAAGAAAGCCACCTGGGGAGCCATGACGAGGAAAGCGTCCTGGCAAACTCGGTGACGGTCGGAGGGGAACTCGTTTTTCCACAGATCATGACTTGTATGAGGGACGACGATTCGTCTATACTGCGCGATTGCGCCTCACTGTCGAGGCGTCTTTTTTTTGACCGCGAGATCACAACACCATGACACAGTCACGCGCCCCTCACGACCGTCGTACTGACATCCGGAACATCGCCATCATCGCGCACGTCGACCACGGCAAAACCACCCTGGTTGATGCCGTGCTGCGACAAACCCACGTCCATCGCAAAATCGATGACATGGGCGAGCGCATCATGGACTCGATGGACCAGGAGCGGGAGCGCGGCATTACGATCCGAGCCAAGAACGCCAGTGTCATCTACAAGGGCGTGAAGATCAACATCGTCGATACGCCGGGCCATGCCGATTTCGGCGGTGAAGTCGAGCGTACGCTCCGTATGGTCGATGGCGTCCTTATTCTAGTCGACGCCAAGGAAGGCCCCATGCCGCAGACGACGTTCGTCCTGCGTAAAGCCCTGGCGTTGGGCCATAAGGCAATTGTCGTCATCAATAAAATCGATCGGCCCGACGCGGTGATCGATGATGTCGTCAACCGCACCTTCGATCTGTTCGTCCATCTCGGCGCGACCGACGAACAGCTCGATTTCCCGATCGTCTATGCCGCCGCCATCAAAGGACAGGCCACGCTCGACATCAAGACACCCGGCACCGACATCAATCCATTGCTGGACACGGTCCTGGAGAAAATTCCTGCGCCGGCCATCAATGCCGAGGCCCCGCTCCAGATCCTGGTCCTGGCCCTCGTCCAGGATCCCTATAAAGGCAAGATGGGCATTGGCAAAATTCAATCCGGCTCCATCGCCCGCCGCCAAGCCGTCGTGCTGCTCGGGAAGGATGGCGCCAAGACTCCCGGAAAGGTCTCCGATCTGGCCATCTATTCAGGCCTTGAGCGGGTCGATGCCGACCAGGCGTCCGCCGGAGAGATCGTAGCGGTGGCCGGCTTGGATGAGGTGAGTATCGGCGATACAATTGCGGATGCGGAGAATCCGATTGCATTGCCCCGCGTCACGATCGATGAACCGACCGTCCAAATGAGCTTTTCCGTCAACAACAGCCCATTTGCCGGCCGTGAAGGGAAATATCTCACGTCTCGGCACTTGCGGGATCGCCTCTTCAAAGAACTCGAAACCAACGTGTCCTTGCGCGTGCATGAGACGGACAGCGCCGACCGGTTCCTCGTTGCCGGCCGCGGCGAACTCCACCTCGGCGTCTTAATCGAACAGATGCGGCGGGAAGGCTACGAACTCCAGGTCTCGCAACCGGAGGTCATTATCCATCGCGATGCCAACGGCAAGGCGACCGAGCCGTACGAAGAACTGACGATCCAAGTACCTGAAACCTACCAGGGAACGGTCATCGAGGAAATGGGCAAGCGGCGCGGGGAACTACGCCATATGCGCCTGATCCATTCCGACGTCGGCACGAGTGAAATGCACCTCGAGTACCATATTCCGACGCGCGGTATCATGGGGCTCAAGAATCTGCTCTTGGCCAAAACCCGTGGCACCATCATCATGCACCACGTCTTTGCGGCCTACGAGCCGGCGGAAGAACGAGACCTCGCCATGGCCGCACACGGATCGCTGGTCGCACACGAAGACGGCAGCAGCACCGGCTATGCCATCTTTATGACCCAGGAACGGGGCGTGATGTTCATCGGGCCCGGCGTGGAAGTGTACCGAGGAATGGTCGTCGGCGAGAACAGCCGCGACGAGGATATGGACGTCAATGTCTGCAAAGAAAAACATCTCTCCAATATGCGCGCATCGGGAACCGATGAAGCGCTGGTGCTCACGCCGCCACGGGAAATGACCTTGGAATTTGCGCTGGAATATATCGGGCCGGACGAACTGGTGGAGATTACTCCGCAGAACCTGCGCCTGCGCAAACGGTTGCTCAATGCGGATGAACGCCGCCGAGCGAAGAAATCTGGCAAGTAGCGAGCGCTGGCGATGCGTATCAAGAAGAAAATCCCCAAGCCGTCAGCCAAACGTCCGCCGCTCTATTTCATCGGCTATCGCGGCACCGCACCCGGACTCGATGAAATCGCGATCTGGTACGATCGCGAATACGGCGGCCCGCTCACAATTCGCCCTGAGGCCGGCGCCCCGGAGTCCTGGCAGGCCAGCCATGGCCCCTGGTCGGCCCATGTGGTCATGCCGCTACCCGCGACGCATACCGCCGATATCATGAAGAACATGGCCTGGGAACATGATCTGATGGGCGCCATCGCGCCCACGATCATGCCGAATCGGGACATGCCCGACATGGTCTTGTTCGCCGCACGTCTCGCCCGCGGCCTCACGCTGCTGACTCAAGGCACGGCCTATGATGTCACCACGCAAGCCTACGTCAACCCATCCGATTGGCAGAGCCGGACCATGACAACCTTCCTGGCTGACGACCATCTCGCCATTGTGCATGACGACCAGGCCAAACCGGACCAGGTCTGGTGCCACACCATGGGCCTGACTAAGTTCGGCCTCGACGAGATCGAGACCTTCTATGGCAAAGGACTCTCGGAAAGTGGCGCGAAGGACTTGCTGACCGAGTCTGCGACGGAGTTGCTCCGTACCGGGCAATCCCCGAAAGTCGGCACCGCATTCCGCCTCCCACTGCTTGGCAGAACGATCCGGATCGTCAACTACCGCACGGTCGCTCCCACCGGTCGAATGATCGGATTCCGCGAGCTCCAGGGATAGGCAAAGCGCTTGTAATTCAGCAGGTTGCAGCCCATCGGCCTAGAGCGGTAGGCCTTCAGGCCCGTTGACAACCTTTCAAACCACAAGGTACAAAGTTCTAGGTTTCCACAGGGGTTCTCTCAATCTGAGACCTCACATACGCCCACATATAGCAATAGACTCAAAGGAGGCATAGCAATGAGTGATGTAGCCGCAGAGATCAAGGTCGGCGATACCGCCCCGGATTTTAACCTGAAGGATCAGGACCAGAAGGACGTGAAGCTGAGCGACTATCGCGGCAAGAAGAACGTGGTGCTCGCTTTCTATCCGCTGGATTGGAGCCCGGTTTGCCAAGGGGAGAACAAGTGCTTGACCGATGACTTCCCCAAATTCCAGAACGCCAATGCCGAACTCTTCGGCATCAGCTGCGACAGCTTCTTCTCGCACAAGGCTTGGGCGGATTCCATGGACCTCAAGCACCGCTTGCTGTCCGATGTGCATCGGACCACGAGCAAGGCCTACGGCCTCTATTTTGAGCCGTTGAACTGCTCCAAGCGCGCCACCGTCATTGTCGACAAGAACGGCAAGGTCGCCTATGCGAAGGTGCAGGAAATCAAGGTTGCCCGTGAGGATAAGGACATTCTCGAAGCACTGGCGAAGCTGAGCTAGTTTGTGAGATCGGAAGGGGAGGTGTTCGAGGGAACCCTCCCCTTTCATACAGGGAGGCAGATCATGGCGGGAACCGTCGAAGACGTCCGAGACGAGAACTACAAAGAGTTCACCGACAGCCCCGGCGCCGTCGTCGCCTATGGCCTGGCCACCTGTGAGCCCTGCAAGACCTACGATCCCATCTTGGAAGAAACCGCCGCAAAGTTTCCGGGCATCAAGATCGGCAAAGCCAAAATGCATGTCCCTGGCCGCTGCCGGGAAATTAAGAAATCCCACGTCTTTGAGACCTACCCTACGACCCACTTCTTTGCACACGGCACGCTCCTCCTGACCCGAGAAGGAGTCGTGGAGCCATCCGAGCTCGCCGCGCTCATCTCAGATCACCTGATCAAGTAATTCGCGGATCGATCTATCGATCAGTCCTTCATAACTGATCAGAATAGACGAACTCCTTGACTGAGCATGGCCGTGGTGTACTGTCGAGACAGTCATGGGGCATGTCACGCTTGCTGCCTCGACATCTGTCATTTGGCATTGGAACAGACCGATGGCCGCTTCTTCTCACGCCTCCGAATATCCGCACTATGATGCGCAGATCCTGCTCAATTCACAGCCGGCCCTCGTCACGGTCATCGATCCCTCCACCCATCAAATCCAATTCCAGAACCAAACCGGGCTCAAGAAATTCGGCAATATTACCGGCCAGGCCTGCTACGACAAGATCGCAGGATGTCAGACCCCCTGCACATTTTGCCGGATGCCCGAAGCGATGGCCTGCGACACGGTCGTCTCCAGCGAAGTCCCTCTGCCGGGAAACCAATTTCTCCTTGTTCACTGGGCCAAAGCTCCAACCGTCGATGGCCGCACTCACGTCATTGAGACCATTACCGATATAACCGAGTCCAAACGCACGGCACAGGCCCTCCAACAATCACAAAAAATGGAAGCCATCGGCCGGCTCGCCGGGGGCATCGCGCACGATTTCAACAACCTGATGATGGTCGTAATCGGCCGGGCTCACCGACTGCTGGAGCAATTGGCCATGCATCCGGCAAAACGTGAAATCGAATTGATCAGTCAGGCCGGCCTCCGCGCCGCTGCCTTGACCAAAAAGCTCCTGACCTTCAGCCGCCGTCAAGTCTTTGAACCCAAAAATCTGGATATCAATGCTTCTGTCCGAGATATGGAAGACCTGCTGCAACGAATGATCGGAGAACATGTCCAGATGGTGGTGGTGTTGCACCCTGAAACCGGGCACGCCATGATGGATCCGATCCAGCTCGAACAGATCCTCATGAATCTGGCGGTGAATGCCCGCGATGCCATGCCGGACGGGGGCTTGCTGAATATTGAGACCGACTGCGTTGAACTGGACGAGTCATTCGTCCGTCTCCACCCTGGCGCAAAAACCGGCTCCTTCGTCAAGATTCTCGTTCAAGATGCCGGGTGCGGCATGGATACCGAAACCCTCTCTCATATTTTCGAACCTTTCTTCACCACCAAGAGTCCGGACAAAGGCACCGGTCTCGGATTGGCCACAGTCTACGGCATTCTCAAGCAAAGCCAGGGGTATATCGATGTCGTCAGTCAGCCAGGCCAAGGCACGCGATTTACGGTGTATCTCCCGCGCGTCGAGCAAGCGGGCGAGAGTACGCCGGTCATCCAAACAGTCGTAACGCCGACCGCTGCACGGGAAACCCTTCTCCTCGTTGAGGACGACGACAGTATTCGGACACTGGTGGCGACGGTGCTTCAAGACCAGGGCTACCATGTGCTGGTGGCAGGCGACGGAGTTCAGGCCTTGCAACAGCTCCAACTGCACAAGGACCGCTGCCACCTCTTGGTGACGGATGTCATTATGCCTCGCATGAAGGTGACGGCCCTCGTGGAGGGGGTACAAGCCATGCAGCCGGGAGCTCGGATTCTCTACATGTCAGGTTACGCGGGAGAGACGTTGGAGACCAGCGGGATTCACGACGGCACGCCTTTTCTCCAGAAACCCTTTCTCCCTACCGCGCTCATCGACAAAGTTCGGGAACTGCTGAAAGCGCACGAGTGACCTGGCAGGCGCGGCAGCGTCTCCACCCTTAACTTTGACGCAGGGGCTGTTGACGGGATTACCGTGAGGACGTTGACTTCGAACAGTGATCGTGAAAAATGCGCCAAGTGGATTGCTCTTTGCGCAAGAGGCTGGTGCAACGGCCGGCATCTTGGCCTTCGACCTCGCCATCTCTGATCGCTTGGAACACGTAGTCGTAGATCGCCCACGCTGTGGACCCCTCGAGGCCGGTGTTGAGGTTTGATACGGCCCCGATGAACCGCAATCGGTTTCCCTGTTTCAACTCCGCCTCATAGTCACTCAACCATCGCTCAATCGCCGCTTTGGTTTCAGGCTGGCCATCCTGAGTCCCCGTGTAATCGTCCGTATACAATGCCAACACTGCCTGCATATCTCGAGACTCTGAAAAAGTCGCGGTGCCGGCGACGGCTTGCGTAATCGTGCGATGAACGGCCGCTTCATCCTCCCCAGCCCAGACGGACAGACTCCATCCGAAGGAGCTGGCAAGTAGCATGATCCACAGTGGTCGGAATCTCATGCGAATCTACCCGTTGTAGTCGAAGGAAAGGTCGCGGGACTGCACGACACGAATATTCTTCAAGGACCCGGACGAGAAGCACGAGACCAGCGCATTCCAGATGTACTCAGCCAGGTGCGCCCCGCTGATCGCAGGCGCCTTGAGGACCTCGCGGAGATCCTGCCGATCGCACGGCTGCACCACCCGCTCCTGCACCAGGCGATCCAAAGCCCCAATATCCGTGACCATGCCGGTAACCGGGTCGATGGTGCCATGGACTGAGACGAAGCAGTCCCACGTATGACCCTGACGGCCATCAAGCAATGCCGTGAAAGAGTAGCGCCGAGTGACCGTGGCGACATCCAATCCACCGGCTGCCGTGATTTCAGCATACAGATCTTCGTCTTCGTAAAGCCGAAGCGTATCCAAGGTGCCAATCTCAGACTGAGCCGCCAGTTTAGTCCAGAGAACACAGGCGATATTTTCAGAAGTCGGAATCCGATCCTTGAAGTACGGCAGGTCGAGATTGAAGTTCATGTGGTCGAACTCTTCGATCACCGCCAGCAGCACTTGCTTCAGATCGAACAGGTTAATAACCATGCCGGTCTTGGGATCCACCTCACCGGAGACGGTCACTTCCAGCATGTAATTGTGCCCGTGCGCGGGTGGGTTATAGCAGGCGCCAAAGACGGCGCGGTTCTTGGCCTCATCCCACTCCGGCTTGATATAGCGATGGGCCGCTGCAAATTCGATTCGTTTTGTGAGGAATACGTGCGACATGGCTAATCCTTCATTTCTCCGAAGCACTTTCTGCCGGGCTGCTCAAAAAGGCCGTTCGGCAAGGCCGAGAACGAAGCCGACAGTGTTTTTCAGCAGCCCGCGAGATCCTTCAGCCACTCTTCCCTCATACTGCCGGGCACCGGCGCCTCCTCCTGGTACACGCCGTGCCGCACGGACAGGGTCACCGGCACACGCAGGTCGGCCAGCAAGGCCGTAACCGACGTCGGGATCTGAAACCGGATGAAATGCACGGCGCTGATCTTCGTCTCGTGGCTATGGCCGCCTTCGAATACCGCATAGACGGGCTCACCGCCGATCGTGATAGCGACTTTCCTCCCGTGATCCAGCCCCATAAAAGCATCGAGCCACTCTTTCATCCTGGCGTCATCGGTGATTTCGATCAACAAGGTGGCGCTCAACTCACCTGATGCCGGCAGCAAGGCATTGTACACATCGAGCTCTTCTTGCACCTTGACCGGATCAAAGATCTGCTCGACACGAATCATCTCCTGAATCTGAAACAGGAGCGTCTCGCGATTTTCAAACACCAGCGTGATCAACGGGCCCACGGAAATCCGCCGACGCCGTTTCAACTCGATAATACGGGCACGAAATTCTTCTCGTTGCCGCTCGTAGTCGGCGCAGGCAAGGAGGTCGTTCGGCGCGAGCGTCTTCATGATGACAACCCGTAAGCATCGCGCACAATTTGAATCGGGTGCTTCGTGGCCTTGCCCCCTACATGGGATGTCACTCCTGCCTGATCCAGCTGAAGGCCGGCCAACGGGCAGTCGGACGCCACCACATCGGCTGGATGTTGCTCGATCGCCCGTATGGCTTTCTTGGCAATCGTCATTGAGAGCGGGAAAAATTCCGTTTTGGCCGACCAGGACCCGTCATGCCCCGAACACTTCTCGATCACCTCGACCTGCGCCCCGGCACATTCCATCAGCTCTTTCGATTTGAATCCGATATTCTGATCGCGAAGATGACAGGGAATCTGATAGGCCACCCGGCCCGGCGTATTCACGAAGTCGGTCGCGAGCGTGCCTTCTTTCTTGAGCTTCATCAGGTACTCGCAGATGTCGAACGTCCGCTCGCTGACCTTCTTGGGCTCTTCGCCACCAAGCAGTTCGGGATATTCACGCTTCAGCATCAGGCTGCAACTCGGCACGGGCACCACGACATCGTACCCCTGTTCGACCCAAGGCAGCAGGGACACAATGTTAGCCTGCGCCGCTTTCTGCATAGCGGCCGTATCCCCAATATCGAACGACGGCATCCCGCAACATTGCTGATCTGGCACCACCACCAGAACACCGTTTTTTTCCAAAACCTGTACAGTCGCTTTCCCGACATCGGACGCTTGATAGTTCACCAGGCAACTGGCAAACAGCGCCACTTTCTTCTGTGGCGCCTTCAACAGAGCCGGCGTCTTACGCCGCTGAAACCATCGGGAGAAGGTCTCAGTCGAGAAGTGCATGATCTTCCGGTCACGATGGACGCCCACGATCATTTCCATCAACCGACGCACGGCGCCAAGTCCTAAGGCCCAGTTGGAAAGCCGGGCTGAGATCGTCGACAATTTCCCGATGAGGTCAGTCTGGATCAGCAGCCAATCCCGCCAGCGCACACCCCGCTCGACAGCATAGCGCTGCTTCCAGAGCACCATGAGCTTGGGGAAATCCAGCGCATATTGATGCGGCGGCGTGTAGGGACAATGGTTGTAACAAAGTTTGCAATAATAGCATTCGTCGACCACGCGCTGATGCTCGGCCGCCATGACCTTCTCGACATGGCCATCGTGCCGGTCGATTCCATCGAGGAGCGTGTTGAAGGAGGGGCACAGATTGAAGCAACGTCGACACCCGTCGCAAATCTCATAGATCCGCAATGTATCTTTCGCCAGCTGCGCGGGCTCGACCGGCTGAATCAGACTTAAGCCTTTCACGGCAGGTATTGTCTCCTGTTGATGAGATGGAACACAAGGCGGAAAAGACGAAGGGTGGATCAAGCCTCAGCCCAATCCACCCTTCCTCCCACTTCCTGAAACTCGATTAGCCCTGCTTCAAGCTATCGAGCCCCTTCTGAAACCGGTTCGCATGCGAGCGCTCAGCCTTGGCCAGCGTCTCAAACCATTCGGCGAGCTCCGCAAACCCTTCATCCCGCGCGGTCTTCGCCATGCCGGGATACATCTGGGTGTATTCGTACGTTTCCCCTTCGATCGCCGACTTAAGGTTGGCTTCGGTATTCCCGATCGGCACCCCGGTGGCCGGATCCCCGACTTCCTTCAAAAAGTCCAGATGACCGAAGGCATGGCCGGTCTCAGCCTCAGAGGTATCGCGGAACAACCCGCCCACGTCCGGATACCCTTCAATATCGGCGCGCCGCGCGAAATAGAGATAACGCCGGTTCGCCTGCGATTCGCCGGCAAACGCGCCTTTCAAATTCTCGTGGCTCTTGGTGCCCTGTAAGCTTTTCCCCATTGAATCCTCCTTCTATGTTGACGACGAATCACGATGGTTCGTGGTGATCACATACTGCATTGCCGGTACGGCGTATAACATAGCTCGCGCGTAGGGTTCAACGGTTCAGAGGACTCATCGCCCCGCCGTCCACTGCGGAAGCTCCGCCTGCATTTCGGCCAGCGTCTTGTAGGCTTGATCTTTCTGAGACACCAGAGGATTCATGGAGGGCCAGTGAACGGCTAGCTGCGGATCGTTCCATCGAATACCCCGTTCATCCGAGGGGTTGTAGTAATCCGTGCACCGATACATAAATCCGGCCCGTTCACTCAGCACGTAAAATCCATGGGCATAGCCCGGCGGAATATATAGCTGACGGCCGCTCTCAGCCGACAGCTCCAGACCATGCCACTGTCCGAAGGTCGGCGATCCTTTCCGAATGTCGACCGCCACGTCAAACACCCGCCCTTCCACCACCATCACCAGCTTCCCTTGGGGACGGTTGAGCTGGTAGTGCAATCCCCGCAACACATCCGCCTGCGACCAGGAAAAATTGTCCTGCACAAATGTCGCGCTGATGCCAGCGTCCCGATAGCGCTCCTGATGATAGGTCTCGACGAAGCCCCCGCGCGCATCGCGCCACAGTTTCGTCTCGATGACTAGCAGGCCCTCCAGCGGCGTGGCACTAACCTGCATGCCCACCGTCCGGATCGACAACGTCAGGCCCGTCAGGGTACAGTTGCTGGAGACGATCGATGAGCGGCTGAGCCTCCGGAGTACTGGACCTCGTAGGAGGGCTCGGCGGATGGTCCCACATAATTGTGGTCACCCCGGCATCGCCCAGAATCGATTGGATCGCCTCCATGCAGGCATCCAGGGTCAGGTCGTTCCCATGACGAAGATCGAGCACGCGCTCGCGCTTCGAAACCGGTGGCGGACCGGTGTGAGCCAATGCCCAACAGCGTTCAAACAGCTCGTCTCTGACGGGCTGAGGGATATTCAACGTCGGCAGATCTGAGGTACAGAGCGCCGATACGAAGAGCACAAACTGCAGATCCGGCATGCCGGGATTATAGATATCTAACGATTGCATAATGACGCTATTATCGGGATGCGGCGCGACTGAGTCAACGCCTGCCCGCTATCCCTAACAGTCCGACAGAACTCACGCGCACGCAAGGAGCAGTACTCATGGTGACAATTACCCTGACCGGTCAACTACAAACAGCCGACGGCGAGCGGGATCTGGCCTGTGAAATCCCAAACTCCCTCACGGTCCGACAGGTCATTCAACGACAGGGATTTCAGCTCAGACATCTGCTGCAACTGCTGCGGGAGAAAAAAGTGCTCGTCACGATCAATAAACGCATCGCGAGCGAAGATTCCCTCGTACAGGACGGCGACGCGATCAGACTCGTCGGTCACGACGGCATGGGTGGGAGCGGGCTCGCGCCCTCGCATTCCTGACTGAGCTAGATCCTGCGCAGAAACACGAAGGGCTGGTTTCCCGTTGAGGAAACCAGCCCGTTCTTGTCTCATCACCTGCAGCGGATAACGCCCCAGAGAGTTCATGGCGCTGCACCGATGCCGGACGGAAATACCCCGATTACTTCTTTCCGAGGATTGCGTCCTTGGCAACCTTGGCGACGCGGAACTTCACCACCCGCTTGGCCGGGATCTTGATCGGCTCACCGGTCTGCGGATTCCGGCCCATCCGGGCTTTGCGGTTCGCCAACACCAACTTACCGATACCAGGCACCGTGAAGACATTCTTGGCTTCACGATAGGCCAAAGCGGCGAAATCGTCCATCATCTGGACGGCAGCCTTCTTGGTCAAACCGACCTTTTGGGCCATGTAGTCGGCGATCTGCGACTTCGTCATTGATTTTGCCATTCGGGAACCTCCTTGAAAGTGAGAATAAGAAAAACCACAAAACGAATGTGGACTCGCCTCTCTTGAAACACGCTGACGTCAGTATCGTCTGGCGAAAGACCCTTCAACAACACTCCCACCATGAAAACCCGCGAGAGTGTAGCCAAGAGTCCACAGGCTGTCAACGAGAAAAACACAGGCCTGGCGTGGGGAAATGCCTACAACGCCCTCTTGCAGTTCAAATAGACGCAGGCGTAGAGTACCGGAACGCCTTGGATTGCAGACAGCCGACGGTTCGAAAACACCGGTTTGAGCGAAAGGATCATCATGGGCAGGGAACTTCCGATTCTACCCACATCTGCGCAAGCAGACTCTACGGAACAGGCTGAAAACTTTGTATATTCTCGGGTGTTCTGCCAGAAAGAGAATTCTCCTCCGCTCCGGCTCTTGATCGATTTTCTGAAAGGCCGCGGCCAGACACCCATCGTACCGAAAAACATCGATGACGCCGCTCTGGATGAGTGGGCCTGGGTCCAAATTTCCCTTGGTTATCACCGCGACCGGAAACCAATACAAATTTTTTGCGTACGCGACCGAGGCACCTACCAGGACGTGTTCGGGCAGGAACAAAACCAATTCCGCGATCTGCTCACAGCCTACGAGGATATTGAAGCCCAGCTCGCGCTTGAATTTGTCAATCGCGCGCAGTTCATTCTCACCACCCGTTTTTCCAAAGACGACATGACCGACGAGGGCTACGATTTCAACGGCTGGATTCTGGAGTTCTACCAGGAACAGTGCAACGGCATCGTCCAGATTGACGACCAGGGCTTTTACTCGCCCAAGGGCGACCTCATTGTCGATATGGCCCCACAGGAAGACTAACCCGTTGTGTCGAAGATCCCGACACCGACGACGCTCTCATCGCTTCCTGAAAAAACCTCACGGTGGTTTGAGCGGGCCACGGCAGCCCTTTTAGACCAGGTACCCTGCCGGCAGGGCTGTTGCCATTGTTGCATCGGCACGTTTCCTGTCACGATCCTCGATCAGCAACAGATCCAAGAAGGGCTCCCCCGCCTTCCGGACGAGCAACGCCAGACCATCCAACAGAAGGCCCGGGATCAGGTGGCAGCGATCGAAGCGCATTTCCCTCGTCTGGCTGTGTCACCAATGCTCGACGGCTGGCCAGACCACCTCACCGAACAACTGGCCGAACAATTCAAGGACTTGCCCTGCCCCGCACTTAATGCGGACGGCCACTGCGCGGTCTATGCCTTTCGGCCGCTCACCTGCCGCTCCATGGGCATCCCGCCGGAGCAGGACGGATGCGTCGAAGGCGCCTGTGAGATCCAAACAGCCATCCCGATCATTCGCCTGTCCTCAACGTTTCGAGAGGAAGAAGACCGGATGGCAGGAGAAGAGTCCCAACAACTGACGGCGCTCCACCTGAAGCTGCAATGCCCTGGCGAAGAACTCCTCCTTCCCTATGCATTTCTCCCGCGAGAAAACCGCCTCGTCTCTCCACCCAACGCCTAGACAGAGACTTTCACCCTATGGTAAGGTGCCAGTCCTTGCTTACGGGAGCGCCTGTAGCTCAGCTGGATAGAGCATCAGCCTCCGGAGCTGAGGGCCACAGGTTCAAATCCTGTCAGGCGCACCATCAGCAAGCACAGACAAGGATCACGACTGCACAAAGACATCCGCATCGCACATACCTAGGTGGGCCGTTAGCTCAGTTGGTAGAGCAGCTGACTCTTAATCAGCGGGCCGTAGGTTCGACCCCTACACGGCCCACCAAAACACTCCTCAATCTTTGACATTTTTTGAATTCGACATCCACG
>JBEBHO010000159.1:0-17536 GCA_040081095.1 Nitrospira sp.
ACCTTGATGTAGCTCATTCCGGCGAGCGATTGCGATTCGATGTGCTCGACGTAGCTCGCTTCGACGAACCGCTGCTCCATCTTGAGGGTGATCGCCCCTTCCATTTCGCCGGGGCTCAGGCCGCGGTAGAAGGTGGTGACGAGGATCGTGGGGATTTTGATTTCCGGAAAGATGTCCACGCGCATCTTCTGGTACGACACGGCGCCCAGGATCAGCGCGATCATACAGATGGCAAAGACGGCGTAGGGATTTTTCAGCGCAGCGCGGGTCAGCATGGAGTTCCTACAGTTGAAGGCACGCGATTCCGTTCCAACCAGTATCGGCAGATATCAGTCGTGCATTGAATGAGTTCGTCGAAGGTGCCAGGTTTTACCACATAACCGTTGGCACCGCTGGCATAGGCAAGTGAGAGGTCGGAGGCATCGTCAGAGGTGGTGAAGACGATGACAGGGATCGCCGCCAAGCGGGTATCTGCCCGCAGCCGTTTCAGAAACCCATCGCCCCGCTCTTTTCCCAAGTGCCAGTCGAGCAAGATAAGAGAAGGGAGGTCTGCATGGTTGTTCAAGAAATGAAGCGCAGCCTCCGCATCTTGCTCAGCAAAGAGCGCGACCTGAAGGCCGGTCTGAGCCAGCGCTAGACGAAACAGCTCCTGCTCGCCGGGGCTGTCTTCGATCAAGAGAATGGAGTGGTGTGTCACCATTATAAGGAGAGGTATCAGCAGGGACTGTGCCGGGTGCGTGCGGGGCGAGAAGATGGATGAAACTTATCTATTAAAGCAATGAGTTATGCGGATAAGATTGCTTGATAAGTGAGGGAATGGCCGCAGGTGAGTCGGAAATTGTTCTGGAGAAATTCCATAGGGCAAGGGAATTTCTCCAGAGCAAGAAATCAGGCGGCCTTATGCTGCTTTGGCTGAGACTCGTTTCCATTCCATCATTTTCGCGGTGAGCTTGGATGAGGCGGACGCATAGTCGCCGTTCAGTCCGATAGACGCCTCTGCACCGGCCTTGTCGCCTTTTTGCACTTTGGTCACCACTCCAGCGGCGGCCCTATGAAAGGCGGCATGGAGTGTGAGGACTTCCTTGTAGTGAGGATCAGAGGTTTGACCTCCCGTCAGGCTGTATAACCATTTGCCGAAATCGCATCGGTTATCCACACTTACCTCGGCCGGGTTCAGGGCCAGTGTGCCGTCGATGTTCTGGCGAAGTTTAACTTTCCAAGCCCCATGTGCACCGATCGCCTTGTCAATCTGCTCAAGAATATTCGACATGAATTCCTCCAGATGAAGTGGTGATACGACGGTGGCTTTATCGGATGGTCGGCAATGGATCTTGAGAGAGTTGAGTAGGTGATTATTAGGAATATGCTTCTGGGGCTGGGTCAGGTTAGCGACCGTGTCGTACGCTGCGGAGGAGGTGTGAGGAGCTAGAGTTTGGAGCGTGCACTGAAACTTAAGGATGGTTTGGATTGCATCACCCCGGGCAGGCAGAAAAAATCTCCTGACCACTTTGAGCTGGGTGCAATGTGCGATTGCAAGACCTGACCCCATTCTGTGTTCTTCAGCACACTCAAGAATGAGTTAGTGCATCATCAGACGTATCAGACCCGCGACGATGCGAGCCGAGAGATCTTTGCGTTTATTGAGGGATTCTATAACCGCCAGCGGTTGCATCAGAGTCCAACTATCTGCGCCCGCTGGAGTTTGAGCGACAGATCAGTGACCCTTAACCCGGTGTCCACGAAACCCGGGCCAGCTCATCCCGACCCCTTTGTTTTTTCCCCGACCCCTTTGTTTTTTCACAAGTAGCTTGTGAGGCCAGCGCTTTTGAGGCTTTTGGAGTTCTAGATCAGTCATTGCTGGTCATCTCGATTCATTGGGAAGTACTCCTGTAGCGCAAGCTGGAGTGTGGGTTCCATTAATTATTCTGCCGTGAATGGGTTGAAGCTTGGCCACACAGGTTATAGATCATGATGAGTGCAGTTTTGGTTTCTTTGGCGAAGGCATTTCCTGTCTCCTCAATGCCGGTGGCTGAAAATGGACAGATTTCGTCGCGGAACCAGCACAGGCCTGTTCGCCCCTTCTCCGCTCGTTTTTTTCTTGGGAGACTTTTTAAGAAAGAAACGTTAACTACTCGATCCCCTGGCGTGGATCTACTAAGAGGGTCTTCCTTAACCATGGCAATTGGCGGAATTTCTGCAAAGGCTTCTTCTTCAATTGTACCCATTGTGATGCCCCAGGATTCGTTCCCATATTTGCCGGAGAGTTGAGCAAGCGTTGCCATAGTCATCGCACATCCATGCGCGATACTTTTTGCTTGCTTCTCTTGACTGAAACCAAGCATTGGGTGAAATCCAAATGTGCCGCAGAGCCATTCTGGTTTCGTAGTCGCTACTTCTAAGTTTAATGGGGATCTGAGTGCGGTCATTGGATTTGCGTTGTAAATCGCTTGAAAGTGGCGTTGTGCATTCGTAAAGGCGGTCACTTTGCGGTTGTATTTCAATTCTGTTACGCGTCGATTTAACGCGCGCCAATCATTTTGGAATGATTCCAGTTCTTCTGATTTTTGAATGTCAGCAACACGGCACTCTAGGGAGGCTGAAAGAATAAGATGTGGGACCGATGGTCTTTCCTTAATCTGACCCGCGTTGGCTTGGTTCTCCAGGAATTTAACGACGGGAGACAGCGGAAGGTTGTCCATGATTCCTCCGTCGACAAAGACGCTGGGATGATGTCCGGCTGGATATACCTCGGAGAATCGTCGTGGGCGGAAAACGGTGGGGAACGCGCTGCCAGCTAGTAATGCTTCTATAAGAAGCGGATCGCCGTTCCGATTGTTGGACGGGTCGCCAATGATATGGAGTTTCCCATCGGTGAGGTCGGTTGCCGATATCAGGAGGTAAGGCTTAGAGGAGCCCAGCTTACTCGTGAAGCTTCCAAGTGATATTCGAGGTTCGAAGGTATCTCCTAAGACATGCTCGCGGATCAGCATTTTGAGAGGTTCAGCGCCCAGCAGTTCTAGTCCGGCACCGGAACGCTCGAATATATAGTCAATGGCATTGGCGACCAGGGTGCCAAGGGCCTTGCCGTCGGCATTATGGAGTGCTCGATAGAGGTCTAAGAGCTCAAAGGGACTGATATAGAGCAAACGCTCAAATCCTGCGGCTACTTCTCTCACCGTGTTGTTGAATTCATTGCTATCGAGCCGTTCGAATTGCCGCAATGTGTCGTCCAGCATTTGAGGTGTCACATGTATGTCGTTAGCTCGAATGGTCAGGCGGCGCACAAGATCGGCGAATCGGTCAGTGAGGACAAAGCGATCCAGCCCGATAAAAGTGGCCGCAGCTTTTTGGACTTCCAGTCTTCCTGATTTTTTGTCGAGTGATGTGACTCGGGCCGCCATAGCGGCCATAATCGAGCCAACCGACGCTCCAGCGAAGACTCGAGGTTTAACGCCAGTTTCGTTGTAAGCAGCAATAGCGCCAATCTGAAAAACGCCGCGAAAGACTCCGCCGCTCCATACTGTCGAAACCCATGGAGTATTATTTTTGACGCTTTCTGACTTCCTCTTAGCGGGAGGCGTTTCGTGGGGTATGGATCGTTGCTCGCTTGACGAATTTGACTGCACATTCTCGTCTTGCTTTTTGGGCCAAATTGGCTGATCTGTGGATGGTCCTTGGCGGGCTAATATCTGCTTGTCGTTTGAAGAAAGGTTCTTTAAATCGTCGTGAGAATGCAGGGTGCAGTGGTTGCAAATCTCATAGAGTCCAGGACCTGACTGCGAATCGCTTCCAGGGAATACAGGGGCAGCTAGACCCAGGGTGGTAAGGAGATCTCGACAGTTAATTGTGGCAAGGTTGTTAAACTTTTTGAGGCCCTCTATTTCAGGGGCAAGTATGCGCTGTAAAGTGATACGGCACCCAGTAGCAATGGCATGTAAAACGATGCGCTCACGGTCCTCATTCGAGGATGTAGTGAGAAATTGCTCTGTAATGTGCAGGGGGGCTTCTGTTTCGATAGGGAAAAGGTTCGCGGCTACAAATTTATAGCTTTGGACTAGGTGAATAGCGCTGCCCTTTGGCAGGAGTGAGCTATATTGCTGAGTCAATTCTTGCTCAATGGTAGCGCGTCGTGATTGTAGTAGCTCCAGTGATCGTCTAGCGATGGTACTAATTGAGGTGAAGGAATCTGAAGCGCTGGATCGGCTGGCTGGAAATGGGGTGATGTGGAACACATGTGCTGCTGTGGTGCTTGGGTTCATGTGATGGCGAAGGTAGTCCATAAGCGGTGCGATAGGTTCTTCATCGATGCAGGCTGGATCGATGTATAGCTCTCCATCAACTTCATAGGCCTTCAAAAATGGGGGGAATGCCATGGAGGCCATCATGCCGTCGATAATCTTCGTGTCTTTGGGAAATCCTATGGATTTCCCGTTTTTCAGTGAGGTCCCCACAGCTACGATTCGGATGCCTTGGGCGCCACTCGTAGGAGATAGATAGTCTGCAAAAGTTTTTGGCGGGGCTTCTTGATGGCTAAGAGCAGTGTCTGATTCTGCCAAGGCGCATTCAGCGGCGGAGGCATGAATAAATTTCCCATAGTAGTTTGGATGGAATGTCGATATGAGAAATTGCTTAAGGACGTAAGGGTGGAATAGCTGATCGTGAAGATCGTAGGCCTTTAGTAAGAGATGCCATTTCGAATACACTATAAATGCCATTGTTATATTAATTGTGATGGGGATACCTACTGCCGAGAGTATCCAATTCCATGGCCATAGGGAGTCGGGGAGTAGGCGTACTAGCAGATAGATCGTAAAGCTTAGCGCGCTCATGAATAGTAAGACTTTTATTGCTTTAATAGGTGCGAGAGTTTTGATGCGTCTCCAGATCGAGAGGAAGTGGTTAACTGGGGCTATTCTCCAGTGCTTCTGCGGATTGTCAGGAGGGAGCAAGGTCACCCGACGATAAGCACGGAGAAGGGGGAAAGCCAGTCTCCAAGAATAGCAGCCGAGGAATAACAGGCAGCGGACGAGTGCTGGAGGGACGCGCTTCCAACGCTGGATGCGGCTCCTTGAAGCACATGCTTCTTTGAGGCGCAGATATCTTTGTCCCGCCTGGACAAGAACGTGCAGCGTAATTCGTAGCTTTGTAATGTCATTGAATAGTCGGAGGATACCTACTACTGCTCGAAGGGCTCCTATTCGCTCATCTCGTTCTTTGCGATGGTGAATTGGGAGCTCCATTGGAGCCAATGCATGTTCCGTGTTGAGTTCCAGAGGGTCTGGACTCAATTCATGACGCAAGACCCGGAGGGAATCGCGAGCAGCGTTGAGGATTTCTCGGAAGCGGCTTACTTGTCCATGCAGTCCGCCTGGTTCAGCGAAGACTTCTCCTAACGCAACAGCATTGATTGCGCCAGCCGATAGGCCGAGTACAACATTGGGTGGACGTCGTCGTGCAACGAGAAGAGCGTGAATCACACCGAGTTGAACCATTGTATCGAATGCGCCAGGACCGAACGTAATGGCATACACGTCGGTCTCATGTGCTCGAGGAATTTCGTACGCATTCTGGTTTGCGTCGGGCTCCGTGGTGATCTCCCCATTTTTACGCTCAAGTTTGTCGGTGTTCATGAAAAGTTATTCCATTGCAAAGACTGTTTAGTTGCCTATTGTTTAGGCTGTATGGAGAAGGGCTGACTTTGTGTGTATTGTCTACTTTGCTGGAATGTTTCCTAAAGGAGATCTAGAGTGCTCATGCAGCGATTGTCCAATTGTCCCCAACGATCGAGTGCAAGACTCTGGCTATCAAGGCTCCACAGTTCAAAGTGACCTGCCACGGAGCCGCTTGGGGTAGATGATAATGACAGGCGACCAAAGTTGTTCTCGTTCGTGGCAAACACACGACGCCTGTCGTAGGCGCCGAAGAAATGGTTAAGCTTTGGTTGGGAGTCAAAATTAAAGGCGACATTAGGTCTTTCGCCGACGTCAAGTTTTCGGCTGAAGATGCTGCGCATGCCAACTCGCGCGATCGGGGATGAAACAAACTCAATGAGTTTGGATGCAGGGCGCACGGGATTCTGGAGAACCGTTAATCGACCCCAGTGGATATCTCCTGTAAGAACAATGTAGGTGACATCTCTGTCACGCATATTTCTCGCCAGAGTATCAAGAGTTCTGTCGAATTCTGGGTAGTCACAGAGCGCGTTGTCGTAGGACTCGCTCAGTAACCACAGGGGCTGCCCCAGAACGAGTAGCCCAATCCGATCCACTGTGTCTATCCAGGCAAGGAGTGTATCGAGTTGTTGAGTGGACATGAGTGACGGGCGCGTGCTGTTTCCACTATTAGGGCTCCGGCGTTTATTGTCTTTACTTGTCCGGTCACTTCTCGTATCTGTGACAAAGAGATCGAGGTTGCTAATCTTGCCAGAAGACCAGCAGCGGGTGTCACTTTCTCCTCCTGATAAGCCAGGCGAGAAGTTCAGTACCCCTTGCTGCTGAAAGAAGTGCTTGAGCGCCTCATCCCGAGACTCCTGCCAGTTGCCATCGTAGGAGCGGCTCAGCCACCACATTGAATCTGGATAACTATTCCAGAACTCATGATCATCACAGGTAAACATGTTCGCGCCATAGGCGAACAAGCTACCCAACCGATCACCTTGGAATGTTTCGCGATGCCTATCGCGATAAATCGCCTGGACAGAGTCGCTTGAACTTGGGACATCTCCGTAAATTTGGTCGCCAGCAAAGAGTTTTAGATGAGGAACGATTTGGAGCGTTTCGAGGATAGTTTTGGCACGAGCTGCATTGGTGTAGTACTCCTCACTCGGGAAGTAGCAGGAGAATAAGCATAATTCGAGTGGTGCTTGGGTCAGTGTAGTTGGAGGGGTGCAAATGATCGCTGTGTCTGACGGGATTCCCAAAGGTGGTTCGACGCGGATACTGTATTGGGTGTTGGGAGCAAGATTTGCGACATCCACAACCCAGATTGAGGATTGATCTAGCTTGGTTGTGTTTGTGCCCACGCGCTCATGGTCGGGCTGCGGGGACCGAGAGGTTATTTCAATCGGGCACTCAAATCCGTCCCACGGTGAGACGCGTACTCGTGCATGAGTGGATTGAATCGATCCTGGGAAGCACCGGGGTGTCGGTGTCATTTAGCCTTTCATGCGATTCCCGAGGCCGATGACGGCGTCCAGCAAGCTCTTTGTGCCCCTTGGTGCCGTGATAAGAGCACCAAAGCTTAGAGCTAAAACTGCAATGGTGTCCAGGCTCAACCAGCATGCTTCTTTTTGCAAACCAGTGAAGAGGCCTGAAATTATGAGCGCTTCGGCACCGGCTATTGATGACGAAAACCGAGAAAGGTGGCTGACGTACTGAAACTCAGCCGCTTTGAGAGCGTTGGGAAGTTCGCGTTCTGCGCGTAGGATGGCAGGAAAGAATTTAAGGTTTAGTTCATTTCTCCACATGAAAAGGATGGCTGGTTTGATATCTAATTGAGCGCTGGTTGCACGGAGCGCATCAATCTCTTCAATCCATTTCCTGGTAAGTGTTCTGACTGGTTGGGAGTCTGGGTAATCTTTGAGGAGGCTAGAGAACCGTTGAGTTAGAAATGTGGGGCTGTGTGGGGCTGTTCGGATGAGTTCGTCAATCAACTCACTGGCAAATGAAAGCCCCGGGTCTTTCTTCATTGTTGCGAAACGGATTACTTGAATTACGTTCTTCACATCTGAGTCTGAAATATCTGTAACGGGGCTGTCGCCAACCCCCCTGAGCAAGAAGCTCTGGATTAGTCTTTCCTGAGGGGTTGTGTGTGCGTCGTTATCCCTGAGTAGGGGGTCGATGGTAGCGGGAAAGCTTGAAATGGTGGGCATGTACTTTGACTTGTTCTGTGGTTTTCCGCTTGAGAGGGTTGGTCCATAGATAATGTAGGCTAGCGCTTCCCAGTACCTCCTAGTCTTGGTGCCGGTGAGTTTGAATATTTCAACCACCGATTGATGGAAAGGAACAAACACCACCAGGAGTCCGATGAGGACTTTGATTCCTTCAGTCGTTGTTATGAGTGGTGTCATCGGGTCTCATGCCTCCTGGTGGCTGTGAATCTTTGGTTCCCCTTGAGATCTGCAGCCACTCGTTTGTCAGGCGAGTTGTAATTTCTAGGGCCTCATTGCAAGGCGGTTCCCGAGTTCAGCATCTTCTTCACGGCTGCTTCGGTGTCTTTTGAGTCCGGCGCAGGCTGGAGAGTCTTGGTCAGCACATCGATCTTGCGTTTGAACGCTGTGATCGTTGCCGTATATTCTTCAATGGCCTTTAGGCGGATCTCCTTCTTTTTGTCATTATCCGTTGCGGCTGTTTCCGCATTCTGAGCGTCAGTCGCCTGCTTTCCCAAGTCTGAGCGAAGCCCTACCTCTAACTGTTGTAGATCTTCAATGATCTGTTTTCCAGAAGTCGTGGTCGCTGGGCCTGCAATGGATTGATCGGCATACTTGAGGGCCGCAGTGATGGCAGCGCCTCCACTCCCGACCCCAGAGGTCGCTGCGGCAACCGTGGCGGCGGCTTTCAATGCTTGTTTGCCGATGTTGAGGTAAGCGTCGAGCAATTCTCCCGGATGGTTCTCGAAGCTCTTCAAACTCCAATTTCCAATGCCATCTTTAACGAATACCTGATTGACTTTCCCGACACCACTGGCATGCACGGTATTGATTTTTGACCAGAAGTGATCACCGTAGAGGCGCTTTACGATTTTGACGCGATTCGTCACATTCATGTCCGGGTATCCCGGTATCAGGTGACGTGCAAACCATCCTCCGAAGACGCAACTGTCCGTGGAGGCGTCTAGCCAGTCGTACAAATGAATGAAGTCGGTTGGCTCTGTATCTTGCAAGTGCGTACTAAGAGAGAGCTCTTTTGCATCATGACCACTGGAGAGGCTGAGTTGCTTGAGTAATACGTCGGATCGCGTTTGCAATTGATTGCCAAACTCGGAGGCCGTCATGACAAAATTAACTAATGCAATACGCGTTTTGCAGCTGGGTGATTGGCCTCCAGCATTGGCGACAGCCCATCTAAATGCCGTAGCTCGAAATTCGCTTGCGATTTTCCCCACGTCCATCAATAACGCCCTGGTTCGCCACTCGTTGGTATCCCACTTTTGAGCATTGATTTCTGTGAGGTGCTCCTGGTGTAGCGTGTGTATTTGCTGCAACATGTGACGGCTATCTGAAAAGACAGATCTGAGGACCGTGCAGTCAAAATAAGGCAGCTGATCGTACCAGCCTTCAGGGTCTAACTTGTTGCACCAGGAAATAGGATCGTTGGCGGATAGCGGGCTCGATCCCCCATCACGTGGCTGCGGGATGTAGAGGTGCAGCTGATCTTTCGGATGAGGTGTTGGTTTAGCACCATTCTCCGGTTTGGCAATGGTTTCCGTGCAAGTTTTGTTTTCTGTTGCTGGAGGCACTTGAGGAAGTGCCTGATCTTCCTTTGGTGATTTGAGAGGCAGAAGAAAACTTTCCACTCCTTTGACCTCGAGATAGCGGCGAGAACATTCTGCATCTGGCTTCCCAAGTTTTTCAAACTCGGCGTTGGCTACGATAGCCAGAGTGAAGTTCATGTTCTCTACGATGGATCGCTGTGCTTCCTCGAGATATCCGACGAGTGAAGCGAATTGGGACTCCGATGTTTGGGCCAGTGGGCCTTTGTATACTTCGACATCGATGCGCATTGCGCCTGTGGCGCACCCGCAGAGGAATAGGAGGCCCATCAGGGCTAGACTGTGCAGAAAGTGGTGTCTCATTTAGAAGTTCCTCCCGCCGACCCTTGGCTATCAAATAGATCGAGAATAGCCTTTGAGAGCGAGGCTGGCGTGCTGGATGGGCTATTTGCCAGGTTCGTCTTTGTTGGATCGAATGCTGCTAGCGTCTTCTTTTCGTTTTCAAGGAGCTCTGTTGCCACGGCGGCTCGCGCTTCTTCGCGCTTCACATAATACTGCGCCTCAACTTCAGCCTCCGTTTGGGCTTTAATGCCGGCGATCCGCTGCAGCGCACTCACGAGCGGTTTCCCGTCCGTCGACATGGCCATAATGAGGCGCTCAGAGGGATCTAACTTCTTCACACCTTCAGGCCCCAATAAATAAAACTGGGCTTCGTGAGCCTGCCCTGGGGGACAAGGGTTGATGTTTCCTTGAGGCGGTATGGTTGGCGGAAGTGTATTAGGCTGAGAGGTACTGGAATTATTCGGCCCTTGTTGAGTGGACAGGACGTCTGGAGCGCGAAACCGTTTAAGCTTTTCATCGAATTCAACGGTTCGGCCAAATGGATCGATTTGATAGTCGCGGAGTGTGCCTGACTCGAAACGCACATCGTTGAGAAGTGCTTGCGCTTGCCCGGTCATCCGAAAGCGATAGAGAGAGTCCTTTATGATTCTGTACGCTCCCATCTGTCGATGGAGTAGCTTAGCCGTACCGCGGTCATAGTTTGCATATCGCCCGCTTTCGTCCACGCGGCAGACATCGAATACTCGAAGGTAGTACGTCGTTCGGAATAGCACATTCTGGTCTTCGTATTGGGGGTTTGTGCTGTTTCCGATTTGAAAGGCCTGCGGGACGGAGCAGGCCGAAACCAGCGTTGCTATGCAGAGTATTGCCGCTCTTTTCATGATCGTCTCCCTTGCTCGACGAGGAAATCAAAATCTTTACTCATAGAAGCCTCGTTGTGAGCTAACGCTCTGCGAAATGGGGGCGGACGGTACCACGAGGCATGTACTTATACGAGCCCCTCGTTCGGTCAGTGATAGATGGCCCTAGTAGTAGGTATGTAAGGGCCTAGATGGGACGTGTAGGTAAATAGATCTCAGTAAATATTGTGTCGTCGGGTGATCTTGTCGATCAATAATAGATGAGAGATGGAAGGGGGACAGCTTCGACTTGATTTGTTGCCGTGGCAATCTCTCCGTAGTTTTGTCCTCTTCGTGTTTCTATTGGTTGAAATCCACGAGACTGGTTCTGCGGTATCTCCTCAGTGACGCAGATGGGCGGGCATTCGTCTTTGACCGCCAGCCGATGAGTGTCATAACCCAGGCCTACTATCACGTTGTCCGGCCCGAGCTGGGTGCGGAATGGCAAACGCGCGTGACGGTATCGTTTCTGTTCTAATCGCGATGAGCCGTCAGCGTGGCCGTTGAGCGAGATTTGTTTTACGAGAACCGAGGGGGTTGGTTAGGCAGGGATGTCGACGTATTCGACCTGGTTGCTGGGAGGAGGGATTGGAAGACCGTCAGCTTTGAGACCTTCCAGATGAAACTCGATCGCGTCTCGAACGAGGGATTCGGTTTTTGCCATGGTCGCACCGGTGGCAATGCACCCGGCAAATCCGGAACATACGCAGCGTAGTTTGACGGAGCTTTCTAGATGACCACGGCGTAACGCATCTTAATTCCCTCCCTTCTGTCCATGACATCGCCAACTTTCACGGGGCAAGCATAGGGCAGTCATTGTGAGATTCCAAATGCCCATTGTTCAGGGGTATAAGTTCAAAAAATGTGGCGTTGTTGTGTGACTTTGTACCTCAGCGGATGAGAAATAGCCGAGGTGCTGGAACCGTTTCAGTCTGACCCGCCGTTGCATTTCGCGCGCCACCGCAGCCATCAGCCGTCAGCGTTCAGCATCTTTCTTTGACTCGGGGTCATATTCTCCACCCCCCGTCTATCCTCTTGACACGAATATACTGAAACTTGCATATTCTGGTGTGGCTGAAAAGTCGATCGTATGGGTTGGTTCTGCGCGGAGAGATGCCCGGGTATTTCCGAAAGATGCCAGGCGTCTTGCAGGCGTTCAACTCCGGCTGGTTCAGCAGGGGCTTGATCCCTTCGACTGGAAACCGATGTCCGTGATCGGAACCGGTGTGCGGGAGATCAGGATTCATACCGGGCTGGAGCACCGTGTGTGTTACGTGGCCAAGTTCGGTGAGGCGGTGTATGTGCTCCACGCGTTTGAAAAACGCACGAGAACCACGTCTCAGCGCGACGTGGCTCTTGCCAGACAACGGTATCAGGCGCTTTTTGCGACGCGTTAAACGGCAAGCGGATAGGAGTAGCGCAGAGCCATGAAAATCAAAGTGACGCCATCGACTGGCAACGTGTTCCGCGATCTCGGGTTTCGCCATGAAGAGGCGGAGCATCTCCTGGTCCGAGCAGATCTTTTGATCCAGGTGCAAAAGCTCATCGCGGCCCGTCGCCTTAAGCAGCGAGCGACTGCAAAGCTTTTGAGTGTATCCCAGCCTCGTGTCAGCGATCTACTTCGTGGACGCATCGACCTGTTCAGTACGGATGCGCTGATTGATATGCTGGCTCGTCTTGGGGCCCGTGTTCGGCTCACTGTGAAATTGCGCTCCGCGACATAACACGCGATGTCAGAAGCCTTTTGTGCCGAGGACCTGCGTTAGTCCTTGCGCTAACGTGAAGAGGTGGGGTCGTTGCTTGCCCTTGCATCTCAGTAAATGAGAACGGGACGGGGTCCCGGAACCGTTTCGGTCAGACCTGCCGCGGTATCTCGCGCGTGATTGAAGCAATCAGCCGTCAGTGTTCAGCCCTCAGCGTGTTGCTGGAAGATTTGTAGAGAGCTAGGCATTGCCTGTTTACGGGCCTACCATGAGGCCACGAAACAGGATGATGAGCGATGGCTATGAGTGAACTGATCTTTGTTGTTGAGGAAGCCCCCGAGGGCGGATTTGTCGCGCGTGCGCTCGGGGTATCGATCTTTACCGAATCGGATACGCTGGCTGAGTTGCCCGCAAAGGTCAGAGACGCGGTCCGTTGCTACTTTGAGGAGGGGAAAGCTCCGAAGGTCGTCCGTCTCCACCATGTCCGGGAAGAAGTCATTGCCGTATGAGGCTTCCCCGCGATCTGTCGGGACATGATCTCGCTCAAGTCCTTCGCAAACTCGGTTATTCCATCACCCGTCAAACCGGCAGTCACCTTCGACTCACCACTTCTGAGCATGGCGAGCATCATCTTACCCCCCACCATACTCCGCTCCGCATCGGGACGCTCTCGGCCATCCTTGCCGATGTGGCCGCACATTTCGATGTAAACCGCGATCAGCTACTCGACCAGCTTTTGGGGTAAATTTAAAAAAAGAACGGGTGGGGTCGTTGCGTGATCTCGCCCTTCAGTAGATGAGGAGAGGGCGGGGCACCAGGCCTATTTCCGTCTAACCCGTCGACGTGTCTGCTCGCCACCGAAGCCATCAGCCGTCAGCTATCAGCTCTCTAGGGTTTCCGTTTGAGCTGCTGTAGGAATGTGGTCACGGAGACGATCTCAACGGATTTGACTCGATGACGGCTCAGGAGATCGTCGTCCTCGCTCACGAGCCAGCGCAAGCCGAAAAAAGGAGCCGAACAAAGTGGTCGGGAGTCTTTGTCTCCGTGCGCCTCGGCAGATTGCTTCATCCCGCGTTATTTCTTCTGTAGCACCGGATATCCGAAGGAATAGATCCACTTGTCGGAATCGGCCGCGTGGTTGGGTGCAAGGTCTCGTGCCGGCGTATGGCAGGGGATGCAGTCCGTCTTATAGTTTTTCGAGACGGTATGCTTGGAGTCGTCCGCATTAAATAATGACCAGGCCCAGCCGTCTCCCCACAGGCTCGATTCCTTGTACCGGCCTTGGGTGTCCCTCACCAATACGAACCAGCCTTTGATGGTCGTGGCATGGCCTACGGCGAGTCCTGTGGTCATCGACATGGTTTCAGCGTTGAGGAGTTCTTTAACCAGCACCGCCCCGTCGGGAAACTGACCGTGCGTTCGATAGTAGGCGATCGTTTCCGGCTGGGTATAGACGACATGATACTCATGCAATCCGGGGCCGATCTTTTCTTGTTGTTCGCCGGTATTGGCGTGCGCCCATGTGCCGAGGGTGGGCCACTCGGTGTAGTTCGCGGGAACATGGAGGGCCCCTGTGGCCGGGTCAACATTGGGCGCAAAGGGTGTCTCACTACTACTACGCGCCGTCCCGGAACCCGCTAGAGCCAAAGCCAGCATGACCACTGCCATGTGTTTGTGTTTCACCAAACTTTCCCTTCCGTTCTCGTTGCCATCTGAAAAGAGAGAAGGCCCGTCGCCCTGGAGCGACGGGCTGTAGTCGTCCAGGCTAGAGATCCGATGCCTTCTTATCCTTGATCATTGCCCAGTTCGCATCCCCTTTCTTGATGTAGCCGGGAACGTCCTTTTCCCATTTCTCCTGGATGCCCTTGTCCAGATTCAGATAGAGGATTCCGTTGACGATCCTCCAGACTTCCGGATCCGCCACGAATTTCTTGCCGACGCCCAGCCCGTAGGCGCAGTACCCGCCATAGGCCGGGAGGTATTTGCCCGGCGTCGTCTCGAACAGTTTCTTGTGCTCGGCGCTGGCGAAGGCATAGGTCACGCCGTCGTGCACGGCTACGTGATAGCCCGATCCCCGGACCGGTTTGCCGTCGGTGAAGTAGGCGACGGGATCGTATCCGCTGAGTCCCGGTGTGCTGTGGGTCACGTCTTCCGCGAAGGCCGGAACGGCGATCATGCTGACCGCCAGCGCCAATCCGCCGAGTAAGAGTTGCTTGAAGCCTGTCATGGGTACCCTCCTTGAAGAATGATGGTTGCCTGTCTGAAACCTGCGCTCGATGTGTCTCTATCGTTCGAGAGCAATAAGTCTTACAGCAGGAGCCGAAAGATTCAGAGCAAGGCTGGGTGGTGAAGGCGCGAGGGCGGATGGACCAGCTAGGGGCGACGGGTGTCGAGCGCCTGTTGAATGCGCGCTTTGGCTTCAGGCGTGAGGCTGGGTGTCGTGGGGCGATCTTCGTCGTTGAGCGTAGCGCTGTTTTTGCGGAGGACGGCTCGGATGAGGGTCAACTGTTGTTCGTAGCGCCGGCAGAGGGCGCAGATGTGCAGATGCGCGCGCATGCGCAGGCGCATGTGCCAGGGCAGCGACTGATCCATTGCGTCGGAGAGCAATCGCGACATGTCCTGGCAGGTGAAGAGCGATCGGGTAATCCAGCTCATGAGCGCAGACCTTCCTGTGGCTGACCGAAGTAGCGGCTGGACAAACAGTCCCGCAGTTGTTTCCTGGCGCGATGCAGGATGACGCCGAAGTTGGTCGGTGTGAGCTGCAGCAGCTCGCAGATGTGCTCTGTCTCAAGTTCATCGAGTTCCCGCATGGTAAAGACTTGAGCGGCTCGGGGTGGCAGCCGTTCCATGCAACCGGCGAGTGCGTCCCAGAACTGGCGGCGGTCGATGAGTCTGTCCGGCTGTTCCGGCCATTGGTGCAGCGCCGCCGCGTCAGGGTTCCAATGGCCGTCGTCCAGAAACGCTTCGTGTCTGTCGGGGCCGTCCGTCGGATCGGCTTGTTGGAGCGGCTCTTTGGTGATTCGCCGGAAGTAATCGACGATTTTGTGCTTCATGATGCCGATCATCCAGCGACGCTCGGCGCTCTGGCCGCTTTCCCGATAGGTGCCCTGGAGCGCCGCCAGAAATGTTTCCTGGACCAAGTCCTCGGCCGCATCCTGATTGCGCACGCGCACGAGGGCGAACCGATAGAGGAAGTCTCCATGGTGGTCGATGAGCGACTGGGAGTCAGTCAGAGGTCTGTCCGTCATGTGTCGGTTCCTTTTCCTCCGGTACCACTCACGCATACTCGTGGGAGCCGGATGGTCTGCCGTAAGCGTTTATCGTCGATCCCTGCATATTCTTACAGCAGCCATGGAGAAGGTTGGAGTATAGGGCGATATCGAAGCCCGGCGCTACTGTCAGCACGGAATGTCTTCACGCGGTCTAGTGAATCAACCAACGTGAAACAACGGGGACATGCGGCGTGGCGTTCATGGCTTAGCTTCGCCAGCCGCTCGTCGGTTAGATCTTCGCTGTTCGTGGATCGTCGTGCGCCTCTCGTAATCGAAGTCAGCCGTCAGCCCCAATTCATAAAACCTGCAGAGCTTCTCGACTGCCGATACTCACCCTTGATCTGGTTTTACAGAGGGCCTAAGGTCGGACTCTAAGTTGTCGCTTTCTGGAGTGGGTGGACTAAGCAAGGGCGAGTGCATGCCATTCAGCATTCATATGGATCATGTGTGGCGGGTGGACGACCTGCATTATCCCGATGGGGCGACGTTCCGCGGGTTGCTGAACCCCGCAAAAGGACGATGACGCATGGCCTGAGGTTACGCCGGCCACGGAACGCGGAGGCTCTGCGGTTGGTCTGGGCTCTGGTCGAACGTTCTCAACCGGACGAAGATTTCAAGTTCTTTCGGTGTGCCGCGCTCCTGATAGACGCGAAACTCTATTTGACGCTGATCCGCCGCGCTGGGTTCTAGCTTATATCCCCAGAGAAAAAACGGCTTCCCTTGGGCTCCGGTTTCTCGCGCCTTATTCGCAATCATCGGGGCTTCCAAGACGGCCTCCACCGTCTGCGTCGAGCGTATGCGCACCCGCCAGCTGCCTGAATCCTTGTCGGTTTCTTTATATGCGAGGAAGGCGAAATCGCAATTCGACGGCGCATCGTAGGCCGCGATGTACCCGAGCGAGACAAAGCTGTAGACCGAATTGTCGGGTGGTGTCTTGAGCAAGGGTGTTTCCATGAATGTGTCCTTTCGCGGAGTAGAATGGTTCGGCGATTGTCGTACAGGCGTGGGGTTGTTTTCAATCAGCCGTTTCACGGCTGCTTTCAGGGTATGCGGAGATTCAGCATACTGGCGGCCACTTTTCTTGAGATCGTACAGGATTCTGGCAAAGGCGGGTGTGCCGTGATGGCTTCACGAACCTGGGCATGGGGCATCAGTCTGACACTCGTGTTGTATTTGGGGTTTCCCAACGTACCCGGAGCCGCTCAGGATGCCGATGCCCACATGTGTGGGGTCTTCTGGCAGCAGTTTAGCCTGGCGTTGTTTCAAGAAGGTTAAGCCCGTTCACGATCTCGACGGATATTCCGTGGTCTGCGGCGAACAGATCTTTGTGTTCGGGGTGGTGAAGGGGAGCTACCTGTTCACGGAGATCGGCGTGAACGATTGATGGAGTCTGCGTGCCGGAGGCACGATCATGAACGATAGCTGGCTGTCCATCCTGTTCGGAGGTGGAACCTGGCCCTGGTGGCACGGGGTGCTGTTTTTCATGTTCCTGCTGCTTGTCTGGAGCGTGACCGGGTTGTCCTGGATCTTTCTGTTTGTGGCTACCGACCCGAATTATCCTGAGCAGCTTTTCACCGGGCGCGTGTTGTTCACACTGCATTCCATACTCCTGTATGCCGGGAACCTGTGGATGCTGTGGGTGTTGCGTACAGGTGAGGCGTCGTCTGGAGCGGCGCACTGATGCCACCCTTCCTTGGTAGGATACCGCCGCCGTGCCAGTCTCGGTACAATCCGTGGGCACGGAGGTTGTGGTGGCATCACTTTCATATAGCCGGATGTATCCCCGGTACCAGCTGCACTATCCGGTCATCTTCGGCGGGGCGCCGTTTGTCGGCGAAGGGGTCCTGACCAATCTGTCGTTCAGCGGGTGTTCGGTCCTGTGCGATCGCGA
>JBEBHO010000032.1:0-4686 GCA_040081095.1 Nitrospira sp.
AACGGCGTTGTCGGATCGGCGGGGCGCAGAATAACCTGCTCCTTCTCGATCAACGTTTCGATGGGCAGTTCCAGGAGGGTGATAGCATCGAGAAAGGCCGCCCGCCGTTCATCCAACCATTCCGTGCGCTCGCCGTCTGCGCGCGTCTCCCCCGGCGTGATCACCTCCGTCGTTTGAAGACGGATGCGCAAGAAGGAATGGGCATGCCGGAACCCGAGCCAGAACATACTGCGCGGCTCATGCCGCCGCAGGGGCTCCCGAATGCGCCAGGGATGGCTCACCGAACAGTAGGTACCGACATCCTGATAGCGCTGAAACGCCGTGTGGTAGGCGCCAGCGAGGAGGAAGAAGTCACCCTGCCAGCCTTCGCGCACATGCACGAACGTCACGTCTTCGGTGGCCCAGGGATCGAGTTGATCGAATTCGTCGGGCGTGGACACGGTCCACTCTTCGACGTAACAGATGACGTCCTGCGCGGGCACCGCCGGCTTGAGGCCCAGCGCCGCCAGCCGCTCGCCGACCGCCAGGACCTGGCTGAACGTCAGCGGGGTCGTTGTTTCCCAGCGCCGCTCACGCACTGTACGGATTCTCCCTGGTCACAGCGCGATTAGTGTGCTGGTCGTAATGCCCGGTCCGTGACCATCGTATCGGCAACGAATCGGTCGATGCCGTCTTTCAAGGTCGCCGCCAAGAGATCCTGCACGTCTTCCTCGCCAAACCAGAAGACCGTCGTGCTTTGCGCGCCTTCGACGCTCCGGATCGTCGTGCTCTTGTCGCTTTGATTCTTTGCCTGAACGCTCAACTTGTTGCTGGTATTGATGATGGTCGAAAACACCCGGCTCTTGGCCGTCGCGGAAAACTCCTGGACCTGTCCGCTGATCACAATGTCGGCATCCGGCACGGACGCGCTCTGACCGACTTGCACTTTCCAGGGGCGCCCCCGCCACCCGCGGCTTTTCAAGCGATCGGCCAGGGCCTGTGCCACGACTTCACCGGGATGCTCACCGGCCACATTGAATACGGTCACGCCACCCCATAGATGCGTCCGCTGTCCCACCCGCGTCTTGTCTGCCCGGCGATCTTCAAACGGCTCGATGACAATCTTCACCGGCTCTTGCTCCGGAGAGGGCGCGGCCATCACCGGCTTCAGAATATCGAGATAACGCGTGTCCCCCTTCCCGACACAGCCGGTCGTTAGAACCATCACTCCGGTCAGGCCCATTCCCATCACCTGTCGCAGCATCATTGATTTCACAGACGCCTCCTCACGCTAGATCCAGTAAGTCGAAGCTGGCCCAGTCTACCCAAGTTGGCACCGAGAGACAATTCCGGAATGCCGGGCCATCAGGCCGTGATAATAGGCAGGATCGACCGAAACGTCTCACGACTCAGCTCCGGCAGGCCCCCCGCTTGCAGCCGGGGGTCAGTCATCGGAATACACCGCACGATCTTGATGAACCGGCGCTCAGCCAGCACAGACGCGATTTGCGCCTTCCGGTCATGTGTGATCGGCAGGGTATAGCCTTCCCCCCGCTTCCACTCCCACAACGTCGGCGCCAGCGACAGCTCCAATTCGTGTCCGGCCAACTGATGGAACCGGTCGACGATCTGCTTCTTATACTGTTTGAGGCGGTCTCCTTCCAGAATCAGCGCGCATGCCACATGATGCCCCCACCAGAACAGCGTCCGGAAGGTGAGCTTGTTCGGCCCGTCGAAATGCTTGGGGCAATCGAGATATTGGTAGGGGAACGATTCGAGATGTTCGCCTTTGACAAACTGATGCGCGCGAAGATTGAACCCCGGCGGCCCAATCAGGCTGATTGGGCCGAACTCTTCCGTCAGCCCCGCATAGGTCGCGTCGAGCTGGGCTCGCACCTTCGCCGAGATTCGCTCTTTCTTGCGAAAGAAATGCGCATCCGCCACAAGAGCGGCCTCTTCATCGGTCAATGAAAACGGAACATTCATGCGTAGTAGAGGGACCGCTGTGAACCATCGACGTATTACTTACTGCGCGTTTCAAACACGGAGACGGCGAGATCGTAGTGACAGCGACAGTCGGCACAACGGATCAGCACCCGGTCTGCAAACACATCCATCTCACGCAATGACAGCGCCGGGCGATGGGCGGCAATACAAGCAGCCAGCTTCGCCAGCGCCTCCGCCTCACCGGCAACCACCGTCGCCGGTTCTTCCGGCTGGCTCTGCATCGCCGACGCCTGAGCGACTACGGAGACGCCTTGCAAATGATGCGCGGACCGGCAGGAGCTGCACAGCAACACGACCGTGCGAGGGTCGGCGACACGCTTCACCGTGACGCACAACGGATGAACCGACCAACATTGCTGGAGAAACGCGCCGCTGCGAATGACCTGGGCCATCGTTATCCTTTGCCGGGCACGCCTGCTAGAGCTTCCACAGCACCAACATCACGAGCACACCCACCAGATATGGGATGACGCAGGAGTAGAGCAGCACGGACTTCGCCCGGTCCGGTGAGGCCTGACGCGCGAGCTGTTCTTTATACACAAACTCATAGGACAGGATCAGCACCGTCAGCGTCAACGCCAGCGTGCGGCTTGTTCGCGGCCAGGTGTACTGACCGCTGATGATGAAATTGGAGGTAAAGAAGCCGGCGAAGAGCAGGACCAGCGGCGCGAGCGCCAATCTGATCGCGTCAGAAAAGAATGCATGCCAGTCGGTGTGAGAAGGCACCTGATTCGACGGGGAATTGGAGGTCACGACCCGACGGCAACCGGGGTCTCATCCTTCGAGGGCGAAGGAGAGGGGGTGCCCTCTTGGGCGGCGCGGCAGGTCTTGCACACGCGCGGTCGGGCTTTCAGGAACGACACTTTGCCGCTGGCGAGACAGGTGTAGTGGACAAACTCGTCGCAGGAGGCGCAACGGGACCAGCCACCGGAAAAAAACGTCTTATTCCGGTAGAGCCCTTCATTGCAGACCTTGCAGTGCCGGGGTTCAATCCCCAGCAGCATGGGCTCCCAATCTCCGCCGCCTTTTCTGATGCTCATCGTGGAGGGAGTATAGCGAAGCGGTACAGCGAGAGGCAAGGGGCGATTGACACTTATGTAGCGCCTCTCCCTCTACTCTTTCACCTCTTCCATCTTGGGTCGGCGCCCGGGGTTGATTCCGCCGCGCTCAGGGAGCGAGGAATCGATTGCGGACGCCGCCTCATCCCCCCGTTTGACTCCCCTCCACCCTTTTGTTACTCTCCGAAAAATCACATTGCCAATCGTGACGAACCCCTATTTATCTCCATGAACATTAAGGACTATCTCGAACAGAAGCGGATCGCAGTGGATCGCTTCCTGGATGAAGTGAGCCCTCCGGCTGCCACGCCGCCGACGACGTTGCACGAGAGCATGCGCTATAGCCTGATGGCAGGCGGCAAGCGGGTGCGCCCGATTTTGACGATCGCCGCTGCGGAAGCGCTGGGCACGACACCGCCGGGATTGATGGCCGTCGCCTGCTCCCTGGAGTTCATCCATACCTACTCGCTCATTCACGACGATTTGCCCTCGATGGATAACGACGACTTCCGCCGCGGAAAGCCGACGAATCATAAAGTGTACGGCGAAGCCATGGCGATCCTCGCCGGCGATGCGTTGCTGACGATGGCCTTCGATCTGTGCAGCCGGCCTGATCTGATGAAGGGCTGTGATCCCGTGCGGCAAGTCCGTTTGATTCAAGAACTGGCCTACGGGTCCGGCAACGTGGGCATGGTCGGCGGCCAGGTGTTCGATATTCAGGCGGAGAACAAAGATATCGACCTTCCGACTTTGCAGAACATTCACAAACATAAGACCGGCATGCTGATGCGCGCAGCCGTGCGGATGGGGGCGATTGCCGCCGGGGCGACCGATCGGCAGCTGGAGGACATGACGGACTACGCCGAGGATATCGGTCTGGCCTTCCAAATCGCCGACGATGTCCTGAACGTAACCGGCACGCGCGAGGAGCTGGGCAAGAACCCCAACACAGACGCCGAGCGTGGCAAGAAAACCTACCCCACGTTCTATGGGGTCGATGGCGCAAAGAAACTGGCCGATGACTGCGTCACGCGCGCGATCAACCGCTTGGCATCGTTCGGTCCGTCAGCCGACCCACTCCGTGAAATCGCGCGGTATATTACGTCTCGCAAGAACTGAGGCACCCCGCTGACATGCTGACACGATATCAGGCTGACAGGTCTTGCAGAATCGTGCTGCTCGCTCACTTGTCGCTTGTCAGCACTCACAGCTCATGAAAGCCCTCGTTACAGGCGCAACCGGGTTCGTCGGCGCGGCAGTCGTCCGCGCGTTAGTCAAAACCGGCGTCGAAGTCCGTGTGCTGGCCCGCCGCGACAGCGACTTCTCCAATCTACAGCAGTTTAAAATCGACGGCGCATTCGGCGATCTGCGCGACAAAGAGTCCCTGCGCAAGGCCCTCACCGGCTGCCAGCAGCTCTACCATGTCGCCGCACACTACGCGCTGTGGGCTCGCCATCCGGCGATCTTCTACGATGTGAATGTGACCGGCACCAAGAACCTGATGGAAGCCGCGCGGGATGTCGGCACCGAGCGCATCGTCTACTGCAGCACCATCGGCGCAATCGGCCTGCCGCCCGGAGGCGGGCTGGGCACCGAAGAGACTCCTGTGTCGCTTGCTCAGATGGCCGGCCACTACAAACGG
>JBEBHO010000220.1:0-4675 GCA_040081095.1 Nitrospira sp.
GCCGCGCGCACGCGTCTCTTTGCCGGACTTGATCTCACCGTGAATGTGCTGACTTTGGTCACGCAAGTGTGGGTGACGAATCGATTGGTACTGCGGTTCGGAATAGGGGCGGCCTTGCTGGTGCTTCCGGTCGTGACGGCGGGTGGCTTTTTCGCCATCATGGTAAGCCCGGTGCTGCCGGTTTTTCTCGCACTGACGATCGCGCGCCGGGTCGGAGAATATGCCATTGCCAAGCCGGCTCGCGAGGTGCTCTTTACGGTGCTCAATCGTGAAGATAAGTACAAGGCCAAGAACTTCATTGATACAGCTGTATCGCGGGGCGGGGATGCCTCGACTGGCTGGTTGGTGTCCGGCATCAAGGCTTGGGGGGCGACCGCAGGGATCATGGCTGGCGCGCTCGTTCCGGTCATGTTGCTCTGGGGCTGGATCGGGTGGAGGCTAGGTCGGCAGGAAGCCGCGTTGCAGCGTGAACAGCCGACTCGGCGAGACGCCGTCGTCTTTACTCCCTAAAAAATCGCATGTTATAGTCGCACGCTCGCGTCACGTTTCATTTGTCACGGGGGGTCACATGCCGGAAGTTCCCGTTAAGATGTACATCGATAAGTTGTTGAAATCATGCCGCGATGTGCAGCGGCCGATGGCGCTGATCTCCGGCCCCGTGAAGGATCGTGCGTTACGTGCGATGGCCGATCGTCTGGAGGCTGACGCAGAAGAAATTTTCGCTGCGAACATGCTCGACGTCGATGCCGTAGGGAAGACGATGCTTGGGGAAGGGTTGCGGGGAGAGCGGGTGAAGGAAGCCGTCACTCGTGTGCGGCTGCTGCCGGACGATGTAAAGGACATGGTCGAGCGGCTTCGTTTCATCGCCGATTTACCCGATCCGGTGGGGGCGGTCACGAAGCGATGGGAACGCCCGGATGGACTACAAGTAAGCCGGGTCCGCGTGCCGCTCGGTGTGGTCGGCGTGATCTCAGAATTAAAACCCTTGATCACCGTGGAGTCGTTGGCCCTCTGTCTGAAGTCCGGGAATATCTGTGTGTTTCGTCCGGCATTTGAGTGGAGCCGGACGCATGAGGCCATTGAAACGAGAATGCGCGACGAAGCGGAGCGCGCCGGCATTCCCGCAGGGGCCTGGTTGCTGGTGGACCGGCCGGAGAAAGATGTGGCGCTGGAAATCATGCGCGCCGGGAAGAGCGTGGATGCGATTGTCCCCCGCGGCGGTCCTGGTCTCCGGAAGACGATGCATGAGCAGGCGAAGATGCCGATTCTCTGTTACGACTATGGGATCAGCCATGCCTACGTCGATGGCGATGTGGATATCCCCATCGCGCAGAACGTCGTGATCAATTCGAAAATTCAGCATGCGACGTCCACCAATTCGATTGATACGTTGTTGGTGCAGCAATCGATGGCGCGTCCGTTCCTGGCGGCCCTCATTCGGCGCCTGCTTGAGGAATATAAGATCCAGGTGATCGGGTGCCCGAAAACCGTGGCACTGATGGGGCAAATGGCAATGACCGGACATGAGGCGGTCATGCCGGCCACCGACGAAGATTGGGACCGGCAGTTTCAAGCGCCGATCCTGGCCATTAAGATGGTGGCGGATCTCGACGAAGCCCTGGCGCACATTGCTGCGCATGGTCCCTGTCTGACGGCGGTGATCGCTACCTCCGACTACAATGCGGCGATGCGGTTTTCCCGCGAAGTGGATGCCACGGCCGTAATGGTGAACGCGTCCTCGCGACTCAACTCCGGCGACGGCTATGGCATGGGCCCCGACATCGGTCTCAGCCTCTCCCGCGTGCAGGCGAGGGGGCCGATCGGGCTCGAACAGCTGACGAACGAGAAGTATGTGGCCTTCGGTGTCGGACAATTGCGCCACCCGCATCCGGTGCCGGATACGTACGAAGACGCCATCATGCTGAAGCGCGCTTAGCAGGATGCTGAAAACGCCTGCCAGCGGCGTTCTCGCGGCGCGCAGGGCTCCACGTACTGCTGAGAGTACGCGTCGCCTCCGCGCTGGCTGCGGCCTTGCTGGACAGCCGTTTTGAGCATCCTGCCTGTTGTTCGTACGGCCCGCCGATCTCGTTCTGCTGACCAGGTATGTCGATCGACTCTCTGCAGGATTCTCTTCATGCCCACCTGGCCCAATGGGGCCTGCGGTCGTTCTCGTCCGATGCGGATTACTTCGCCTGGCAGCGCGCGACGCTGTCGGCGGCAGATCTGAATCAGCTTGCGGTTCAGGTCGAGCAGAAGCGGAGCGGTGTTCGTCAGGATGAAATCGCTTTCTACGACCTGACGGCACAACCTCAGATTCTTCCGGTCCTGTACAGCCAACGGTATGAGTACTTCACGGAGATTGGCGCTCGCGTGGCGTCTCGAATCGGTACGGCGAACACCCTGTTGGATGTTGGGTGCGGAGTGGGGATTCTCACCACGTTCTATGCGAAGCAGCATCCGGGAATGCAGTTTGTGGGGATCGACCGCTCGCCCAAGTCGATCGCAGTGGCGCAAGCGAAAGCCGATGAGTGGGGATTGGCCAATGTCCGCTTCGAGTGTCGCGATGTGGACGTGGAAGCGCTCCGTGGATCGTACGATTGTATTATCGCGACCCATGCGCTGGTTCAGGCGGAGCAAGATCCTGGAATTCCCAGTCGGAACTGGACCACCTTTGAGCGGGCGCAGGATGAGCGGCAGCAGGCGGCGTTTGAACAGCGAACCGGTCTCGATGTGCGGCTCGATCGGCTCAGCGCAGTGCTCAGTCCTGGGGGGCGCATGGTCATGTTCGAGAAGACGCGCCAGCTCGCCCGGCGCGTGCCGTTTCAACGGGCGCTGGCGCGACGGGGCTGGCATGTGATCGATAGTCCGGAGCCGATCCGGTATCGCCTTGTCGAGGAAGTGGCCGACGACGGGCCGTTCTATATGGTGCAGCAGGGGAGCTCTCTTCCGCTGGCGTGGAACGAAGCGCCGGAACCGGACGAAGGCCTGCCGCTCGATCGGTCGATGCTTCGATCACCTCCACCTGATCCGCAAGATCCGGACATGCCGCTGTACGAAAATCATTGGCCGTCTGCGCAACAGGCATGGGAATCTCTCGCGGCTCGTTCTGTTCAGCAGGAAGAGACTCGCCGGGAGCCAGACGGGAGACAATTGCATGTCGAGCTCGGATCGGCCGAAGGCTGTGCCTATCTCTACTGTGCCAACACGTTCGATCAACGACAACTCATTCTGGTCGAGGGACGCCGCAGGGGAATGCTCGACTCCTATTATCGGGAGATTCTTTCTTCCTGAGCGCAGGTGGGTACGGGTGAGCCGGCGAGAGGGGCGCAGGTTGCCGGGGTCTGTATGGTTGGCGAATCGCGCAGGGATTGCGCTAAGATGCCGGTCTTCAAGGAGGGTGCATGGAACAGCCTGAACTCGAACAGCCGTCACACGAGGACTTGATTCACAAATTGCATGAGCGTCCGCAGATTCCGTTGACGGAATGGTTGCGGGTGCCGGCGCATGTGCACTACAAGGCCTTTCGTATGGCCGATCCGCCGACGCAGCGACCGGCGAGTCGGGAAGAGTTTCGGCGGCTGGTCGAGTCGTTCCAGATGGCGCCGAACCATACGGTGTTGCGGGAGACGTTCGGCTATGCGGTGAAGGTGGCGGCAAACGGGGATCGCTTGATCGTCGTGTGGCAGGCGCATACGGAGTATTACAGCTATCAAATATGGCATTTGCCAGGCGCGTCAGGCCGTCAGCTTATTTTTGGCCCGTTGACCTTTCCAGACTATAAGTTTCCGATTACTCCATTGGGAACCGAGGTGTGCCACTTAGACATTGTGCTGCGAGCCGAGGCGATTCCATCGCGGGACGACCTTCGTCAGATGCTGCCCGGTCCGGTGGCCTATGGAAGCCGGATGTTCGACGACGAGACGACGGTGGTGACCAGTTTCACGCCTGATGAACACCGGCGGGAGCGGTATCTGGTGAGTGTGGGCTCGACTCGAATCGACGTATCGCATCTCAAGGATATTGTCGATGCGGTGGTGCGGATCGAGACGTATTATCACTTGCTGCTGATGCAGAAACCGTTGTTTTCAGCTGCGATCGATTCCGTCTACAAATTCGAGCAAGTCCATCTGAAACAGCGCGAGATTATCACCGGACACATCAGCCATGCCGATGCGCAGGCGTTGCAACGGTGGTTGAACAGTTTGACGCAAGATCTGTTGAAGACAAACCGGCTGGCCGGGAAGCTCCACTTCGAATTATCGGCGGCGGTGCCGTACGACAAGATTGTGCATGCCACGCTGGCATCTATGGTTGAGCGGCCCTATGGCCCGTATCGGCCGCTCTCCGATTACATCCTGAGCGGTGTGACCGGCGTGGCGGAGGGGTATCAGCAGTTGCTCAAGCGGATCGAGACGCTGAGTAGCGGATTTGAGGGGATGATCGCCATCATCCGAACCCGCGTCGATTTGATGCTGGAAGCTCAGAACCTGGCGTTGCTCATGAGCGTCGATAAGACGACGAAGAGCCAGGCGATCCTGCAGCATACGGTCGAAGGACTGTCCGTGATCGTAATCGCGTACTATCTCAGCGGGCTGGCCGGGTATATTTTTAAGGGCCTCCATGAATTGGGGTGGATGCATAATCCGAACGTAGTATCGGCCGCCTTCGTTCCTAT
>JBEBHO010000127.1:0-4659 GCA_040081095.1 Nitrospira sp.
AATGAGGAACGGCACGAGATTGTGAAGGGAATTACCACACGCGGGCTGGTATATGGCTGACGACGTCGTCCTCAACAAAGCCGCCAGCATTGAGCGCTGCCTTCAGCGCATCAAAGAAGAGTTCGCAGGAGATAAGCAGAACCTCGCCGCAAATCAGACCAAGCAAGACGCCATCGTTCTCAATCTCCAGCGGGCGTGCGAAACCGCCATTGACCTGGCCATGTATGTCGTCAGCCAGCGCAAGCTCGGCATCCCGCAGGATAGCCGCGATGCATTTACCCTCTTACAAACGGCAGGAATTCTTTCGTCCGATCTTGCAACCCGAATGCAACGGATGGTCGGCTTCCGCAACGTAGCCGTCCATGAATACACCCGCCTGAATCTGGACGTAGTCCACGCCATCATCACCAAACAGTTGAACGACTTCCGTATATTCTCCTCGACGATCGTGAAAGATGTTCGGATAGCCAGTCCTCCATCGGTTCAATTCCTGCTGGAATCAGTATTCGTTCCTCGTTTGCTGATCCTATTTCTTCTGAGATTGAAGCAGCAAGCTGGGAAACACTTCAGCCATCAGACTCTTTACCCGGCCTGGTAAGGGCAACATCACATTCTTGTCCTTCCTCTGAGACTTAAGAGTATATTTCGTCCCGCTGAAAGCAAACACTTTTGTCTCTTGAGCTTGAAAAGGTAGGCCTTGATAAGTGCCGTAGTCTAGGCGTCCGCTCAGCTCACCGGATGTAATCACAACATCGTAATAGTCTGGGTTATCACTCGCAGACAGCTCATAGATTGATTCGACCACATGCTCCAAAACGAATCCAGATGGACTGTCTCTGTCTAGTCCATCTTCCGTAGCAGATACCAGTTGCTTGACCATGATCGTGGTTAATGCACCATCCATCTCAGTAATCAGGCTGAGCCATTCGTGAAACTGACCAGAGTTACCACTACTGGAAGAACGGACCAATAGCCCGTGCTTTTTAGGGCCTATTTCGACGATGGAAATCCTATTTCCTTCGAGAGTGCCATATTCTCCCATCACCGCAACAAACCGTGACGCCGTATCGATGTACCATCCGTCAGGATGAAAAGACAAAATAGCGCCCCCGATCCAGACTCCACAAACATGGCATGAGTATGGAACATCCCGCTCATCTAGTTCAGGAAGCTCTGCGAGAAAGAGCAGGCGAAGGATTCCATTCTCAACAAACGGCCTGTTCGCTAGAAGTCGGGCTCCTAAACGCATTGATGAATCAAAGCTAAGGTGTGGAACGATTCGACCCATCTGCTGCAAATCTGTAGGTTGAATGGTAACTCCCATACATTTGCAACGCTCCATATATGGCCCCTGGCCATACAGCAACCGAATAAGCCCCCAATCGCTCAAGATATCTGCATCTGATATGCGAACTGAATTGAGGTCTCTCGCATGAATCTTCACCACTTCAGCAGATGGCTGGCATCCACCGAAGGCAATACACACAGCGACCGCTAAAAGAAACAAAGCGATTCGAAAGTGGCCGCCTGTCGCAATCGAATGGTTCAGGACCTTGTGCATTGAGGGTTCTGCCTCAAGAATAGACACTTATCCATATTGGAGTTATACCGGGCCAAATGAAGTAGCCTCAGACCTCCATTTGTTGATAATCATTGGCCCACCGGGCAACCAATCTGCAAGTAGATTAAAGCACTTGCAGAACATCTCCGGCACGAGCCAATGATGAAGATCTCGAACATTTGCCACGTAAGCGTGAGCGTCACGGTTTCGAATAGTCATCTGAAGCAGACCATACGTAGCCATAAGAAGTTCTTTCTGATCATTCGTCGCACATGCTTTACTGCACAAGCGTGATAACGGCGCGTCAGGTCCTTTGCTAGTGAGAGTGCCAAGCGTTCCAAAGAAAGTCGTTGTCGTCGTACCGGTAGCGTGCCATTCCTTGTTGAAGTTAGAAGCCCAGCTCTGAATATCTCCTGAAGGGTAGCATGGCACCTTCTTCTCCGTTCGAATCTCTACCCCTCTGACAAGACAAGCTCCCTTTGCTAGGAATTCCGCTCCCACTGAAAACATAATCCAACAAATTAGACGTCCAAAAACAGGATCTACATCATACTGCCAGGACTGCTCGAACTTATCTCTTTCGAAAGAGATAAAGCGTGCTGACTTTAAATCCCATCCAACAAGTCTTGATTTTTCAAGGAGGCTAACGGCCGCGGTTACCTGCAACCTGCCATCATCGAATGCTGCTAGCATGCCGGCTCCTAATTACCTTTTGAAACACAAAGGGCAAGCCACTTTCCGAGACCTGCCCCTCAAAAAACTTACCGGAATATGCCAACACCTTTTATCAACAAGCTCGCTATAGCAGCCCCTTCGTCGAGAGAACTTTCCCCGCCAGCCGCTCTTCCACCGTGGTGGCTTGATCGAGCGCCTTGGCCAGACCTTTGAAGATGGCTTCCATGATGTGGTGCGGATTGCGGCCATACATAAGATTGACATGGAGATTCAATCCACCATGCGTCACAAAGGCCTGGAAAAAGTCCTCGAATAAGCCCAAGTCGAACGCCTTGATCTTCCGATCCGGCAAGGCCACGTTATAGACGAGATAGGGCCGGCCGCTGAGATCCACCGTGATCTGGGCCAGTGTTTCATCGAGCGGCGCCGACGCGAATCCAAATCGCTTGATCCCCGCCTTCTCGCCCAACGCTTGATGGAACGCCTTCCCCATGACGATCCCGACATCTTCAACCGTGTGATGTTCATCGATATCGATGTCGCCCTTGGCTTTGACGGTCAGGTCGAAGAACCCGTGTTTCGCCAGCAGCTCCAGCATGTGATCAAAAAACCGGATACCCGTCTCGATCTTCCCCTGCCCGCTGCCATCGATCGTCCATTCGACCGCAATATCGGTTTCTTTCGTGGCGCGATGAACCGACGCCTGCCGCGATGCGGATCCACGCTTCTTCATGAGAACCTGCTTTCAGCCGACTTGGCGTGCGCATCGAACCCTTCGATGTGCGCGAGACGCACCAGATGATCTTTCACCTTCCTCAGCTCCTCTTTCGTGTAATGCACGATATTGCTGGTCTTCACATAATCATTGACCGACAGGGCTGAGAAAAACCGCGCAGACCCACCGGTCGGCAACACGTGATTCGGCCCGGCAATGTAATCCGCCACGGACGGCGGCGTATGCCGCCCCAGGAACAACGCCCCCGCATGACGGACTTTTTCCAGATAGTCGAACGGATTGTCCACCGAAAGCGTCAGATGTTCGGCAGCAATCTCGTTCGCCAATTCAATGGCTTCGTCTATTGTCGTGACGACAAAGGCCACTGCATGCCGCGCGATCGACTTCGAGGCGATCTTTTCCCGCTGCAGCCCTTTCAACTGACTATCGATGAGCTTCGACACATCCTTAGCTAACCGCTCAGAGGTCGTCACCAGAAATACTTGCGCATCTTCATCGTGCTCGGCCTCGCAGAGCAGATCGGCAGCGACATGTTCCGGCTTCGCATCGTCATCGGCGACCACCAGCAATTCACTCGGCCCGGCGATCATGTCGATGCCGACCGTCCCGTAGAGCAGCCGCTTCGCTGTCGCCACAAAAATATTTCCCGGCCCGACAATCTTGTCGACTTTCGCGATGGTCTTGGTGCCGTAGGCCAGTGCCGCAACCGCCTGCACGCCGCCGACACGATAGATCTCCGTTACCCCGGCGATATCGGCAGCCACCAGCAAGTATGGATTGATGGGCCCCTTCTGCGGGGGCGTCACCATCACGATCCGCTCGACACCGGCAACTTTGGCCGGGATAGCGCACATCAACACCGACGAGGGATAGACCGCTTTCCCGCCCGGCACATAGACACCCACCGCATCGACCGGTGTGACGACCTGTCCCAACGTGGCGGTGTCATCCTGATACATCCAGGTCTTGGTACGCTGGCGCTCGTGGAACGCAGTAATCCGTTGCGCGGCAAAACGCAGAGCGTCGCCCTCGTCTTTTCGAATGTGGTGATAGGCTTCTTTGATTTCTTCGGAGGAGACTCTGAGCGCCTCGGCCTTGAGCGCGACGCGATCAAACTGTTTCGTGTACTTGAGGACGGCACGATCGCCGCTCCGTTGCACGGCCTGGAGAATCGTCCGGACAGTTTTTTCCACCAGGCCACTTTGGACCATCCCGCGCGAGGCGACCTTCTTCAGTGTCGCGGCAAACGACCGATCAGCCTGCGTGAGAATTTTCATGCGCGATCCTTCCCTGGGGTGGAGGCTCGTTTCGATCCTGACTTGCCACGTGGCATCGAGGATGCCTTCTGAGAATCCGCCACGGCCTTCCGCAGCCGGCGAATCATATCCATCAGCGGTGCATGTTTGAGCTTGAGACTTGCCCGGTTCGCGATGAAACGTGCGGTCGACTGGGCAATCACGTCTACTTCGACAAGATCGTGCGCCTTGAGCGTACTCCCGGTTTCGACAAGGTCGACGATCCGGTCTGCCAGCCCCACGACCGGCGCGAGTTCGATCGAGCCGTAGAGCTTGATGATTTCAACCGGGACCCCGCGCTGGTTAAAAAACCGCTCGGTGATCCTGGGATACTTCGTCGCGACGCGGACTTTGGACGACAGCCGGTCGCACGCGACTTCGGCCCGGAGCGC
>JBEBHO010000196.1:0-17263 GCA_040081095.1 Nitrospira sp.
GCATGATTGTCATGCGAACGCTACTCCAGGTCAAGCCGTGAGCCCTCCCTCACCATGCCATGTCGCGCCATCGCTTCGCCTGTCACGGGAGCTAGGTCTCTCAACGTGTAAGATCGTGGCCGGTTGACAAGATCCGGGCGCGGGGCCGCGGTAGCAGAACGGCGGCACGTGCGGAAAGGAATCGCTTAATGCGACTCAGTTACTTGGCTTTGGGCGCAGGCTTCGGGATTGTGGGCGAGGAAGGATTGAGAGGGATGGACACGACGACGTCCTGCTGAGGATCCGCATCCTGATCCTTGCCGTCGTGCCCCACGCTATACATGACCCCTTGGCGGAGATTTACCAGCATGGGGAGGCCCGTATACGGATCGTAAAGACGCTGGCCGGCCTTGGCAATCCGCGCCAGCAGATCGGCATCCTGCGGCCCGCGACGCAACCAGGCTTGCAGGCTCGCCAGGCGGAGGTGCGCATCCGTGTCGATGACCAGGCCATTATAGTGATCCCATGCCGGAAGCGGATCGACGCCGATGATGTTTTCAATCGGATTCGTCACATAATCCATGACGCCGTTAACCGGATGCTTGATGTAGGTGGTGCGCTTCGGCATGGCCCCATACCGCCCCTCGCCAGCGGCTTTGTAGGAGGCTTCATAGTATTCGGCGTAGTCATTGAATCGCCGTTGCTTCGGCAGCGGAAGCATACTGGCCACCGCGACATGGAACGGAACATCTTCACCGCGATCGGCATCGAGCTGTGCGGCATACGATCTCGTCGCCAACACCAGCTGACTTTGCATGGGCCAGCGCATCGATGATTCCACCGGATCGAGCGGGCGAAGCATTTTGGTGATCCGAGGGAGATTCTTGCTGTCGAAGTCCGGCTTGACCAGTAGTCCGGAAGCCACCGCGATATCATCGTTAATCGCCTGAAGCGCCATCATCTTCACCGGGAGGGTCTTCGCCTGGCCCAGCGTGGTGCGCCAGGCTTCCATATCGCCCTCCAGCCGCTCGACTCCCGCCTCCATGCTGGCCCCTTGGCTAAACCCTTCCGCCACATGCAGCCGATGGGCAAAGAGAATCGCCGCACAGGGCGGTGTGACAGCCTGGCCATGCCCCCAATCCTCAAACGGCATTTTGAGCCATTGCCGGTAGCGGCCGACGGACACATTGGCCTGGCTCATCCAGCCTTTGAGATTGTCAGTTTGGGTCTTAAACTGCCCGGTCGGATCTGTCGAGCGATACCAACCCTGCGCCACACTGGCCGAGGCATTCTTCTGATTCGCTCCGGTCATACCCTCATCCCCACCTTGGCAGACCGCCGCCATTCCTCCATCCTTGGCATCCGGTTTTCTCTCATACCCCGCCTGAACCGGATCCGCCGTTCCGTCCGCCTCGAACCCGAGCAAAAGCAAATACCCATTCTTGCTCGAATCCATCATGGTGCGCTGAGGCGTCGTGGTCAGGCTTTGGAATGCGGGACTCGGCTTCTCTTCCATCGCCAGCCAGGTCAGTCCCACCGCCCCGATGGCCACCGCCAGCATCGCCACACACAGCACCGCGAGCCCCACGATTGACATAACCAGCGCGCGGGTGGTCGAGAAGCAGGACCCGACAAAGACCGATAGACTAATACGGACACGAGCCAGCTTGGCACTCAACTGTGGCCGTGGCTTAGGAGCCGCGGTTCGGTCAATCGTCTGCGTCCGTGTTTGAGGCCCCGATGAGTGAAAGAGCACATCGACGGCTGAGGCAGCCGTAAATTGCACAGGAGAAGTCGCCGGCGATTCTGATTGAACCACTGGGGGCGGCGGCGACAGGTGCGCAGGCTCGTTCGCTTTGGGATCAATAAACCGAATCGCCTCACCGGTTCTGATCCATTCGTCTTTCTCTTTGACAGGAGCCGCGGCTGACACCATCGGCTCGGCAATCGTCGAAACGAGCGGCGACACTGTTTCAACAGGAGAAACCGGTTGGGCTTCGACCGGTAACGACGGAGGCTCTGGAGCCGGCTCGCTCGAATGTTTTCGCTTCTTGGCTGAGGGACGATGCGTTTGAACCGCCACTTCGCCGGTCTTCCACTGCGACGGAGGCCCTGCTTCCGTGGGAGGCATCTGAGCCGATGACGGATTCGCGGCCAGTTCCGCCGAGCTCGGCGCCTGCGATGGCTCCCGCAGCGAGGCCGGTGGCGATACCACCTCCGCATCGTGAGAACTCGGCTCAAAAGACTTTGTCTCACTAGATGTTGCAGGAATTGTTTTGGTCACCACAGACAGTTGATCAACCAATGTCTGGAGGACCGGCAACAACTCATGCGGTAACACCGGCGGAGCAGGCTCCGTTGAGGCGAGGCCGGCAGGAGCAGACTCTGCGCTCAGGACCGGCGCGTCCAGCCTGATCGTCTCCTGGACCACAGGCACCGGTTCCGTCTGCGAGGCAATTCGAAATTCATCGGAGCCCCCTGCTGAAAGCTCTTCAGCTTGTGACGAGGTCATAGCCGGACGTACGGCAGCCGTCTGTTCATTCGGCAACGTCGGAGGCTGGGGCTGGGGGACTTGAATAGAGCTTGCTGCCGTGCTCTTAGAGTCCGCGAAACGGAATGACAGTTCCGCCGACGCGACTTGAGCAACCTCAATTGGCTTGCCTTCCTCAACGAGAGCACTCGCCGAAACAGCCGGCGACTCGACTGGATCCAGAGACGTCATTGCATCCTGTGTGACCCTATCCTCAGAAAACTCGGCAGGCACATCTGCAGGGGGCTCCATCAGTGACTCAACGACGGAACTCAGAGCGATCTCAGCGGGTGGAATCGTAACGAGTGTTTCCTGAGGCAGATTCCCGGACATCGGAGATGCCGCCGGCTCCTCATCGCGGGCAGACACCGGCATTGATGCGGGAACGTCACTCGACGGGATGCTCGTCGTCAGCTCCTCCTGAAGAACAGGAGCAACCAGTGGTACATCCTGGCCTAGTTCATTTTCAGGAGGCTCGACAGACGCAACTGAAAACTCCCCGAAGGACACAGCCGGCGCGTTTGGGACCATCTCAGCGGGTAGAATCGAAACAGACGTGTCCTGAATCTGCTCCCACGGCAACGGGGACGCCACCGGCTCTGGCTGGCTGGCCGACGCTGGTATCGACTCTGACGTCTCGGCTGAGCGAATCACAGCCGTCAGTTCCTCTTCGGGGACAAGAACACTCACGGATGCGTCCTGAACAGTCCCATGGTCACAGGTCTCGACTGATACGACCTGCGGCGCAATGAGGGAACTCATGGCGACATCGGCAGAAGGAATCGTAACCGGCAAGTCCTGGATCTGATCCCAGGGCATCGGGGATGACACCGCCTCTCCGTGGCCTTCAACGGCCGACGCATCAGAGAGGGGACCCGCCGTCAGTTCCTCCGAAGGGACGGGAATACTCGCTGTCTCCTGAGGCACACCCGATTCTGCTGATACGGACAACTCTATCGGCGAGGCATGATGCAGAGAGTCGTGCGGCGCCGGAGACGACGAGCCAAACTTCCAGGTACTGTTGAAAATAGAGGCCCAAGAAAACTCGCCGACCTTTGGGCTCTGGCTAGAGATAGATGGACTCTCCAGCTGAGTCGGCACACCGGCCGTTGGAGCGGACAGCGCGTCCTGTGACTCTGGGCCCCCAAGCTCGAGAGAAGTCGCGATGGCCTCAGGCGCAATGCGAGAGCCGGTCTCAGCAGGGGATGCTTCCTGGAGTTGAACGGGAGAGGAACCAACCGTCTCTGATTGAAGGCTGCTGGGCTCCTGACCGGATGCCTCGATACTGACAGAAGACTCCTGCACCTGTTCCCAGGGCAACGGCACCGACTCGATCACCACATCAGGCTGCGGTTCCTCTGCGACAGAACTGGTCAAGGACGACTCCGGCGCTATCGAAGAGAACCCTACAGGTTCAGTGGCCGGAACATCGGGAGCCGACCAGGCGACATCTGGAGAAAATTCTTGCGTCGTCCCAGACGACAGCGTCGTCCCCGCCCCTGCAGGCACTGATAGTTCTGCCAACTCCGGCCCTTCTGAGTCCTGAGTATGGGTAGGCTCGCTCGGAACAAGCTCCGGCAATACAGCCGGGATGGGCTCCACGCTGCTGAGATTGACCATGAGGGGTTCGACATCAGGCTGCGGAATAACAACCGTCGCATCTTGGACCTGCTCCCAAGGCATCGGAGCAGGAAGAGGATCCGATGTGGAACCCGCCGGGACATTGGACAGATCAGATTGAGGGGATTGCCCCGCCTCGGCTGTACTGATCGTCTCACTCAACGTCGTATCCCCTGAATCTTGCGGGATTGACAGAGAGGCTACCCCCCACTCCGGGCCCGTCGAACCGCCATCCGTACCCGGCATTTCCTCATGTGTTACCGAGAGCCTAGTGGATGCTGCGTCAGGAAGGGCAACCGAGAAGGAACTGTCACTGTTTGAAATCTCAAAAGACGGACGTGAGCTCAACTCCACTGGAGCCGGCTCACTGATAGCGTCGTGCGTCGCTGATGATTCGCTCACGAATAGAGGCGCCGCCGACGCTACGGGAAATTCAGCGATCGGTTCAGACAGCGTCGCTGTCGATGAAGCCAACTGATCGGAACTCACAGGTTGGAAACTCTGGGCTGGTAATGTCGGACTACCCGCTGGCACCTCATCCCAAGGCATGACGCCGGAGACCGGGTCAGGCATTGGTGTCGATAGAGTCGACGCCGGTGGTGCCGACTCTTCAACCGCAACGGGTGGCGGCAGCGGTTCTTCCGGTTGCGGAGCCAGTACGACGGGTGCATGAGCGATCAAATCCCCGGACTGAGTATCGAACAGTGTCGCCAGACGAAATGCCGGGGGACTTGCCGGGGCAAGTTCCCGAATTTTGGCATACAGTTCAGCCGGTCGAGTGGGACGGTCAGGATCGGGATCTTCGATGAGGATGTCGATGGCCTTGGCAAACTCCTCGGACGCGGCGAGCGCATCGCCCTTTTCCTGATGCACCAACCCCAATTTCTCTATAAACGGCACGCACCGGGGGCCGGCCACGAGGTACTCGCGGAGCAAGGATTCCGCAAGCCAGTAATCTTGGCGCTCCAGCGCTTCGTTGGCTAGTGACTCGAACGCCTGTCTTGCGGGAAGAAGACTGCCCAGCCGAAGGTGCAGCGTGGCAAACAGCCGACGCGCCTCCATGTTCAACGGATCGAGAGCCAGTAACTCTTTCAGAGCTGCCGACGACCGCCCATACTTACCCGCATTCATTTGGGTAATGGCGTCTTCAAGAAGTGCGGACTTCTTGCTGTAGCCGATCACACCCCGCTTGTGGCCACGGGGTGGGACCTTTTTGTCGGCTTTGAGTGGAGTTTTCTTATCAGCACGCACGATAGTAACTCTAGCAGATCACAACAGGGTTATAAGCCGCACCGGTGGCTGATTTATGCCAACGATGAAATTCGGTGCTTGTCCACCATGTGGGGGTCAAACCGCCCACCAGAGTGCAAACTAGGTGCCCCTTCCACATCGAGAAGACCTCACCGCAACCCCTTGAATTGCTGACAAGTCTCCCAATGCTCTTTTCCTCCTGCTCCGTCGCGTTACCATTTTTGAACAAGACAGCAGAAAACGGCTGCATCCCACGCTCATCAATCTCGGAGGCCTGCCGCCTAGCGAATTGGTCGAAACACGCCCCACAAGCCCAACCCCTGTTGGTCAACGCCTGCGCCTAATCGATCAGAAGCAGCCTCAATCTTCAGAAATGGAGCACAGGTTCCGATAAGACAGGTACGGGCGGAGGGTTCTCACATTGCACCTCGGCCTGCCTCCTGGCCACAGATGGACCGGAGGGCTGCGCATGGCCAAAATTCAGAAAGGGCATCGATGAAACGAGTCGTCCTCACAGAACTTCTCCCGGGAATGGTCCTCGCAAAGCCGGTAACAAACTCAGCGGGATTGCCCGTCGTTGCCGAGGGTGCCGTTCTGGATGACGTCATGATTGAACGGTTCAAGAAATTGGATCTGGCCTCCGTGTATGTCGAAGGAGAGTCAGGGGCCGGTGACGGCAAAACGCTGGCTGAACTGGAAATAGAGTTGGATCACCGCTTCCGGCACGTGTGCCAGGATCCGCTCCAACAGAAAATCGCCGCGGCCCTCCGAGATCATCTCCACCAGACCCACGGGACCGCCGATCTTGAGAAAGGGACGACCCCGTCATGAGTCCATCAGCGGCGACCGACTTTCGGAACCGGATCGAGCAACTGGGTGACTTACCCACCTTGCCTCATGTTGTCCAAAAACTCGCCTCCATGATCGGGCGACCGAACGTATCTGCGGAGGAAATCGGCTCCTTGATCGAGAAGGATCAGGTTCTGGCGGCAAAAGTCCTGCGATTGGCGAATTCGCCATTTTATGGATTCCCCTCGCGCATCGCGTCGGTCCCCCACGCCGTCGTCGTGCTGGGGCTCAATGTCGTCAAAGGCTTGACCCTCTGCGCCACTGCACACGACATCATGAAAGACGCCGGCCTCGACCAGCTCTGGCGGCATTCCTTGGGTGTCGCCATCACTGCGCAACTCCTGGCTAAACGCTTGGACATGAAGAACGCGGAAGAAGTCTTTGTCGCAGGATTGCTCCATGACATCGGCAAAGTGATTTTGTATGTGAAATGGCCGGATGTGGGGAAAAAGATTCAGGCCGCGAATCCATCCGGAGAGCGCCCGATGATGCAGGTTGAACAGCAGTTGTACGAGGTCTCTCACGCAGAGGTCGGCGGCTGGCTGGCCAATGCCTGGCACTTACCCGTGACCCTCCGCGAACCGATTCTGTTCCATCACCAGCCAGGCGCCGCGCAGGATGCCCAGCTGCAGACGGCCGTCGTGCACGTGGCGGATGTGCTCGTCAAAGGCATGGCCTGCGGCAACCCCGGAGACGAATGGGTTCCGCCACTCTCTCGGCAGGCCTGGGATCTGGTTGGGCTGGATGCAGACTCCCTCGCAGGATGCATCGCAAGGGCCTCAGAAGAATTTCTCGCAATCGACGACTACCTATGACGAAGCCTGCCGCAACCCAACGCGTCCTGATTCTTCACAACGACCCTGAGGAGATTGCGCTCCTTTCCGGCCTCCTGACGAAAGCCGGCTTCCAGGTCGTAGCCGGAGACTTGACGACCCTCGCGTTGCATGAACTTGTCCATGATCCCCCGCACGTCATTGTAGCGGCTGAGGGAACCAGCGGGCGGTCTGTAGAATCTCTCACCAGACACCTCAAAAACGATCCATTCTTAGGACGATTGCCGCTGATCGTTTTAATTCGAGACATCCGCCTCAATGATGTCGACTGGGGAACGGTCGACGTGGACGACTATATCTGCCTCCCCTATCGCCCGGACGAAATCGTTCACCGGGTGCGCCTCTGCTTGAGCCGCTTGACCCGCTCCCTGGATGCCAATCCGCTCACCCGCCTTCCCGGCAATACCAGTATCCTGTTTGAAACCACGGCACGTATTGAGAGCGGCAAGCCCTTTGCGCTGGCCTACCTCGACATCGACAATTTCAAATCGTTTAACGACCGGTATGGATACGGACGGGGCGACGAAGTACTGGTCGTAACCTGCCGCATTCTCACCACGGTCGTCGGTGAGCTTGCGGGAACCGAAGGGTTTGTCGGTCATGTGGGCGGCGATGACTTCGTCTTCATGAGCCATCCCGATCGCATCGACGCCATTTGCGAAACGGTGATTAAGCGATTCGATCTCGTGATTCCCGATTTCTACGATCGGGACGACCGGCTGCAAGGCTACATCGATTCCGTCGACCGGAAAGGGAACCGCGAGCAATTCCCCATGATGAGCTTATCGATTGCCGTGGTCACCAACAGCCACCGCGCCATCGATCATCCCGGCGATGTCAGCAAGATCGCGTCAGAGCTCAAGAAGCTGGCGAAAGCGCACAAGGGAAGCCTGTTCGTGAAAGATCAGCGCGGGTTGGACGCTGCAACCCAAGGCGAAGCGGCCTAGCGACTCGCTGCTCCGCATACATCTGATCGATCACACGGATAGAAGGGACGAAGGAGAACTAGTGGAGGACGGTCGTCCTTACTGGCAGGCTTCGAATTCGTCGCAATCGTCAACCGTAAAACGGGAACCAACCTCATAAACATATCCCGACTCGAATGCGATACCCTCTCCCTGTGTCTTCTTGCTCAATACTTTTCCGCAACGCAAACAGTGCTGAACGCCTTCCCAGGAAGGATGTCCGGCGAGATGCTGAACCGCTGGACCGGCTTCGGAAAAGTCTTGAGGAAGCAGGACTTTGCGAACCTCCGCAACCAACCGATGGGCATGATCTGCCGACTCCAGTTCGGAATCTTCCAGAACTAGGACTAATAGTCCGAGCGCCCGCACCGGATCGCCGTTGGCTTCTTCAAGAAGTCGATTGGCAAATGCTTGGACTTTAGTTTGAAGCCGCTGAGAGTCCATCCCTACCCTACGCCTTGGTGTTTCGCACGTTCCTACTTTTATCGGGTGAATCTGCGCAAACCATAAGTCGCATCCACCCCGCTCAGACATTTTTCTTGCGAGTGCAAGATCGCAGGTTCCGTGCCACTCATTGGTTCAATATGACGTCGGTTCCTCGTAGGCCATTCCACACCATGGCTCCCTTCTTGTTGACCACCTGGCGGATTCTTGAAAAATGAACCCGCACCCCTGCTACCAGCCCCATCAATAACCCTCTCTAGGGTCGTTTGGAAAATATCGATAGAGCCATAATAATCAAAGAGATGTATTGACTGGGCCTCGTGTATGGACAATGATGCATCAGCCTTGTGCTCATACTAGTGTGCAGCTTACCCTCGCATGGCACACATGAATGTCTGATCGCTCCCCAAAATTATGTCTGTCAGCCGCGCCGGGCACCCATCCGTATGCCTACGCCGTTGTTCCTGATTGCACATCGCGTTCGCAATTCTTGTCTCTTCGACCCATCCCTGGTGATGTCGCCCCACCATTTCAGTCACGTGAGCTCAGCGGCACAGAACAGAGACGGACCACATTCCAGATCTTGACCGATTGATCTTTTACCCCGAGGGAGGACATCCATGGACACATCACACACCGATCTCCTGCAGGATTTTTCTCTCGTCACAAAAAGCTTTGAGCAGCTGGGACAACGGCTCTCGGAAGTCGCTGAGCAAGTTCGTACGACCGGGACGCTGCCCTCTGAAAGCTTGATCGAAGAGATCGCCGCCTCTCGCCGCAATTTTACAGACCTGCGGACGCGGGCGATCGAACTGGTCGGACTGATGTCGGAAACCCAGAATCCGGCGGCAGAAGAGATCGGCTCGATGAAGGAGCTCGAAGCGCTGCTGCAACTGGCCGCAGAAGCCCAACGCAAACGCGCGCAGCAGGAAAAGGGGCGCATGCGAGCGTTGACCATCCTCGATCGACTGCTCTCGCTGGTTCACCGCGATCAGCCGGACTTCGCGCCGCTCAGCGAATGCCAGGCCAAATCACGGACATTGCGTGAAGCCATTCGCGACCATGCCGGCCCTGAGCCCCACCCAGAGATCACCGCGCTGGCCCAAGGCCGTCACCCGCTGGCCGAGCTGCTCACACTGGTGGAAGGCTACGATGACCTCGATGATGATCTATGGCTGCTCCTCAAGCATGCCGTCGCGGAAAACTTCGGAAAGTCGCTAGCCATGAGTGCCGCGCGTGGAAAACTCTGCCCCTCACCCACCCGGATGAATCCAGAGCACTCGTCGGACGAGTTGCGCAATGGCGTGAAAGTCGCCGTCGCGCCGGCAACCTTCACTGACGGCGAAAACGAGACGCGCTGACATGTAGTCCTCTTCCATAGCGAGGACCACAACCAATAGTTGTCTCTCGCACTCGCGATTCCGTATGGCCTGCGACGCGAATCTCGCGGGAAGACTCCTTCCAAAACACCTACTTGAGTTGTCTCACGCAGCTTCGTGTGATAGCTTGCAGATCAAAGAGGTCGTCCCTTCCATCGACCAAACACCTTACGAGGTTGCGTGCTCACTCACCGATTGCCAAACGCGCATCGACGCATTCTCCACGGAAGCCTCCGGCTTGTGATGGCGCTGGCGCTCTGCGCCTGGCCGTGCCCCCCGACAAGTTATGCGGAGACCGCGGCGGCGGCTTCAGGAAAAATCACGCTCGACTTCAATGAGGTGGAAATTCCGGTCTTCGTTCGCTTCATCAGCGAATTAACCGGTAAGAATTTCGTCCTAGACGAGGCGATCAAGAAGCTGGGCGGAAAGATTTCCGTGTTCTCGCCGACAAAGGTCACCCCGGATCAGGCCTACAGCATGTTTGTCGCCGCGCTGGAGGTCAGCCGGATTGCCGTCGTGCCCAAGGGGGCGGTCTATCAGATCGTTCCGATGGGAGAACTTCCGCCGGAACGCGGCGTCTATGTTTACAAACTCAAGCATGCCAACGCGACCGATTTGGCCGCCGTCCTGACGAACCTCGTGTCCCGGTCCCAAACGGTCGCGCAAACAGCCCCCGGATCCAGGCCACCCATGCGGCCCCTGACGGAATTTGAAGCCCCCGTCCAAGTGTTTGCCGACAAAGCCACCAATTCCATCGTGGTCAGCGCCACCAAAGTAGCCTATGGCCGGATCCAATCGGTCATTCGCGATTTGGACACCCGCCGGAAACAGGTCTTTGTCGAGGCCGTGATCCTGGAAGTGCAAGTCGATCGACTCCGGCAGATCGGCACCGATCCGCTGCAGGTGATCGGATCGGGAAAATCAGGAGCCTTGCAGGGCATCGGGGGATTGAATCGCGCGCCGGAAGATCTGGCCGCCATTGCCCAGACCATCAGCGGCGTGGCCTCGGGCGGCTCCATCACCGTCCTCAACACGGTCAACATCCGCGCCTTTCTCAATCTGCTGATGAGTCTCACGGACACCAACATTCTCTCGACGCCTCAGGTCTTGGCCGCCGATAACCAGAAAGCCAAAATCGTCGTCGGTGAAAACCGCCCCTTCCCCACCGGACAGGCTCAGGGCATTACCGGCGGGACCTTGGTCACCATCGAACGAAAAGACGTCGGCGTCACGCTGGAATTGACTCCCCAAGTCCTGGAAGACGATCTGATCCGCCTGGAGCTCAAACAGGAAATCACCGCCATCGCCGAGAACGTCGCCCAGACGATCGGATCAGGAACCGCGTCCATCCCGGTCGGCCCCACCACCACCAAACGCTCAATGGAAACCACGACCATCGCGAGGGACAACCAAACCATCGTGGTGGGCGGCCTCGTTCGGGACAACATCACCATCAGTGAGCGCAAGGTGCCATTCTTCGGAGACATCCCCTGGCTGGGTTGGCTCTTCCGGTTCCAAAGCAAGCAAACGGAGAAACTGAATCTGCTCGTCTTTCTGACCCCCCATCTTATCCGGGACGAAAACGATATCGCCGATCTGAGCCAACGGAAAGCGAAGGAGCTCAATATCATCCAGCGCGATAACCGGATCGAAGAGCCAACACGGCTGAAGCAGGACGTCCTCGAACATCTCGAACGCCCAGCGCCAGCCCCCTTCGAACCGCCGGCTAAGACACCCTAATCCCGCGGCCTCTCCAAGCCACAAGCCCCTCCTCCGAGGGATAGGCGTGAGCTGAATCAACCGGCTACGCTGTTCCGATCCACTCGGAGCACGCATGGCTCACAGGCACCAGACCCGATCTACCGATCGCTTTCCCGTTACCTACCCCGTGATTTTCGGGGGCGCGCCCTTTGTGGGCGAAGGCGCGCTGACGGACTTGTCCGCATCCGGCTGCGCCATCGCCTGCGATCGCACCGTGCTCTCCGGCAGCTATATCCGGCTGAATGTCCTCCTGCCCGACCACTCGCCGTCGCTCGCCATTGACTTGGGCAAGGTTCGCTGGGTCCGCGGCCAAGTCTTCGGCGTCGAATTCATTCGCCTCCCCACCATCGCCCGCCAACAACTCGACCAGGTCATCTGGACCCGTTTCGTTCGCTCTCTTGGCCGCCCCACCACCGCCTGAATTTTCCTCACATCGACGACAGCAACGATTGACTAGGAATGGCGCTCGGGCTAGCCTGCTACACGTCCATTAGCGTTCGGCCAACTCTAGTTTCATACCGCTTTGACCGAAGGAGTCGTATGGCCTCTCCTCGTCAAACCCCGCCCCCTTCTCCACCGCCAGTCCTGGCTGAACAGCAACGTCTGGATGAAGATGCCCAGCGTCAGCGCCATTGGAAACGCTGGGGCCCCTATCTGAGCGAACGGGCCTGGGGCACTGTGCGCGAAGACTACAGTCCGCACGGCACGGCATGGGAAGCCTTCCCCCACGATCAGGCCAGATCCCGCGCCTACCGCTGGAACGAGGACGGGCTCGCCGGAATTTGCGACCGCCACCAGATGATCTGCTTCGCCCTCGCCCTCTGGAACGGACACGATTCCATATTGAAGGAGCGTCTCTTCGGCCTCACCGGCAACGAAGGGAATCACGGCGAAGACGTGAAGGAGTGTTATTTCTATCTCGATTCCACGCCGACGCATTCCTACATGAAATATCTCTACAAGTATCCGCAGGCCGCGTTCCCTTACGCCCAGCTCGTGGAGGAGAACCGCCGCAGGAAACGCCAGGATCCTGAATTTGAGCTGGTCGATAGCGGGGTCTTTGCCGACAACCGCTACTTCGACGTGTTCGTGGAATATGCCAAGGCGACCTCGGAAGATCTCTGTATCAGGATCCAGGCGATCAATCGGGGGCCCGAGCCGGCTGAGCTCACCGTCCTGCCGACCATCTGGTTCCGTAATACCTGGTCCTGGGGATCGGATATCCGTCGCCCGCGCCTGAAACAGGGCGAGCAGCGCCCGCACCTGAGCGTGATCGAGACGAATCACGATCACTATGGCACACGGCGATTACTCTGCGAGGGACAGCCGGCGCTGCTCTTCACAGAAAATGAAACGAACACCAGGCGGCTGTATGGCGACCAGGATGGCGCCCAGTACGTGAAGGACGGATTCCACAACTATGTCGTGCAGGGCGATCAGGATGCCGTGAATCCTGACCACATCGGAACCAAAGCCGCCGCCCACTATGTGTTCACCCTTGCGCCCGGTGCGACTAAAACCATCCGTCTGCGCTTTACGAATGATGAAGAGACTCCGGGATTCACGACGCAGGACTTCGACACGGTCTTCGATACGCGCCTGCAAGAAGCCAATGAGTTCTACGACTGTCTTGCGCCCGCGACGCTGTCAGAGGACGCGCGCCACGTCCAGCGGCAGGCATTTGCCGGACTACTCTGGAGCAAACAGTTCTATCACTACGAGGTCAATCGCTGGCTCAAGGGCGATCCCGGCATGCCGGAACCCCCGCGCGAGCGTCTGGGGGGCCGCAACGCCGACTGGAGCCACCTCTACAATGCCGACGTCATCTCGATGCCCGACAAATGGGAATACCCCTGGTATGCCGCCTGGGATCTCGCCTTCCATTGCATCCCGCTCGCGCTGGTCGATCCGACGTTTGCCAAAGAGCAGCTCGTGCTGATGCTGCGCGAATGGTACATGCATCCGAACGGACAGATTCCCGCCTACGAGTGGGCATTGGGCGACGTGAATCCCCCGGTCCATGCCTGGGCAACCTGGCGCGTCTATAAGATCGATAAGAAACGGCACGGCATCGGCGACCGGCGATTTTTGGAGCGTTGTTTCCACAAGTTGCTGCTGAATTTCACCTGGTGGGTCAATCGCAAAGATGCCGACGGGAAAAACATTTTCCAAGGCGGCTTTCTGGGGCTCGACAATATCGGCGTCTTCGACCGAAGCGCGCCGCTCCCGACCGGCGGCCACATCGAGCAATCAGATGCCACCAGCTGGATGGGCATGTACTGTCTGAATATGCTGACCATCGCCTTGGAGCTCGCCCGGGATAACCGCGCCTACGAAGATGTCGCCAGCAAATTTTTCGAACACTTCGTCTATATCTGCCGCGCCATGAACAACATCGGCGGGGAGAAGATCGAGCTCTGGGATCGTGAGGACGGCTTCTTCTACGACGTGTTGCACCTCCCCAACGGCGAGAACAAACATCTGAAAGTCCGGTCGATGGTCGGGCTGATCCCGCTCTTCGCCGTCGAGACGCTCGATTCAGAGTTGATCGACAGCCTGCCGCGATTCAAACACCGCATGCAGTGGTTTATCGAGAACCGGCCGGACTTCGCCCAACATCTCGAAACACAATCGTATGACGGAGGCGTCCGGCGTTTTCTCTCGCTCGTGAACCGCGATCGCTTGCGCTCCGTGCTCGGCTACATGCTCGACGAACAGGAATTCCTTTCGCCCTACGGCATCCGCGCCCTCTCGCGCTACCACAAAGACCACCCCTATGTGCTCACCGTGATGGGCCATGAACATCGCGTGGATTATGAGCCGGCAGAGTCCGGCACCGGGCTCTTCGGCGGCAATTCCAACTGGCGCGGGCCGATCTGGTTCCCCGTCAACTATCTGCTGATTGAATCGTTGCAGAAGTTTCACTACTTCCTCGGCGACCAGTACAAGGTCGAGTATCCGACCGGTTCCGGCAAGCAGGCCACCCTCTGGCAGGTGGCCGCGGAAGTGTCGCGCCGGCTCACGCACATCTTCCTCAAGGACGCCAAGGGCAAGCGCCCCGTGTTCGGCGAAACATCGACATTCCAGGACAACCCTCACTGGCAGAACCATGTCCTGTTCTATGAATATTTCCATGGCGACAACGGCGCCGGCATCGGCGCGAGCCACCAGACGGGATGGACCGGACTGGTTGCGAAACTGATTCAGCAGAGCGGAGAGTGAGGGTGCTGAAAATGCCCACCAACGGCGTTCTCGGATCGTCCCAATCCTCAACGTACCCCCGAGGGTACGCCTCCGGTTTCGACTCTCCTGCGGCCTTGTTGAATGGTCATTTTGAGCATCCTCAGACCCAAGAATGAACGTCTCATCCAAAGACTGCCGACGTCTCGATCACGCCCTGAGTCTCGAATGGCTTGAGACGAACGGACGTGGAGGATTCTCATCCGGCACCGTCGCGGGAGCCAATACTCGCCGGTATCATGCGCTCTTACTGACCGCGCGCACACCGCCGGGCGAGCGGGTCGTGCTGGTGAATCAACTGGAGGAGTGGCTCGAACTCGACGGGCAATCCTTCCCGCTCTCCACGAATTGCTATCCCGGTTCGATTCATCCGCGCGGTTATGAGCGCTGTATCGGCTTTTCAACGGATCCCTGGCCGACCTGGGTCTTCGACTGCAACGGCGCAACCATCCAACGTGAAATCCTCACCGCCTACGGGCGCGATCTCGTCATCGTTCGATGGACGCTGATCGGGAAGAAACACCAATGCGCCACGCTTCGGGTGAGACCGAAACTCACCGGGCGCGACTACCATGCGACCCATCAGGAAAATGGAAGCCTGTCGACGGAGACCTCGATCGGACCAGGGACCGTCACCTGGCAACCCTATCCGGATCTCCCTCCCGTGCGAGCCTTCCATGCCGGCGACTATCATCATGCCCCCGAGTGGTATCGACAGATCGAGTTCCCTCTTGAGCAAGCACGCGGACTCGACCATGTCGAAGATTGGTGGTCACCCGGAGAGTTCACGTTCGATCTCACATCGAGATCGGCTCAGACCTTGGCCCTCACCTGCGAACCCATCGACAGACTCAATGTCCCCGCTCTCGTCACACGTGAACGGGCGCGCCGGGAGCACCTCACACCATCCGTCCCTCTCGCTGATCCGCTGGCCGGGTCACTCTGGCATGCGACAGACGCCTATCTATCTGAGCGAGGCGATCGGCAGACGGTCATCGCCGGCTATCCCTGGTTCACCGATTGGGGGAGAGACACCTTCATCTCGTTGCCGGGGCTCTGCCTGGTCACCGGTCGGTTCGAGGTCGCCTGGCAGATCATCGCGGCCTTTGCCGCCCACGTCTCAGACGGCATGATCCCGAATCGCTTCCCCGACGCCGGCGCGCAGCCGGAGTACAACACGATCGACGCGTCACTCTGGTTCATCCATGCCATCGATCGCTATCTCGCCGCATCACAGGATGAATCTCGCGTGCGCGCCACGGCCTGGCCTGCCATCAAAGAGATTCTCGATGGGTACAGACGCGGTACACGTTACGGCATTCGCATGGACCACGACGGCTTGATGACCGGCGGCGTACCCGGCACCCAGTTGACCTGGATGGACGCCAAGGTCGGCGAGTGGGTCGTGACGCCGCGGCATGGGAAGCCGGTCGAAATTCAAGCGCTCTGGGTGCGAGCCTTGGAAGTCGGAGAACGACTCGCACGGCAATTCAGCGACAAGGCCTATGCCGATCAATGCCGGGCTGACCGGCATCGCGCCATCGCCTCCTTTCAGAAACGATTCTGGTACGAACCAGGCGGCTACCTGTATGACGTGATCGACGGGCCGGAAGGGAACGATGCATCGCTCAGACCCAATCAGCTCTTCGCCATTTCTCTGGTCGATGATCTGGTCCCGCGCGATCGCGCGCAGCAGATCCTCCGGCTGGTGCAAGCGCAACTCATCACGCCCGTCGGGCTCCGAACCTTGTCGCCGGACGACCCGCGCTATTGTCCTCGTTATGAAGGAAGCGTGCGGGAGCGGGATAGCGCCTATCATCAAGGCACCGTCTGGCCGTTCCTCCTGGGTCCCATGGTGACGGCCTGGATCAAGAGCTTCGGCCGGAATGCGAAATCGCGCAAGGAGGCAAGAGCATTACTGAATGGACTCGACGCCCATCTGAGCGAGGCCTGCCTTGGGCAGGTGTCGGAGATCTTCGATGCCGAGGCGCCACACCACCCGCGCGGATGTTATGCGCAAGCCTGGTCAGTGGCGGAACCCTTGCGGGCACTGATCGAAGATCTTGGTCCCTCCGCGAAACCGGCCCGCAAGCCCGTCAAGGCCATCATCGTGCGGCGGCGGAAGTCTGCCTGAACGTGACGCACTGCGGCGGAGGCGGCGGACGGGCAAGCGGACAGAGTAAGGCGACGCGCCTGCCCGCGCCGCCTTACGACAACACAAAGCTCTAGCGGCGATTGGCTTGGTCGCGGCGGCAGCTTTCTTCCGCCAGCATCTTCTGACCGGCGCTCGCGTCTTTGGGAATCCGCGCCATGCAGGCGTTCAAGCTGTCTTCAACCGCCCCCGATGCCACCCGTTCGATGTTCTTCGTCGTGCCGAACGTCGCCCCGCTACCGGAAGACGAGCCGCTCCCG
>JBEBHO010000097.1:0-4621 GCA_040081095.1 Nitrospira sp.
TTGGAAGCACGGTGAGACGGTTGGCTCCGTACGGTCGATGACCTCGAGGCCTTTCGTCATCACACGGAAGGAGCGTTCCTGGCTCAATCGCAAGTTCATGGTGTCGTCGCCTCGGTCGTCGGTGTGTCCCTCAATCACCACTGAATCGATGTGAGACTCAAACGGTCCGCAGACCAAGGCTGCATAGCGCGGCATCATGTCTATAAGAAAACGGTCGGCTTGTGAGGTCAGGGTACTCTTCCCAAACTCGAAATTGAGCAGGTTTTCAGGGATGACGATTCGCATCAGGAGCGGATCGTGCGGGTCTTCGTCGACGGAAAGGCCATATTGCGCAAAGTGCTCGTGGAGCAGAGTTTGGATATTGGGAGTCGCCGGAGCAGCCGGATTGGGGACGGCGGCCTGTGGGGGCGTGGGCGCGTCCGTTGGGTCGTCGTGGGCGGCTTGAGGGGCGAGAGAGGCAGCAAGGAGTAAGACGAAAATAATGGCCAGCGAGGTCATGAGGTCCATGAGGCCGGAGGTGGTCGTATGAGAGCTGGTCGAGTGGGAGTTGAAGTCGTTGGGACGCATGGGTCGTACTTTCTAGTTATGCCAAGAACGGCAGAGGAAACGTCATCGTATTTCGTGCGGTTTTGGGGGCGTGCGGCGAGAGATGTCCGAAGGGATACGGGGCACGCGTTGTGATGTTCGAAGTCGTTGGAACCATCCCTGAGATTGTCGAGGACTGTTCGCCAATGCTAGAGAGGGGGAGTCAGTGATTCTGGCTGTCAGATCATCAACCAGATGATTGACCTGGTCGGTGGCTGACGAAGCCGGGGCCGGTCGCGGCTCCTGTTGGTAGGGCAACTGCTTCAAGGCCACGGTGAGCTGTTCAATCAATGGGGCGAAGGCCTCGACGATTGCCTCAGTTGGAATTTTGACCGATGGGGTCGTTTCTGCCAGCAACCGCGCACGAAGCTCGCGCGTCAATGCGTCCACAGACTGGGTCATGGCTTTCAACGGTTGTGCGAGCCCGTCGGATGCGGTCTGCGCGTAGGGAATGGGACCGGAGTACCGTGAGGGCTGTTCTATGGAGTGAGGTCGGCGGGGTGATCCGGTCATTCCCTCCAGAATTTGCTCGAGCGTTTTTCTTGGGAAGAGGTCATCGATCAGGTGGATGCACTGTTGATGGGCCGACAGCAAACGAAACAGGAGCGGTTTTTCCAGCAGGGTGAACAGCGTTGAGCAGACTAACCCGACGATCGAGGTTAGGAATTTCCCGGCAAGGCCGTTGATGAGGCCCTGAATGCCGGCAATGCCATGACCATCGGCGTGGAGCTTGCTGAGTCCCACCAACAGCGCGATAAATGTGAAGAGGAGTCCGATTCCGGTCAGGAGGGACGGTACTTGTTGATACCAGGCCAGATTCAGCTTTCCTCTAAAGATGGTCTCGAGTGAGAATAGGTCTTGCGCGGAGCGGGAGCTGAATATGCGCGGTTCCACGTACCAGGCGACCTGTTCCGTTACGAGCGTTTTTCGGTATTGCTTCCAGGCTGGGGCCAGCCAGGGTTCTCTCTGGAAGGCCGTGTCGATGAGGTGCAAATCCTTTCCATCCCGTCGGTCCAAGTGCAGAGGGCCTTCTTGGCGCTTGGCTTTCGACGTTCCTAGAGGAGGGAGTGTCAAGCTGTCCTGGTCGAGCTTCTGACGTTCGTGAGCCAATTGTGAAAGGCATCGAGTTACGCGAGCGAAGGGTTGTGCTGTCTGCGCGGACTTCTGGTAGAGCCGAATGATTTGCCAGAGGAAAAACGATGTCAGACCGGCGGAGCCGATCCAGCTAATCAGCGGAGCCGAAAGGGAGCCGAAAGGAGCGACATCCTGTGTCAGCAGCTGGAGCATATGCTGGATCATCATGGCCGATATCATGTCCAACTTTCATGCCACGGCGATTCATTTAGGATGCACGCCGAATGGCGCAGTTGCCGAAGGGTTTGCTGCGTGCTGAGCATAATATTCCCCCATAGGGATTTTTATGCCTACTACGCATCAGGTCACGGCTGTTGATCACGTGCGCTTCTATTGAAAGTGTCATGGGCCGTGGAGTGAATCGGCGCGATCAATATCGAAAAAGTTATTTGTGAAGGGGAGGGGGTACGATACAGTCTGAACGGAGGCTTCGCTTATGTCGACCAGCACATCACGCGCAGCGATGCTCAATAAGTTTCGTCGGCATCCGCGAGTTCGCGTTCCGACTCCATTTGCCTGCGAGCTCACCTGGCGTGATGAACAGCGCTGGTTTGGAAAATCTGTTCATGATGCTGGAGTCGTGTACGATCTCTCCTTGCGGGGCATGCGGGTCAGCACGGAGGCTCCGATCAAGCCAGGCGATCAGGTGTCCTTGCTGATTCGGCTTCCACGGCAAGCTGCCCCGGCGGAAATCGCTGTCGCCACGGTACGATGGACGAAAGATCAGACCTACGGGCTGGCCTTTCAGCGGCTGACGGCCACGTCCCACGGACGATTGCGCCGGTACATGACGGTGCTTTCAAAAGAAGCGCGATAAGCACTTCCCCTTCGGTCGAATCCTCCTGCATCTGCAAATGAGTGCCCACGTAGAGACTGCAAGCCGTCCTGTCGTGTATTGGCACTGCTCCCGTGTTCAGCTACGCGAATAACAATGTGAAAAGATTGCAGGCAACGGCATGGCCGCGGTCGGCTGTTCCTGCTCCGCCCGAGTGGCCATTGTGCGAGCGTAGTATCTCGACCGGCAACCACTGCGTGCAGCGTGAAAGCACTGTTTCGGGCCGGTCAGAGAAGGCTCAGCAGCGATTACTTGATGCTCTCGCCAGGCAAGGCAATAAATTGTTTGCGAAAGCCAACCACTTTGGCGAGATAGTCACGGGTTTCTTGATAGGGTAGGTGAGCTCGTAGTCGGTCATACACGGCTGGTGGCTGGAGCGAATTGATTTGGTTAATGGCGGCGGTTTGATCCGGTGCAAATGCTTTGAACACGTTACGCGGGCCGGTGTTATAGGCAGAGATCACGCAGTATTCCCTGGCGGTCTGGTTCTCGATGCGCTCCAGTAGATTGTAGGACAGGACATTGAGGTATGCACTGCCAAGCTCGATATTATTGTCAGGGTCGAAGAGGTAGTCTCTGGAAGGGATGGTGTCCTTGCCCTTGGCTTTTCGGTAGGCTTCGCGTCCTCCACTGCTCGGAACCAGTTGCATCAGCCCAAAGGCCGGCGCAGAACTGACCGCGAAGGGGTTGAAGTTGCTCTCCGTCCGGATCACGGCAAATATCAGGCTCGGACTGACCTTGAACTGTTCGGCGAATCGGGTGACGGTGCTTCGGTATTTCTCGGCCTGCCGGTTCGAGAAGTTGGCCACCATCTTGATTTCGGCAAGCAAGGCCTGTTTGGACATGCCGTTTTGATCCACAGCTCGGGGCTTAGCGTGGTTCTCAACGGTGAACGTGGCGAAGGCATCGGCTTGCGCTGGAGTTTTGATGGCCTGTCCCTGTTGATCTAGGACGAGGCCCAAGAGATAGGGCGACTTGTCGCTGGTGAGGGTGACGGCTTTGTCAGAGAAGAGATCCACCGATCGAGGATCGTCCGGTGTCAGGAGCGTCGTGACGATGGCATTTTTCAAGCTGTCTTTGGGCGATGTGTCGTCCAGGGTTTCGATGACGATGGTTCCGCTATCGAAGTCGACGACGGCCCGGCTCATATAATTCTGTGTGTATTTGACGTATTTCTTCTGTTCCGGAACCTTAATTTCTTTCTCGCCCCATGTTTGCCGGACGCGACCGGTCAATGCCGTCATGATCGTTTGGAAGTCGCGCTGTAAGGTCCGTATATCGCGCAGGACTGATTCAGGGTCGCGCTGATATGCGTCGGTGTGTTCCTTGAGGACTTGTTTGGGATCTTTGCCTCCGGCAATGCTGACCACGGTTCTTCCCGTTTGGCTGCCGAGCACTTTTTCGGCACTTGTCAGGACGTGGTCGGCGGTCTCACAGCCCGAGGCGGAGAGAAGCATAAGCAAAACGAGCAGCCTCTGTATCGATGCAGCGAGATTCATGGCGCTAGTGTATCTGATTTTGTCGAAGGCAGAAAGTGGGGGAGGGGATTGCGGAGCCTCTTGTGTGCGCAAGAGGCTCCGCATGAGGGGGGCGTCATTCTACTTGATGGCGACGGCTTTGACTTCTTTGTACGACGTTTGACCGAGCAATACTTTTTGGATGCCGTCCTGGACGAGGGTCGTCATGCCTTCATCCATTGCACAGTGAAGCATGTCTTCGGTGCGGGCTTTCTGTTGGACCATCCGCTTAATGTTGTCCGATCCCAGCAGGAGTTCGTGGAGTGCCACGCGTCCTTTATAGCCAGTGCGATTACAGACTTCGCACCCTTTCCCGCGCGAGAGACGGAACGTATTGTCTTGTTTAATGCCCAGTTTGTCCCAGCGCTCGGCGCCATAGCCCTGCCGAAGCTCTTCGTATTCTTCCGGTGTCCCCACATACTGCTCCTTGCAATCTTTGCAGATACGACGAGCCAACCGTTGGGCGAGCACGCCGAGCATGGCATCGGCAAAGCTGAAGGGGTCGCAGCCCATGTCCAGGAGACGGGTCACCGTTTCCACGGCGCTATTC